>JBCDAA010000768.1:0-1501 GCA_039186435.1 Myxococcota bacterium | reverse complement strand
CGCGTCGATCATCGTGCGCTCTCGGGCCAGCTCGCTGGGCGGCAAGGGATCGTCCATGGGCGTCTGCGCCGGTTCGACCTGTCGCTGCGGGCGCTCCCTTGGCGGGACCGTTTCACGCATTGTGGGAGGCTCGGGCTGCTCCTCGACGACTGGTTCTGGTTCCGGTTCCGACGGCGCCGGCTCTACCGGATCGGGTGCCGGTTCCACCGCTTCGACAACCGCAGGGCGCGGCGTCTCCGCAGGTCGCACGAAGGTTCGATCGACGGCGATCCCCACGGCTGCGCCCCCCGCCATCAGGCCGAGGGCGACGAGCGCGACCTTTGCCTTGAGGCTCGGAACAAGCTCGAAGCCGCGTCCGAGGAATCCGCCCAGCGTTCCAGCGGATGCGATCAGCGAAACGTCGCTCGAGACCTTGGACCACACCCGCGCCTTCGCGTCGGTGACGTCTTCGTCAAAGGCGAGCGCGTCGTACACGCCCTGAAGTCCCGGATCCTTTTCGGGAGGCTGGTCGTGGTCGCTCATACCTCGCCTCCGCGTGCTTCCAGGCGCTTCAACGAGCGCTTGAGTTCTTGGCGCGCCTGCCGAACGCGCGAGTAGACCGTGTTCACCGGCACATCGAGCGCCGACGCGATCTCCGGCGCCGGAAAGTCATCGATGTCGAACATGATGAGGATGCCGCGCTTTTCCATACTGAGGGACGCGAGTGCCTCGAGAACTCGGTCGGTCTTTTGACGCTGCGCGACGCGCGACTCCGGATCGCCGGCGGCCGCCTGCTCGGGAGGATCGCTCGCCGGTTCCTCTTTCCAGTTCCGCATGGCGCGCCGGTAGTTCGACGCCACACGAAACGCGAACGCGAAGAGCCACGGGCGAATCGGGCGGCTCGGGTCGTAACGGTCGAGAGAACGATAAATCAGCAGGAACACATCCTGACAGAGGTCCTCCACGTCTGCCTCACGCACCCCAAGCCGCCGAAGCGACCTGCGCACGTACGCAAACTCCGCGTCAAACACCGCTTCGAACGAGGGCGCACTCACCGTTCTGTACTTGTCGCGGTGTCGTCGATCCGTTGCCCAAATCGAAAGACGAGCGCGAGAGAAATTCGCGCCGACGCCCGCGGCAGCGACCAGACGCGCTCGTCTTCGATGACGAGATGCGTGCGGAACCACGGGATCCGAAGCTCCGCAAGCGCCTGCAGCGAAAGCGGTCCGGCCAGCGCGAACTCCACGCCACCCGAGAGGCGCAGCGCCCCGTAGCGATCGCGCCGAAGCGACTCGTTGGCGAGATCTCGTCCTCGCGCGGCAAGCTGGCCGACGTCGATGCTCGCGCATCCGAGGGCGACGGAGACTTCGCCACACACCCCGACAAATGCGGACCACAGATGGACTTCGATGGCGTCGCCGGACGCGACCCTCGCAGCGGTGAGCATGCGGTCCGCACTCGCGCCCACAAGCGCACGCCAGGGGCCCCAGTGCACGCCGAAGGCGCCGGTGGGTCCGAGGGT
>JBCDAA010000767.1:0-1545 GCA_039186435.1 Myxococcota bacterium | reverse complement strand
GCGCGCGATGTTCCATCATCCCCGAGTGCGCGGGGCGATGGAAGCACTGTCGCAGCTCGGCCGCGTGATCATGCTCGACAAGCGCGGGACCGGGCTCTCCGATCGCGTGAAGAGTCTGCCAAGCCATGAGCAGCGCATGGACGACCTTCGCGTCGTCCTCGAGGCATGCGAGTCCGACGAGGCGGTGCTCATCGGCTTCTCCGAGGGCGGAGCGCTCGCCATGCTGTACGCGGCGACCTACCCCGAAAGAACGCGTGGGCTCGTGCTTTCGGGTGCGTTTCCGCGGATGACCAAGGCCGCCGGCTACCCGCACGGCTACGCTTCGGAGGCCATGGTGAGGCTTCGGAGCTACATCCAGGGGGGCTGGGGTAAAGGGGCGTCCCTTCGCGCGATCTCTCCGAGTCAGGGCACCGACCCGGTCTTCGTCGATTGGGTGGCCTTCGCGGAACAGGAGGGGACGAGCCCAGGCGGCGCGCTCGACCTCCTCGACATGAACCTGCGCATCGACCTTCGGGCGCTGCTGCCGTCGATCCGCGTGCCCACCGCCGTACTGCAAGCGTCGGACGACCAAATGGTGGATCCGCGAAGCGGCTCTTACCTCGCGGAGCACATCCCGAGCGCGCGCTACACGGAGCTCGAGGGGGACGACCACATCTTTTTCTTCGGGGGACGAGAAGCCATGCTGGAAAGCGTTCGATGGGTAATCGACCAAGAGCGCATACCGGTGGAAGAAGATCGATTCCTCAGTACGGCGCTGGTGGTGGACGCACCCGCGGATGCGGATCGCTCGGTCTGGCAGGAGCGGGTGAGCCACTTCAAAGGACGCATCGTGACCGGCACTTGGCGCGCCTACTTCGATGGGCCGATCCGTGCACTTCGATGCGGGGCCGAAGTCGCCGAGGCGCTCGACGCCCGCTGCGGCGTTCACACCGGAGAGGTGGTGCGGGTCGGCGCCGATGCCTCAGGGCCGGCGTTCGACGTCGCGGCCAGCTTGGCGACAGGCGCAAGCGCGGCCGAGCTACGGGCCTCGCGCATCGTCGTCGACCTCGTGCCGGGAAGCGACCTCGCGTTCCGACCCGCGGAGGCCTCCATCACGATTGGAGACCGTGAAACCGAAGTGTATTCGGTGACTTCCGAAAGCTAAGGGTTCGGTAAGGGCCCCCCAAGGACCTTCGCAGGCCTTCTCTCTAGTTTGGCGAGTGAGAAGAGGAGGCCACCATGGCAAACGGAATCGCAGAAGCAATCGTCACCAACCCGACCACCCACGACGCCCGCATCGCCAGCCGGTTCAACGGCCCCCCGAACTCGGGCAACGGAGGCTACGCGGTCGGTCTGATCGCCAAACACTTCGATGGCGCGGTCGAAGTCACCCTGAAGCGCCCCATCCCACTCGAAACCAACATGATGGTGGTGACGGAGGGCCGGAGCGCCGCGCTGTTCCACGACGGCTCAGAGATCGCATCGGCGCGCGCCGCGACGCTCGACGTGGCGCTTCCGGAGGCGGTTTCGTTCCAGGAGGCGGCAGCCGCTCGCGCGGAGTTCGCG
>JBCDAA010000766.1:0-1551 GCA_039186435.1 Myxococcota bacterium | reverse complement strand
GTGCCGATCGCGCGAGCGCTTTCGAAGATGGCCGCGCCACGCACGAGCGTATTCACCGCGTCGACAAGGCGTAGCTGCGCCTGGTCGCCTCCAGAGACCGCAGGGAGAGGCGGCTCGTTGCGACCGTATCGAGCGAGGGGCGCGAAGGCGTCCAGGGTATCGTCGACGACCGTGCGAACCGATGCGATCGACTGCACCGCCGCGTCGATCACCGATGCGGGAAGGCCCGCAACAGCGCCCACCGCGCCGAGAAACGCCCTTGCCGCTGCGCTCGGTGCCGCGACGATGCGAGTCAGGTCCCCCTCAAAAGCTCGGACGCGATTCGCGAAGTTGTCGATCACGCCAAGCTGCTGAGAGATCGCCTGGGAAGCCCCTCGAAGCGCGCTTGACGCGCCGTTGAATCGCCGGACCGACTCCGCGGCGATCGAGCTATCGGTAGCTTCCTCGAGGTAAGAGGCGTCGAATTCGTCCGCGAGCTCCGAGATGAACGCGTCCACGTCGCGATCGACGATCGCCTGTGTGTCCGCTCGACTGGCTAGAGCAGCTTCCGACACATCGACGCAGGTAAACTCGATGCTCGCGCGACCGCCGGCCCGTGGCGACTCCTCAGTGCGGATCACGTTGACGATCGAGACGGTGCGATCCCCACGGTACGGATGAACGAGCCGGCCCGGTCCGGGTTGCTGTAGCGCCGCCTCCAATGCGTCGCGCCGCTCCATGTAGTCGTCGCCGATCACGTAGGCCGAAACCGAAAAACGGCGGGGACCATGCCCGAGGGGGACCACGCGGATGGCGCGTTCTGCCGCAGTACGATCGGGGAAGGTTTGCTCGTGCGCGAAGATCCGGAGCTCCGTTCGTGCGCGCTCGACGAAGAACGGCACGCCGCGAAAGCTCCCCGGCCGTAGGTTGTCGCGCCAGGTCACTCGAACGCCCCTGAATCAGTGTCGATGTCGAGCGCTGAACCGGTTTCGTTCCGCACCGTGATCTCGATGGGTCGCGAGGTCGCGCGCTCGAGGGATTCGGTCGCTCGCGTGAGACCTTCAATCGCAGGATCGGCCCCCTCCGCGCGAATGATCCGAGTCTGCGTCGTCGTGGCACCGCCGGCCGGGCCCGAGAAGCCAACCGCCTGGTCTTCTTGAGCAGCCCCAGCACGCCGCGCCGACGCCGCGGCCGCCTCGCCCAGCTGGTCAGATCGGAATCGCTCGCTCTGCGCGCTGTTTCGCTGCGTCGCCGCATCAAGGGCCGCTCGCTCAATGTCCGCCCTCACGCTTTCGTCGATGCGACCAAGTGATCGGCGAGCTTCGCCAGTGAGGCGGATACGCTGGTCGCGCTGATCGAAGGCCTCGGGGTCGACGAGTTCGTCTTGCAGATCGGCCGCGTCTCCGGGGCTTAGACCAGAGTCGCGAAGCAATCTCTCCAGCCTTCGCTCCGAGATCTGCGCGTCGGACTCAAAGCGCTCGGCTCGCTCCCGTACGGACGCGATCTGAAGGCCGCCTTCAAGCAGACGTTGCTCATCACGCGATCCGGTGATGTCCTGCGCAAGCCTCGACT
>JBCDAA010000765.1:0-1557 GCA_039186435.1 Myxococcota bacterium | reverse complement strand
GCACCCTCGATGAGCGAGAGAACGATGCGCCAGCGTTCGTCGTTCTTCGGTGACGCATCCTCCGAAGCGCCTGCTTGGAAGAGCGCCGCCGCTTCTTGCACGGCGGCGCGCGCCGACTCCCGAGATCCTCGGGCGATTCGGGAAATCGCAAGGAGCGCCAGCGTCTGCAACATGGCGCGATCGTGCTGAAGCTGTCGGGCAAGACCGAGGACGCGCTCAAGGCGGCGTTCGGCTTCGGCGGGGTCCTGTAGCAAAAGAAAGATGGCGAGCTGTCGGTGCACGTACGCGGCGAGCTCGGGCGACGCGTTCTTCGGGAGCCGATGCTGCGCCCGTTCGAGAAGCGCGGTTCCGTGGGCAGGGTTGTAGAGCGCGCCCTGGAGGCTACCGAGCTGCGCAAGAAGGAGCGCCTCCGCTTCCGCGTCGTTCTCGACCTGGGCGAGGGCTTTTTCGGTTAGAGCTGCAGCGCGGGGAAACTCTCCGCGCCAGCCAGCGAGCTCCGCTTGCGCCATCGTGAACAGGAGACGGTCTTCTTCATTTCGAAGTTTGGTCTCGAGGGCGGCGAGGAGCTGGTCGTACGCGCGGTAGGCGCCTCGGCAGAGGTAGGCCACGCGCATGCGGAGCAGCGCTTGAAGCGCGAGGGAGGCTTCGCCGTGCGCGAGGTGCCCTTCAAAGAGCACACGAAGGTTCAGCGCGTCGTCGGGAAGTTCGCAAAGGGCGAACATCGCAGGTCCGGCGCGCCGTGCCAGGCGGGTTTGGGAGAGTCGATGCAGCGCGCGCACACGTTCGTCGGGAGGGGCGTGGCGCAGCGCGTACTCGCGGACGGTCTCGTAGACGCGGTAGAGCGACGGGCGCAGCGGATCCATCTGAACGACGGAGCGATCGCGAAGCGCGTCGAGGATGTCGAGGGTGTCCGCGGAGTTGAGACCGAGCACGACGGAAGCCGTTTGCTGCGACCAGGATCCCCGGAGAATCGAAAGGCCGACAAGGGCGTTTTGAAGAGAGGGTGAAAGGAGCCGCCACGATTGGTGGAGAGCTTCGTGCAGAGTCGTGAAACGAAGCGTCAGCTCGCCTTGAGAGCGAAGCACCGCCAGCCCGCTTTGCTTTAGTTCGCGAAGGAGTCCTTCGGCGCTGGACCTCGCAGCGCGAGATGCCGCCAGTTCGAGTGCCAAGGGGCAACCGCCGACAACTTCCACGATGTTGGCGCAGGCTTCGCGTTCAAGGTCCGTCGCGGCGAAGTTGGAGGCGCGGCGGCGAGCCCGGGTAAGAAAGAGTGCGAGCGCGGGGGAGTCACCCAGCGGTTGGAGTTCGAGCACGCGTTCGCGAGGGAGGGAGAGGGGGACCCTGGAAGTCACCACAAAGCGTGCGCTTGTGAGGTCTGCGAGAAGGGCGCGAAGGAAACCGACTACGTGTTCGGCGTTGTCGAGAAGGACGAACTCGCGTGTGGCGAGGGACGCGTCGAGGTCGGTTCCGCGCTCCGTGGTGGTCCAGCCGGCTGCGTCCTCGAGGATTTCGCGAACCTCGTCTTCGGAAACTGCGCGAGTGAGGTCGCAGACGGCG
>JBCDAA010000764.1:0-1563 GCA_039186435.1 Myxococcota bacterium | reverse complement strand
TTTCAGGATGCGGGAGTTTCCCAACGTTCTCTTGTCGATCCGGGGCAAAGCGAGAGCCCGGTGAACCTGTCGTTCGGCGCGATCGTCCTTTTGCTGTTGTTCCTCGGCCTCCTGCGAACCGGATTTGAAACGGCTCGAGGGCACGTCTCCGCGCGCCTTCAACAGAGCGTTGTCTTCGAAATTCGGGGTAAAATCTTGGAGCACGTCCTGTCCCTCACCCCCGCGGCGCTGGCGCGATGGTCCCACGGAGCGCTCGCCTCGCGGGTGCAAGTCGAGGTCCACGGGCTTCGTGCGATGCTCCACTTTGGCCTCGCGCAGGGCGTTCGGAGTGTCCTAGTGGCTACCGCGCTAGCCATAGTCGCGCTGAAGGTGGATACTACACTAGCCATCTCTGGGCTTCTCATGCTTCCCGTGGCCCTCCTGCTCGTCATTGCGGGAGCCCGCCCTGCCCGCCGGCTTCAGTCCCAGTTGATGGACGTCGAGACCGCACTCGTGGCCTCGACCGCCGATGCCGTCGACGGCGCGCTGGTGCGTCGCGCCTACGGCGCGTCGGCGGCCGAGGGAGCCCGAATCGGCCGCCTCGCGGACCGCTCGCGTCAGCAGGCCGTTCGGACGGAGACCTGGGGGACGCTCGCGGCCCCGCTCGTGGAGCTCGCCGCCGCCCTTGGGGTCGCCGGGGCCATCGGGTTCGCATGGTCGACGCGCGGCGGCCTCGACCTCGCCTCCACCACGACGGTGCTCGTGGCGCTCCTCTTGATGTATCGGCCTCTCTTCGGGCTCGCCCAGTCGGTCTTCGGGTGGTCGGCGGGGCTGGCGTGCCTCGACCGCATCGATGAGCTCCTTCGGCTTCCCGTGATTCCCGAGCCGACTTCGGGTGCTCGCGGCACAGCGATACCGATCTCTCGTATCTCGGTCGACGCCGTCACGTTCGCGTACGGCAGTCACGCGGTGCTCTCCGGCGCGAACTGGATCGCTCACGCGGGCGAGCTAGTCGTGGTCACCGGCGAAAGCGGTGCGGGGAAGTCGACTCTGCTTGCCCTGCTTTCCGGGGTCCTGGAACCCGACCGAGGCGAAGTCCGACGAGACGGGCGCCCCATGGCGGCGTCCGAGCGCATCGCAACCACGTCGTGGATGTCTCAGACGCCCCAGCTTTTTCGGGGCACCCTGGCAGCGAACCTCACGCTCGGAGACCCTCGGCCTGACCGAGCCCGAATGCTGGACGCCGCCCGCCGGGCCGGCGTCGACGCCTTCGTTCACGAGCGGCCTCACGGGTACGAGGCTCTGGTAGAGGATCGAGGAGAGAATCTCTCGGTGGGGCAGCGCCAGCGAATCGCCTTCGCGCGTGCCCTCTACAAGACTGCATCGGTCCTTCTTCTCGATGAGCCCACCTCTGCGCTCGATCGGAAGAACATCGCACGCGTCTTGGATGCGTGTCGCGCCTCTGCGAACGAGGGCAAACTCGTGATCGTCGCCACGCATGAGCCGAATTTCATCGAGCAGGCGGATCGCGTAGTAGAAGTGGTAGAGGGGGACCTTCGACGATGCGAAGAGCGCGACGCGCGA
>JBCDAA010000763.1:0-1586 GCA_039186435.1 Myxococcota bacterium | reverse complement strand
GACTGATCTCGACTTCGACAGGCGCGTAGAGAGCCCGTCGAACCGAAGCGAGAGGCGCCCGATCATCGAACACGATTTCGTCATCCCGCTGTGAAACCCCAAGGCGATTCCAGAGCCCCTCGAGATCGAGTTCCCCCTCGCCGCTCGCGTAGCGCGCGTAGAGGTCGCTGAACGCTGACGTCCCGGTCGACACGTCCGAAACGGAAATCAAACGCGCCATGGGCCAAACGCGTCGCGCATCTCCCCCGCGGCGAATCGCCCCGAGGATCACGTCCCGCACGGACTTCCGGTTGTTCGTTCGGCGTCGCAGCTCGACATCCACCAGCAACCACCAGAGCGCGCCGCCCCAATAGGTGGCGCCCCAGCTCCGCCGACGATCGAGCGGCCCGAGCTGGTCGCCCTGCATCCCCTCCGGCATTCGCTCGAGCCAGCGGCTCCACACCTCGTCTTCGTCCAGAATCCCAGCCCGGCGACGGAGCGCGGTTTCGAGGTACGTGGAGAGTCCTTCGCGCATCCACCGAAAGCGCCGGTCGAGGGAAGGAAAGCCGGTGTGAAGCATCTCGTGCAGAAGAACCCAGTCGCGCTCGAAGTCTCGACGTGTCGCCGAAGAACCGACGCCCACACGCACGACGCGCCCCCCGCGATGAAAGCCCCATCCGATGCGCGAACCACGCGAGGGTGTTTCGACCCGCAATCGAGGGACCGGAAACCGGCCCTCGTAGTACTCCGTGACAATCTCGGCGGAGCGGCGAACCCACGCGCGACGCCGCGCCGCCGGCACGGGAGGATTGCCCTCGATCGTGAGCGTCGAACCACCGATGCGAAGCTGCTCGCCTTCGGGGATCCCCGCCGCCTGCGGGGCCTGGGCCTGCGTTGGCGCGCAAGCGATGAGCAACAAGATCAGCTGCGTGGGTCGGTGGCGCATATCGCTCCACCCTAGTGTACGGCGCAAACTCGATCGGTTGCAGATCCGATCACTGTTGCAGCGTCGCAAGCGCCGGAACCACGCCCGCATCGATGCAGCGCTAGCAGACGAGCTTGTAGCCGACGCCGTAGACCGTGAGGATGTGCTGCGGCTTGTCCGGCACCGGCTCGAGCTTCTTGCGAAGCTTGACGATGAAGTTGTCGACCGTGCGGTTCGTGGGGCTCGCTTCGAGGCCCCAGATCTCTTCCAGGATCTCGTCGCGCGAAACGGGCTGACCGCGGCGGAGATAGAGCAGCTTCAAGAGCTCGACCTCGTAGAAGCTGAGCTGTTGGACGCCGCTGCTGTCCTCGAGCGTCTGCTTCAACGCGTCGACGCGAACGGCGCCGATTTCCAGGATGTCCGGAATGTCGGGCGCGATGGAACGGGACGCTCGACGAAGCAGCGCGCGAATCCGGGCGACGAGCTCACCAACCGAAAAGGGCTTCGTGACGTAGTCGTCCGCGCCTGCGTCGAGCCCGCGAATCTTGTCCGACTCTTGGCTGCGCGCCGTGAGCATGAGGATCGGTACGAGCGAGTCCCGCTCCCGCACCTGCTCGCACACCTGGTAGCCGTTCATGTCCGGCAGCATCAGGTCGAGAATGATGCACTGAGGCTTTCGGCG
>JBCDAA010000762.1:0-1586 GCA_039186435.1 Myxococcota bacterium | reverse complement strand
GGGTTTACGGAAAAGCCGGTCCAGTTTCACGTCGAGCACGCCAAGATCATGGTCCGCCGGAGAGCCAAAGACGACGGACCCATGATCTACATCGAAGACGTACACGGGACGATGACGAAGCCCAAGCCTCTCCCGAAGCCCGTTCGCATCGCCTATGCCAACGGCTTGGTGAAGCTTGTGGGGGAGCCGCTGGTCGACCTGACGGCGCGAACTTGCATCGGCCGTGACGAGCTTCGCGCGCATGCGGTCGTCCCAGCGCGTCAGGAAGCCGTTACGATGACGGTCGACTCTCAGGGGCTGGTGGGCGCGCTTGGGCGAATGGGTCTAAAGATCGCCAGTCGCCGCGAAAGCGAGAAACTCCACTACGTGCATAAGCCCGTCAAGATCGAGGGCGGCCCGGGCTGTCGAGACAAGGATGCCGATCCCGCGAAGGACGCCGAGGCGCAGACCGACGACTCCGCAGCAAACTCGTCACCGAACAAAGGTTCGCGCAGCTCCGAAGCGCGCGACGCGAAAGGTGCAAAGGGTGGTGCCGAGGCGCACGACGCGAAGGGTGCAAAGGGCGGTGCCGAGGCGGATGAAGCGAAGGATGCGAAAGCCGGTCCCGAAGCCCGCGAAGAGCGACGCGAGGAGCGCAAGGAACGGCGAAAAGAGTAGGCGACCGTGACGGGGGCGCGGGGGCGTCTCCTCCCCTGCTGTCGCGCCGACGTCGCCACGGCCGCCATTCAGAGCGTCGCTCATACGACGAGGCCCTTTGCAGCCGCCGTCACAACGCCAGGTTCCGCCTGCGCGAAGGCATCGTAGAGGGCCACGAGGCTCGCGGTTACCGCCTCGAGAATGCCAAAGGCAAATCCGAAGTCGCTCAAGTCGAGCGCGCTGGTGAGGTCTTCGATGAAGGTTTCGAACTGGATGTCTCGGGTTTGGGTATGCATCGTCTTCTCCTTGTTTCGTTTGGGTTAGGCTGCCGCCCGCTCGTCGCGCGATGCGTCGATGAAGCCGACAGAGAGTTGGTTGACGTAGTCGTCGCGGAGGATTCGCTGGTGACCGAGTCCGTGCGTGCGCACGAAGGTTGCGCCGGGCCATGCGTCCGCGATGTCTTGTCCCGACTGTGGAGGGACGTGGCCGTCATCTTCGTCGTGGATGACGAGCAGGGGCGCGCGCATGGTTGGCGCGAGCCGATCGGCCCGGAGCGCGGGAAGCTTGCGCCCGACCGTGGTTTCGATTTTCGTTCGCACGCGAGCGTGAACCGCGTCTGAGATGCCAATGGCCTGGGCAAAGAACGTGACGAACGCCTCGGGGTTCGAAGGCGGCGAGATGAACACCGCTCGCTCGACGACGAGGCCTTCCGAAAGCGCGATTGTCGTTGCTGCGCCACCCATCGAGTGGGCGACGACGCCATAGACCGGGCCCACCGCGTCCGAGACTCGCCGAATCGCGTTAGCGATCTCAGGGAGCGAGCTTCGGCGCCCGGGCGATTCTCCGTGGCCGGGTGCGTCGAAGGCCACCACCTGGTAGCCGCGCGAGACGAGCGGCGACACGAACGGCGCCAACTGACTCGCGCGCCCATTCCAGCCGTGGACCAGGAG
>JBCDAA010000761.1:0-1586 GCA_039186435.1 Myxococcota bacterium | reverse complement strand
TGCGTTCGGGATTGGGCGCGGTATGCGCGATGCGTCGAGAACGGTGACTCATGCGCCAACTGCGCATCCGAGATCGAAAACGGAACGCCGGGGTGCACCTTCCCTGAAGGAGCGGATCAGGACGACTTCGGGGGTGAGCCGCCCATGTGCTTGGAAATCGCGCCGGATCTGTTCGGGTGCGCAGACCGCTGCCCGTCAGGCGACGACTCGGAGTGCAATGCGCTGACGTTCTGCTCGAACGGACGATGCGACGCCGAGTGCATCAATGACACCCAGTGCGAGCCGGGCGACGAATGTGAACGCGGTCGCTGCGCGTTGGCGCCGCCAACGTGCGGCGAGGGCAACGCGACCGATCCGCTGCTCCCGAACGCCGACGCCGTCCTCGCGTGCGAGATCTTGGGTGGTGTTCCGGTGTCGGTCACGATGACACTCGCCGCGAACGTCCAGGCGCCGCTAGCGTCAGGCAGCACGGCAGTTCCGGTGCAGGTCGCCTTCTCGATCCCGTCCTCCACGGTCAACACGTTGATCACGCTCGCCGGCGAAGTCGACACGCTGACCTTCGAGGCAACGGTCGCGGGGCCGGTCGAAGAGCGAGTCGTCGCGTTAGCGCCGGTGCCTTGCGCCCTGCGCCTCGTAGAAGACGAGGCCCTCCAGGTCGCGACGGCCTTGATCGAGGAGCCGTTCAGCGTGTCACAGCCTGGGCCCTTCGAGCTGACCCTGCGGGATGTGACCCTGGTCGTCGACGGTAGCGGGACTCGGTTGAGCCTTTCCAGCGAGGGGCCCTCGTGCGAATGGGACAACGGCCAGCGAGCAACGCTCGCGCTCGACGTCGCCAATGCCGACTAGTCGCGCGGGGCGCCTGGCCCGTGACTCCTTCCCCTGCGCTTGACCGCCAAAATGAAGAACGCTAGGGATGCCCGCACTTGCGGGTGTAACTCAGCGGTAGAGTGCGACCTTCCCAAGGCCAATTCGCACTTTCACAAACACCGCAAACACTGCAAAAACCAGGGTAAACGTGTCCCGTGGTGTCCCGACGTGTCCCGTAGTTATGTGTCGAAAGTGTTGGAAAAGGTGGTAGACGTTTTCGTTCGTCGCGAGCTCGTAAGGTGGACCGCATGACAACCAACGATCGCTATCTCGTCCAAGCCGCACAACCATTCGAGTTCGCGGGAGCGTTCGAGATCACACGCGGCGTCTACGTTCTCGATCGTCTCAGCGAGCGCGCTCTGCTCGGTCGCAAGATCCAGGCTCCGCCCTTCTTTATCGAGGATGCCGGCCCACTTCACGTGCTGCACATGGACGCGGACACGTACTCTCAAGTTCGCGAGGCGGAGATCCTCGGGGCGGCTGATTTCATCGTCGACCAATTCACGGCGGGCCTGATCAAGCGATCGTGCGCTGATCTCATCGCGGAGGGGATCGTCAGCGTCGAGCTACTGCACCCCGATCGGGGCCTCCCGCCCCATGCTGAGGATCTTTGCCGATTTCCGGTGACGAGCGCAGCCGAGCGCGAGCTCGACAAAAACCCGTGGAGCCTGAACTAGGCTGATCAGCTTCCACCTACGGCACCGGACGGCGGAAGCAGT
>JBCDAA010000760.1:0-1603 GCA_039186435.1 Myxococcota bacterium | reverse complement strand
GCGTTGTCGAGAAGGATGAAGTCTCGGGTCGCAAGCGATCCGTCGAGGTCGGAGCCACGCTCGGCGGTGGTCCATCCGGCTGCATCCTCGAGGGTTTCGCGAACCTCGTCTTCGGTGACCGCGCGCGTGAGGTCGCAGACCGCTCCGTTCGAATCCGCTTCGAGAAGTTCGCGCGCGAGTCTCGTCTTTCCGCACCCCGCCGGGCCGGTCAGCGTGACCAATGATTCGTTTGTAAGTGCGCGCCGCAGTTGGGAGAGTTCCTGCTCGCGGCCAAAGAGTTTGCCAAGTCCCATGCCTCGATAACGCTTGAGCGCGCGTTTTCTTACGCGTCGGAGCTACCCAAAGCGCAGGCCGAGGGAGACGTCGAAGAGGACCTGGGTCGTAAAAAAGCTGCTATCGGCGCCAGCGCCGTCGTCCGGAGATTCGCTGCCGATGAGGAAGTCGGCGCGTACACCACCGCGGAGGACAAGGCGCGGTCCCGGCATCATCATCAGTCCCAGGAGCGCTTGGGCGAGTCCCCCGACGCTTGTGAAGCTGCGCGCGAGGCCGGCTGCGACCTCTTCGTTGCGGGTGCCGTAAAAGCCGCCCGCGCCGAGGCCGACGTAGATGCCGAGGCCGAGAACGAGGTCGCGCTGGTAGAGCGCTTGGATCGCGCCAACGAACGCGGGGCTTCGTATCGATTGATCCTCCCCGGTCGACTGGGCGATGTACTGCGTTCCCGCTGTGAGCCGGAGCTCGATGTTGTCGTGGACCATGATGCCACCGACGAGGGATGCAGTGAGGTAGAGGTTCGACTGGCTGACCCGCTCGCCGCCGTCCGGAGTCACGCTCCCAAACGACATGGCGCCGGCCAGGTTCAGGGCGAGCTCGAAGCGCCCCTTTCGGTTGAGGGTGTCGTCGACCACCGTTTGGTTGCGAAACTCGCCGCCTCGGACGGTGGTCCGCTGGGCGTGCGTGAGCGTAGGAAACGCCGCGAGAAGAAGAGCGAAAGGAAGAGTTCGGTGCACGCCGTTTGTGTAGGCCGGCGACTTTCTTACGGCTTCTTACAACGGCTTTCGTGGCCTCGTTGCGCGCCCGCGGCAATCGTCTCAGGGTTGCGGCAATGCGGTCCCTTTTGGCGATCTCGATTCTCGTGGCCTGTGGCTCGAAGGGGGAGCAGCCGCGTGCGGAGAGTGCATCGCCGGAGGAACGAGTTCCTTCGCCGGCGGAGGTCGAAGCGGCCGCAGTCGCAGAAGCCGCAGAAGTCGCGCGCGTTCTCGACGAGGAGTTTCCGCTTCACGGGCTCGTGACTCGCCCGCAGCTGGTGATTCGCGATACGCCGGATCGCGAGGGTGGGGTGGTCGGCTGGCTCCGTTGGGGTGAACGCGTGCGACTGAAGGAGGAACCGACGCGGGCGCCGCGGTGTGCGTCGGGGTGGTACGCAGTTGCGCCCCAGGGTTGGGTGTGTGCGGGCCAGGGCGTGACCGTAGCGCCCGAGCCTCCGGAGAGCGAATCGCCGCCGGTTCCGCCGGCGCGGCGCGAGGACATCCTTCCCTACGACTACTTCTTCGTGAAGGAGCCGATGACGGCGCAGTACCACCAGCTACCTTCGCGGAGCCAGCAG
>JBCDAA010000759.1:0-1616 GCA_039186435.1 Myxococcota bacterium | reverse complement strand
GCGGCGGCGCCACGGCCGGACTCCCGCTGGACTCGCCTGAAGCCATCGAGCAGCTCATGGTCCTCGCGATCGACACGCTCCAGGCATATCCGTTCTAAGTAGAGCTCGATCGGTAAAGGGAGTTGACCCCGACCGCGGTTTCCAAGGAACCTGCGAAGATGGGTCCGCAACTCGTCATGGAAGAGCACCCCCTTCGCGTGGCGCTCTACGAAGAGCTTCACAGCCGGCCGTCGCCTCTCGTACGGATTCCCTGCGCCGTGAGTCACGTTGCGTTTCAAATGAGCGACGACGAACGTCCGCAGGAGCTCCTTCATCTGGGGGAGCTCTGCGCGCAGAAGGGCGTCGATGCTCCTGCGGACGACGCATCGTGTCTGTACCAGACCTTCGGAGATTTTGAACTGCGATGGGAGCGGCACACCGAGTTCTCGACGTACACGTTTATCACGCAGGCGGACGGCAGCCCGATGCGGGAGGCCACCGCGCTCGACAAGGTGCCTTCAGATTGGCTTTCCCGCATGCCAGGACACGCCACGACGGCGGTTCACGTCGCTTTCGAGGCGGGAGAGGGAGCCCCGGACCCAAGCGAGCTCGAGCGATACTTCGAAGGCCGGCCGCTCCGAGGCAGTGTGGTGAGGCAGGGAACCGCTTACCTCTACAGCAGCTTTCGTCTTCACTCGGACGGCTTCGCGCGTGTTCTCTTGAGAGGGCAACAGCTGACGCGGATCCAGGCCGGACGCCTTCTGCAGCGCGTGCTCGACATCGAGACCTACCGAGTCATGGCGCTCCTCGCGCTTCCGATCGCGCGGCAAATCACGCCCGAGGTCAGCACGATGGAGCGAGAGCTTGCCCGCATCAACGAAGCGCTGACGCAGGCAGACGACCGAACTGACCAGCAGGCACTCCTCGACGAGCTGTCCGACGTCGCGGCGCGAGTGGAGCGCCTGCGTTCAGACACGACCTACCGGTTCGCGGCCACCAACGCATACTTCGATCTGGTGCGCGAACGCAATACCGAGCTGACCGAGGAGAAAATCCCCGGGCTCCAGCCGGTTCACACTTTCCTCAAGCGTCGGCTCGCCCCCGGGATTCGTACCTGTAACGCCGTGCGAGGTCGCCTCGAAGACCTTTCGCAACGAATTAGCCAAACCAGTGGTTTGCTTCGCGCACGCGTCGAACTCTCGATTCAAGGGCAGAACCGTGAGCTCCTCGCATCGATGAACGAGCGCAGCGAGACCCAGCTACGGCTTCAGCAGGCTGTCGAGGGACTGTCCGTCGTCGCCATCACCTATTATACGATGGGTCTGCTCGGCTACCTCTGGGAGGGCGTCGGTGCGGCCGGATGGCCCTGGAGCAAGAAGGTGTCCTTCGCGGTCGCGGTTCCCGTGGTCATGCTCGTCGCATGGCGCGTCATCCACCGCGTCAAACGACGCGTTCGTGGCCAGCGCTCGTAGTATTCTGAGGAGAGCTCAGCGCACGTGCCGCATTGAGTGATGTCGAATCAGCTAGGCTCCGTAGCGTTCGAACAGCCCGGCGATCTTTTGCCCTTCTCGCGTTGCATCGTGCATCTGTGCGACGCGGGAGGCGCCAACGCGACCCATTCGCTCGAGGTCTTCCCG
>JBCDAA010000758.1:0-1619 GCA_039186435.1 Myxococcota bacterium | reverse complement strand
TGGGTGCGCGGCGGCGTGCGTACCAGGCTCTCGCGGCGATTGAGGACTCCCGCATTCCGCAGCTCTTGGAGCGTGGTCTTCGAGACAGCGATCGAAGCGTTCGGGGCGCAGCCGCACTCGCCCTTGGCGAAATCGGCGCGGACGGATCCCTCGACACCCTCTTCATCGCCTTCGAGCGCGGCGTCATCGAAGCGGCCATCGCGATCGGAAAGCTGGGAAACCGCCAAGCGGTCGAGCGCTATGACGGGTTTCTCGGCAACGAGCCGCTCGGCGTGATGCTCTCGGGCTACGGTGAGTTTCTTCGTCGCCGGGACATCCCCTTCGCGACCAAAAAGGGAATCGTGGAACGGCTGGGCGAAGTCGCCGGCGTGATGGTGCGACGCTTTCTTGGTGAGTACTTCGCAACCCTTCCGGAACGAACCCGCAATCGTGAGATTCGCGAGCTAAAGTCGCTCCTCGAAGAGACGATCGCTCGCATTCCCGAAGAAGCCGCCGGCACCCGAATCGGCCCCCAGGGAGGTCAGTGATGCGCACTCTCCTCTTGCTCCTCCTCGCGGTCGGCTGCGGTCCGACCATCAACACCACCGCGTTCAACTATCGCTTTGCGGACAACCGCGCCGAAGACGTCGCAGCGATCCTTCAGGGGACGCCGGGCGCCGCGGGGGCAAGTACTTCGAACGCCACGGGCGAGCCTCTGATCGTGGCGACGACCCACGCAGAAGAAGCCTCCGCACGCCAGGTGGTCGCGCTCCGCCCGAGCGGCGAGACGCTCTGGTCGGTGACCTTCGATGCGCGAACGCGCCCCGAGATCCTCGGCGACGTGATCATGACGAGCTCTCGCCAGGAGGTCGTCGCTCTCGATCTTCGAAACGGTAGCGAACTCTGGCGTCAGGACGACGAGGGCCTCGCGTACGTCGGCGCCACGCGAAGCGGCAACACCATCATGTACGTGGTGAGCGTCGGCGTCGCTGGGGGCGCGACCCGCGTCGGACACATTCGCGCGGTGGACGCGCGTACCGGAAGCCGCCTGTGGGACTACGAGATCGCGGGCATCCTCGGGCGGCCCGAGGCCTACGGTCAGTACGTCTTCATTCCCTGGGATCGGCAGAACATCGCGATCCTCGACATCGCGACCGGTTTCGAGAAAGCACGCCTTCGCTCCACCGACGACGTCATCGCGTGGGTGCATGCGCACCCTTCGGGGCTCTACTACGGCGGACCGGGAATCTACCGGTTCGACGAACGATCCGCGAACGGGGTCAAGAGCGAGTCCACGTATCGACAGCCGCCGATTCCCGGTGCGCCTCGCGAGCCGACCATCGAGGATGACGGGTTCTACCCGATGCCAGGCACGCGATCCGCGCGTGGCCGGATTCGAATCTACTTCGCACCGAGTGGCCCGACTGAAGGGTCGGTCTCGGTCGTCGGCGGGCGCTTTTACTACGTCTACTACCGCTACGTCTTCGCCTTCGACGACAGCGATCAGCTCGTGTGGGCGCGGATGCTCGACCAGGACGTGATCCGTGCGGAGGTGCTCGAGTCCGGCTTCTTCGTGGTCGGTGAAGGCGGAGCCTTCCGTCTCCTCGACACCAACACGGGCGCCGACCGCTGGACGGGGG
>JBCDAA010000757.1:0-1620 GCA_039186435.1 Myxococcota bacterium | reverse complement strand
GTCGTCCGCGAGCATCCACCCCTCGATGCGATGGGTTTCTGTTTCTGCCCGCACTCGGCGCCATTCACCACGCTCTTCGAGGACCTCGATGGGAACGTCCCCGCGAAGGGTCCGTGGTGTGTCTTCAAACGAGAGCTCATGTGCGGGCCTCGGATAGACACACCGCCGTTGGAACACCCGCAGAGGGCCAACCGGATCCGGCGCGCAGGCCTCCACGCTAAATTCGCTGGCGGGCGCTTGGGCGGTCGCGACCGCCACATCCGGGGAGTCGGAGAAACGAACGTTCGAGCCGCTAGACCCGCGAATAAACACCCGCGCGCCAGCACGAATATCCGTCACCATCTCGCGCCGGACAAAGCGTCGGCCCTCGACCAAGCAAGTGCTCGCCTGAATGCGATCGAAGCTGCTCCCGAGCCCTTCGAGCTCGATCCGCGCGCCGTCGAGAAAGCGCGCTGGGATAGGTCGCTGGTCGACGAGGATCGCGTCTTCAAATGTGGCGCCTGCCCAGATCAGAGGTTCGTCGGGTAGGTTGCGCCACGTTCCATCGGGTCGCGGCGCCTCTCGCGCAACGCGCGAACGCGGAGCTTCGCCCCGAGGAGAACACGCCAGCAGACCCAAGGCGATCAGAGCAAAAAGTACCGTCGCCGCTTCGATCCATCGCAGCATATGTCTTGATACGGAAAAGCCGCGTTGGGGTCGAGCACGATGCGATTCGCATTTTGCGATGCCCAATTGAAAACGCCCAACGCCGAAGCGCTGGGCGTTGTCGTCCGTGCGACCGTTCAGGCCGTTTCGAGCACGATCGCGATGCCCTGACCGCCGCCGATGCAGGCCGAACCGACGCTGATCGCCTTGTTCTGCTGTCGCGCGGTGTAGATCAGGTTCGTCGCGATGCGTGCACCGGTCGCACCGAGGGGATGCCCGAGGGCGATGGCGCCGCCGTTGACGTTCACCTTCTCGTCCGGAAGCTCGAGCTCCTTCTGCACAGCGAGGAACTGCGGCGCGAACGCCTCGTTGACGTCGAAGAGATCGATGCCACTGATCTCAAGACCCGCGCGATCGAGCGCCGAACGAATCGCCGGCGCCGGTCCGATGCCCATGAGCGTGGGCTCCACGCCCGCAACCCCCCACTGGAGGATCTTCGCGAGAGGCGTCAGGCCGCGGCTCTTCGCCCACTCGCCGTCGACGACCATCAGCGCCGCCGCGCCGTCGCAAATCCCCGACGCGTTGCCCGCCGTCACCACGCCGTCCTTCTTAAAGACGGGCGGAAGCTTCGCGAGGATCTCCATCGTGGTCTGCGGCCGCGGATGCTCGTCCTGGTCGAGGGTCTTCACGCCTTTGCGGGTCTTCACCTCAACGGGAACGAGCTCGTCCTTGAACACGCCGCTCTCGTGGGCGGCCGCCCAACGCTGCTGGCTGCGCATGCCGAAGGCGTCGGCGTCTTCGCGACTGATGCCGTATTTCTCGGCCAGGTTCTCCGCGGTGACCGCCATCGGGGTGTTGCAGTAGCTGTCGGTGAGCGCCTCCCAGAGGGTGTCGATCATCTTCGGCGGCCGACCGAACTTCTGTCCGTCGCGAAGCCCCCACACCGAGTGCGGCGCCTGGCTCATGTTTTCGCTG
>JBCDAA010000756.1:0-1635 GCA_039186435.1 Myxococcota bacterium | reverse complement strand
CTACGGCTCCCAGGGACACGCCCACGCGCTGAACCTCAAAGAGAGCGGCGTGGACGTGCGCGTTGGCCTTCGCAGCGGCAGCGCGAGCGTCGCCAAAGCAGAAGCGGCGGGCCTCCGCGTGACGAGCATTGCGGACGCCTGCGCCGAAGCGGACGTGATGATGGTGCTCCTGCCGGACACCAAACAAAAAGCCGTTTATCACGAAGCGATCGCGCCGAACCTCAAGGCGGGCGACACGCTGATGTTCGCGCACGGCTTCAACATTCACTACGGCCTCATCGAGCCCCCGGCGGACGTCGACGTGTCGATGATCGCACCGAAAAGCCCCGGCCATCGCGTGCGCGAGACCTTCCAGGAAGGGGGCGGTGTGCCGGCGCTCCTCGCGGTGCATCAAGACGCCTCGGGCAGCGCGGACGCGCAGGCCCTCTCCTACGCCGCGGCGATCGGGTCGGGACGCGCGGGCGTCCTGACGACCACCTTTGGCGAAGAGACCGAGACGGATCTTTTCGGCGAGCAGGCGGTTCTTTGCGGCGGCGTCAGCGAACTCGTCAAAGCGGGCTTCGAGACCCTCGTCGACGCGGGCTACCAGCCGGAGGTCGCGTACTTCGAGTGCCTGCACGAGCTGAAGCTCATCGTCGATCTGATGTACCGCGGCGGACTCGCCTACATGCGGCACTCGATCAGCGACACCGCCGAGTGGGGCGACTACGTCACCGGCCCGAAGGTTGTGGACGAGAGCTCCCGCGCTGCGATGAAAGCCGCGCTCACCGCGATTCAGGACGGCACCTTCGCCAAGGGCTGGATCGCCGAAAACGAAGCGGGTCGTCCCGTGATGGAAAAGCGCCGCCGAAGCGAAGCGGACCACTCCATCGAGCAGGTCGGCAAGAAACTCCGCGCGATGATGCCCTTCGTCGACCCCGTCGAGGTATGAGATGACCGAGCAAAGCGAGCGCGAAGCGTCATCGGACTACGTACGCATCTTCGACACTACGCTGCGGGACGGAGAGCAGTCGCCCGGCGCGACGATGACGAGCACCGAAAAGCTCCAGGTCGCCAAGACTGTCTCGCGCCTCGGCGTCGACATCATCGAAGCGGGTTTCCCGGCGGCAAGCCCCGATGATCTCCGCGCCGTGCGCGCGATCGCCGAAAGCGTCGGCAACGAGCCGGTCAAAGGCCAGGATCGCGTTCCCACGATCTGCGGCCTGGCCCGCGCGACGAAGAGCGACATCGACAAATGCTGGGAAGCGGTGGGGCCCGCCGCCAAGCCGCGAATTCACACCTTTCTCGCGACCTCGCCGATTCACCGCGAACACAAACTGCGCATGAGCAAAGCCGAGGTCGTCGCCAAAGTGCGTGCCATGGTGAGCTACGCGAAAGAGCGCTGCGAAGACGTCGAGTTCAGCCCCGAAGACGCCGGCCGCACCGAGCTCGACTTCCTCTACGAGGTGCTCACCGTCGCCATCGAAGCAGGCGCGACAACGCTGAACATTCCCGACACGGTCGGCTACGTGCTCCCCGACGAGCTCGGCGCGCGCATCCGTAAGATTCACGAAAACGTGGTCGGCATCGAAAACGTGATCGTCAGCGTGCACTGCCACAACGACCTCGGCATGGCGACCGCCAACAGCATCGCCG
>JBCDAA010000755.1:0-1639 GCA_039186435.1 Myxococcota bacterium | reverse complement strand
GGGGGGTGGGGTCCCGTGTGCGCCCCCTAGGTGCACAAACCACCCACCCGGGGTTTGGGGGCCAACCTGGACCCCCTCCCCCCGGACCAACCGGTGAGCCTACCGTGTCCCAAGTAAGAGAGTGGCGACTCTGGCTCCTTCTCCAACTTCTAACTCGCGCTGCCGTCCCATCACGGACAGGCCATGAGCGAAACCACAGTCACAACCGATGCTCCCGTTGATCCCGCCCTGCCGAAACCGGCGACGTGGAAAGACATCGCCGAAGCGGGCGGAATTCAACCGTGGGTGCTCGCCGAACTGCGGCGACGAAACCTTCTCGACGAGGGCGTCGACCCGTCGCGGCTTTCCAAAGCCGAAAAGAAGAAGTTCAAGGCGCGCCGGGAAGAAGAGCGCCGCGTCAAAGCGCTGCTGAAGAAGCACGCCTGGGCCGAATACAAGCGAAACCACATCGTGCATGTGGGCGTTGGGGTCTTTCACCACGACACCGCGGACGTCGACAAATACGACATCACGGATCCGGAAGCGCGCCGGGCGGAAAACGACCTTCCGGAGATCAAAGACCAGCACGCGCTTGCGGAAACGCTAGAGCTGAGCATCTCGCAGCTTCGCTGGCTTTGCTTTCACCGCGACGTCGACACCGGAACCCACTACCGCCGCTGGCACATCCCGAAGCGCACCGGCGGGATGCGCCTGATCAGCGCGCCGAAGCCGCTCCTCATGGGCGCGCAAAAGTGGATCGCGCAACACATCACCGAGCGCCTTCCGGTCCATGGATGCGCCCACGGCTTTGTCGCCGGCCGGAGTACCGCCACCAACGCGCTGGTGCACGCGGGCGCGAAGACCATCGTCAAACTCGACCTCAAGGACTTCTATCCGACGATCACGACGCCGCGGGTGAAGGGACTCTTTCGCAAGGCGGGCTACGGCGAGCAGGTCGCGACCCTCATGGCGCTCCTCGTCACCGAGAGTCCTCGCGAGGAGATGATGATCCGCGGCAAGACCCGCTTTGTTGCGATCGCGGATCGTTCCTTGCCGCAGGGCGCGCCGACCAGCCCCTCGATCACCAACGCGATCTGCCTTCGCCTCGACGCGCGGATGAGCGGTCTCGCGCGAAAGCTCGGCTTCACGTACTCGCGCTACGCGGATGACCTGACCTTTTCGTCGGACCGTACCAAGGCGCACGTCGGCAAGCTCATCGACGCGGTGAAGCGCATCGTGAGCGACGAAGGATTTGTCGTGCACCCGAAGAAGACGCGCATCATGCGTTCGGGTCGCCGGCAGAAGGTCACCGGACTTGTCGTGAACGGCGAAGGAACCGGACCGAAGGCGCGCGTTCCGCGCAAGACGATCCGCAAGCTGCGTGCGGCGATTCACCATCGCGAGCTCGGCAAAGAAGGCAAAGGCGAAACCCTCGATCAGCTCGAGGGAATGGCCGCGTACATCTACATGTGCGACCCCGCGAAGGGCCGCGCGCTTCTCGACCGCGTCGCAAAGCTGAAAGGTCGCGAAACGTAAGACTCTGAAGAAACCGAGGCCGTCAGCCTGTGCTTTGCACTTGGGCGGCGCTTCGCCGTCTTGGCCTCACAGTTCGCAATCCACCACAAGGTAGGCTGTTCGTGGTTGGTCTCGGGGGGAGGGG
>JBCDAA010000754.1:0-1657 GCA_039186435.1 Myxococcota bacterium | reverse complement strand
GCTTCACAGTCCGCGCGAAGCGTCCACTCGACTTGAAGAGGTTGCCAGCCATCCTCGCCCCGCGTCTCAAAACGCGCGCCCGAGCGAAGCGACACGGGAGCCGTCCCGCGATTCTCTACGTGGATGGTCGCACTGCCGGCTGCCGTCTCCGCCCAAATCCGCAAGGTTGGTTCCGGCGCAGGATCCGGTGAAGGCTCGGCCGTTGCCGTCTCGGCCTCGGGCGCCGGACGCGGCGTTTCGTTCTCATCCTGGTCGGGCGTTTCCTGCGGCGGGCCGCTCGTGCCGCCGCACGCGATCGCAGCAGCCAGTATGATCCCCCAGCGCATAGGCGAAGGGTAGCTCAGAGCACGTCCATCGCGAGCACGCCTGCGAAGACCATCAGGCTGGAGCGCTCGCCGCGGAGCGTCTCGGTTCGCACGGTCGCCTCCGATTTGTAGCGAAGCAGCATGTCGTCGCCCTTCTCCTCGTAGAAGCGAACACCTGCAACCACATCGGAGCCAAGTTTGACGACGTACTTCTTGACGAACCAGCGCTTGGCGAGGCGATAGGTCTCCCCCTGGCCTTCGATCACCAGTGCTCGAACAAAAGGCACGCGGCTTCGACGAATCGTTCCGATCGTCTCCCCGGCACCGTCTTCAATGGTCAGCGTGCTGCCAAACGCGCCTTTGCGAATCGTGAGAAAACGATCGCCGCCATCGGCAACCACCAGCTCGAGAGGTCGCTCCGCGCCGAGCAACGCGGGTAGGACGGGACCGCCACTCTCGCGGGCGTAGCCAACGAGCGCGCCTCCTGAGACCAGGTCGTAACGCGCGATCGAACGGGTATGAAGGCCGGCGAGATCGAGAAGCGAGGGCGTTCGCGCGATCACAAAACTCGCGCCGAGGGAGGCGCTGAGCTGCTCCAGCGAGCCGGCGGGAAGGGTGCGAAAGTCGACTTCCCTGTCGCCCTGCATCGACGAGGGAAGAAGCATCTTGCGAATCGCGCCACCCGATAGAACGCCGGCGAGCGCAGCTGGAAAAAGAATGTCGAGGCCCAAGGGGTGGGCGTCGTCCCGAATCCAGATGAGCAGCGCGAATACGCCCACCGCGGCAGCGAGACCCACAACGAATCCCACCAGCGATGCGATCTGCGCTTTGCGGGAGTTGCGCCGAACCTCGCCGTAGAGGTCTTCCGTGTCGCCGTCCATCTCGAACGTCTCCGCGGCGACTCGCTGGCGCGCGGGGGCGAGGATCCGGTGCGCGATAAACGCGATGATGGCGGCCAAGAGACCGACGCCGCCAACCTCGCCGATCCGAACGCGCCGACGCGGCACGTAGTCGTAGGGGTTCTCGCGGGGAAGTTCGTTCAGGTAGTCGTAGTAGGCCCCAACGGCGAGCAGTCCCGCCACCACGACAACGACAAAGATCGCTGCGGCGATCAGCTTCGCGCGAAAGGCCTTTCGACCGTTCTCCAGCGCGGCAAACTCGTCGTCGTCGTGTTCCATGGAGGCGTCCACAACCCGCTATACGAGGTCGGGAGGAGATTGCCCCCGAAAAAATAAGCGGTGGTCGGTTTCCGCTTCGGTTGGCTTGGTTCGGGGGGTCTTGGTTCGGTTTCTTTGACGGCCGGTCGGGAGCGGGGCGGGGGGTTCCCTCCTACTGGAGCCTTCGCTTCGCTT
>JBCDAA010000753.1:0-1684 GCA_039186435.1 Myxococcota bacterium | reverse complement strand
CCGCAACTCCCCAGGTGAGCACCGCTCCGAGTAGTCGAACCCCGAGCGCGATGGTTCGCCGCGGTCGCGCTCGATGCATGCGCTTCACGGCGGTTCGCGCATACGAATCGTCCAGCTGGAACTCGAATCGTGCGACTGAGTCTCCCATCCGTCAGGCAGTACCCTAACAGACGCAGCGCCGCGCGGCGGACCGCTCGAAGGAGCCGAGCGCGGCGTCAGAACGAAGATTCAAAGAACGAGGATCTGAGGATCTGACCGACGTTGACGGTGAGTGAGGCCAGCAGGGACCGGGTGGAGGAGGCCCAGAGTGGCGAAACGACCCGTCCCGCCGCCGTCCGCCGCGTAGGGAACTAGGACGTTTTTCGTTCCTAGCTGACGCGTTTCGGCCAACGTCGGTCGGTTCTCTTTGGTCGGTTCTCTTGCTTTGTATTCCAAACGACTTCGGCAATCGCAGACCCGCTCGCTAGCACCCACCATCCTCACGACCCCGAGTCCGCGCGCGGGGCGGCGGCGTAGCGTTCGCCGCCCCGCGAACGCCGGTCCGGCTGCCGACATCTTTTTCGACACGGACCGCGTCGGTGACTAGCCTCGGCGCTGAGGAGAGACGCGATGCCGCTAACCGTGGGCTATGTGGTCCGGCGCACCTTGGAGGTGGTTCGCGAGACCGCCGCTCCGCTGATCACCGTGATCGCCGTGTTCATGCTGCCGAGTGCCGTGATCGGAGGCGTGCTCGCTCGCAGCTTCACCCCGGAACAGATGGCGGATACTTCCAATCTCGGCCGCGTGATGCTGACGTCGACCGCAGCCAGTCTCGTTTCTCTGGTCTTCTATGCAATCGCTCACGCCAGTGCACTGCTCGTCGCGCTAGACCGGCTTGCGGGCGAAACTCCCACGTTCGCGGATGCCGCTCGAAAGGCGGCCTCTCGGCTCGGCGCAATCGTCGTCGCCTCGATCCTGTTCTACCTCGCGATTGGAGTCGGCTTCCTACTGTGCTTCGTTCCCGGCTTCATTGCGGTCGCAGGGCTTGGTCTCGCCATCCCAGCGCTGCTTGCGGAGCGCCTCGGTCCAGTCGACGCGATGCGACGTTCTTGGGAGCTGACCAAAGGCCACCGCCTTCTGGTCTTCACCGCGTTCTTCGTCGTGGGCGTCACCGCGATATGCATTTCACTCGTCGTGCAGTTCGCGACGATGGGCAACTTCTTCGCTGACCCGACGGCTCCATACAAGATCTCGCTCACCGCCTGGATTCTGCAGCAGGTGTTCGGGTACGTGCTCGGCGTCTTGTACTCAGCGGTACTCGCCGTCCTTGCCGCGGTGCTCTACTCCGAAATCCGGAGCTCGAAAGAGGGCGTCGACGTGCAATCGATGACGACCGTCTTTGAGTAGAACGGTCGGCCTCGACGCCTCAGCCGCCCTTCTTCCGAACGTCACCCTTCTTGCCGAGGCTGTAGCCCGTCGGAAGTTTCTTCTTCAGAACCTCGTGGTCCCCCTCGAGCTTCCACTCGTGCGCGATGAAGCCGTCGAGGATCATCATGCGCACGCGAACGCTCTCCTCGACGAGATACGCTGCGTTGAGGGCGTCCTTGGCGCCGGCGGCGTCATCCTGGGCAAGCACTGCGCCCACCGCATGAAACCGCGCCGTCTCGTTCATGTCCTCGAGGAAGCGGCCGACGGCCTCGACGAT
>JBCDAA010000752.1:0-1698 GCA_039186435.1 Myxococcota bacterium | reverse complement strand
TCAGCTCGAGCACGAAGGCGTTGTAGTTCGACATGAAGGGGGTGGGGTCGAGCTCGCCGCCCCCGAAGTCGATCGCGCCCGCCACCTGTCCGGTCACGAAGAGGTTCGTTCCATCGGTCGCGATCCCCGTGCCGTGGTCGATGGGCGCGAGGTCGTCGGAGCCGTAGCTGCGTCCCCACTGGGGTGTTCCCGTCGCGTCAAAGGCCATCACCAGCACATCGAAGGTCCCGCTGGTGACGAAGGTCTCGTCCCCCACGACCGCGGCGCCGCGAAAGCTCGCGACCGCAAACGTGGACCCGCCCACGCTGACCATCTCGCGCACTTGAACCCCGCCCTGCGCCGCTTCGCGGGCCCAGCGCACCTCGTTGTCGGTGCTCAGGGCGAGGAGGTACACGTCCCCGAACTCCCCGGTGAGCGGCGTCCCGCCGACCGTGATCGTCGACTCCCCGCCGAGGAACTCGCCGGCTGCGAGCAACGCGTCGCCGCTGCGGGTCAGCGCTGTCAACGGACCGGACGCGCCCTCGGCGGGCGCACGAACCCAGCGAAACGCGCCGCTGGAATCGTACGCTGCGACCACGCCCGCAAAGCGTTCGCCGCTGAGGCTCGTCCCCCCGATCGTCGCGACCTCCGTAAACTCGCCGGCGACGTAGATGCCCGACGAGTCCGCCAAGAGGTCAAGGGCGCGCTGATCGTTCGCGCCGCCCTCCTGAACCCACCACCGAAACGAGCCGTCCGCGGCGGAGAACGCCGCCACGAGAATGTCGGCGCCCACCGGCTCGAGCGTTTCCCCATCGCGGGTGAGCGAGTTGTTGAAGTTCGCCGCGACGACCACCTGATCGCCTGACACCGCTACGTGTACGCGGTCGCCCACGATGGACGAGCGGGTTCCGATCGCCTCGACCCAGCGAAGGGCGCCCTCGGAGGTGTAGCTCGCCACGAAGGCCTCGCCGAAGCCTCCCGTGAGGACGGTGTCGCCGAAGGTGGCGGGCGACGAATAGGTTCCCGCGACGTAGAGGTTTCCGGCGTCGTCGACCGCAAGATCGGTCGTGAGGTCCGGACTCTCCCCGCCAAAGCTGACGGGCCAACCGGTGCGCGGGACCATCGCGTCCGTGCCAGGAGGCGCATCCGGCGATCCGCCATCGACGCGTCGCGCGTCCGCACCGGCGTCGTCCGCCGCGATCTCGGTTCCGTTCACGCATGCGACACACGCGCACGCGCAAAGAAGGGCGCCAACAAGCTGTTTCAAGATGCTCATGCCGGGTGGATGCAAGCGGGGGATCGATCCTTCACGAAAAAAATGATCTATTCGAGCGCTTCCTCACCGACCAGCCGAACAAGGCGTTCACGGTAGATCGATCCCGGAAAGCGTTGAAGCATCGCGCGCGCGTGGGCCACGGCTTCGCCGCGTCGATTCAGACGCAGGAGCGCGTCGATGGCGACCAGCTGGGCCGGCGCGGAGAGTTGACCGTGAGGATACGTGCGGAGATGCTCGATCGCCGCCTCCAACGCCGTTGCCGGATCGCGTACGAGGTTGGCGCGCGCGCGTTCGAGCAAGGCCACCTCGGCGGCGAGGTTGTCCTGAGGATCCACCTCGACGTCGGGTTCGGTCGGATCGGAAGCGCCTGTTTCGGAAGCGCCTGTTTCGGAAGCGCCTGTTTCGGAAGCGCCTGTTTCGGAAGCGCCTGTTTCGGAAGCGCC
>JBCDAA010000751.1:0-1700 GCA_039186435.1 Myxococcota bacterium | reverse complement strand
GGCCGGCGCGCCGGGCTCGCTTCTCGATGCCGTCGAGGATTGCCTGATGGCTTCCCTCGGTAACCTGCCGCGCTTCGGCGGTCGCGTGATGTCGCTCTGCGACAACTCCGGCTCGGCGCGCGGTACGACCACCTCGTCGATGGGCACGATGCAGATCGCGACGATCGCCAACCTCACGGCCGTGCTGACGGGCATGGTGTCGGATGAGGGGCACGTCGGCGTGTTCGGAGACCGGCTCGAGACGTTCTCCGTTCGCGCGAAGTCCTCCGTCTTCGATCAGCTGCAGAAGGCGGAGCGTTTGGGTCAGCGCATCGGCGCCGGCACCGAAAACGGCGTGTGGCTTTTCTGGGATCGCGCGATCCGGGAGCGCCAGCACTGGGACAGCGTGTTCGTGTACTCGGACATGCAGGCCGGCCACGGTGGCCTCTACGGCACGGACGTGAAGCAGTACGCGGACTACGTCTGGGGCGGCAAGGGTCACTACATCGACGTTCCGAAGCTCATCTCGGCGTACCGCGCCCAGGTGAACCCCAAGGTCCAGGTCTTCCTTGTCCAGGTGGCGGGATACCAGGACACCATCGTTCCGGAAATCTACGACCGCACGTACATCCTCGGCGGATGGGGCGACGGCCTGCTTCGGTGGGCGGCGTCCATGGTCGAGATGTCGCAGTCGTAGCGTGAGGCAGGCCGCTCGGGTTCCGGGCGGCCTTTGCCTTTAAGCGGGCGAGCCACGAGGGTACGCTCCGAAGGTGAGCGAGGGGGTAGCACTACTGGGCCGGAGCGAGGAACTCGCGCAGCTCGCGCGCCTCGCCGAACGTCCCGTCGTCATCACCGGCCTTCCGGGAATGGGTCGCCGAAGTCTACGCGCCGCGGTCAGCGCAGAAGTTCGCGTCGGCCCCGCGCCGCTCGAGGGGAGCGATGAGGTGATGCTTCGCGTGGGGCCCCTTTCCCTAAACGCTGGCATCGAACTGCTGCGGGCGCGCCTGACGGACACGGGCGCCGACGACGAGCTTCGCGCGTTGGTCGCGCGCGTCGACGGCATCCCGATGGCGCTCGAGCTCTGCGCCAAACTCATCGCGAGTCGCGGCGCGACCAAGTCCGCGAAACTTCTCGCGCGCGAGTCCCTGCTCGATCTCACGGCCCACGATCCGCGGGCGGTTCGATGGCGACGCGAGCTCGACGAAGCGCGCCTCGCCCTGCCCGTGGAGGTTCAGCGGCTCCTTTCGGATCTCGCACTCTTTCGCGGCTCCTTCGATGAACTTGCTGCGGGCGCGCTCGACCACCACATCGGCGGCCTTCAGCTTCTCGTCGAACACGGCTGGGTCGTTTCGGAGGGTTCGCTTCGCATCTACGAGTGCATTCGTCGCTACCTCGAATCCGCGGCGCCGGCGATCCCCGAAAGCCGAGAGCGCTACGAGCGATGGGTCTTCGAAGAAGGCGCGGATCCCAAACGTCGCGGGGGCGTTGAGGCCGACCTTCGCGGACTCTTCGTGACCGGCCCCGATGCGACGGCACGCCGCGCGGGCGCGCTCCTGGTACCGCTGGTCCTCGACCAGGGCCCGCTGGATCCGCATCTGCAGCGTTTGGTGGAACTCGATCGCAAGCTCGCCGACCGCGACCTCGAAACGCAGTGCGCGATCGCGCAGCTTCATTTGGTACTCGGCGAACCGGAGCCGGCGTGGCGAAGGCTCGAGGCGATC
>JBCDAA010000750.1:0-1727 GCA_039186435.1 Myxococcota bacterium | reverse complement strand
CTCCCGGAGCGTGCGATGCGGAAAGTGATGATGCCGCGAATGAATCTCCGGGTTGTTCATCGCTTCCTCGAGGTGCGGCTGAAGCGTTGGAAAGAGCGCCGCGCGTCCTCTCGCCGGCCACACCACACTCGCCCGAAGCACCGCCCCTTCGCCGTGTGCGAGGAACGCTCCAAACTCGGACGCGCCCACGGTCCCGCCAAAGACGCGCCGAAACTCCTCCCAGCGCACGAGCCCAGAGCGACTCGAGCGTGGATGGCTCATCGCGGCGAGAAGATAGAGTAGCGAGCCGCGCTTGTCCGGCGACTCGCGCCACAAGCGTGCGGCGTCGTCGTAGAGCTCGTTACGAAGGTCCTGCCGGCTGTAGTCGATGAGCTCCGCGAGCACCCGCGTCGCCGCGTTCCACTGCGCGAGGTTGCTCTCGAAATGCCGCCACGCCTCCATGATGTACGGATTCGAGCGCCACTTGAGGTTTGCGAAGAGCGCTTCGGTGAGGCGCACATCGTTTCGCTGAAGCACCTCGTCGAAGAGCCGCGTTCGATAGTTCTCATCCGTCGAAGCCCATTGATAAAGGTCCGAATCGCAGCGGCCACCGCGGTCGTACATGCGGCCGTTCTGCTGACGCGGCGGACAGAGAACAAACTCAAACACCCCGTCGCGCGGATAGTCGGACGCGATCCAGCGATCAACCGTCTGAAAGGAAAGCCCGAAGAGGTCGACGTTTGGAAAGACGCTTCGAAGGTAGGGGTTCTCTGCGCGCCCCGACCCCGACCGGCGCATGAACATCGCATCGAGAAGACGCCGGCGCTGATCGTCGCTCAGCGTGGGCCACGCCTCCCGAATCCACACCGACCACGCGCGCTCGGCCGCCCGAAAGGGAGCGTCGGCGCGCTGCTGCTGAATCTCGTCGCGGTGATGGTTGTATTGATTCGTGAAGAACGAAACGCGCCCAACGAGCCACGTCGAAATCGACGCGCGCACCACCGGCTGCGACGCCGCGCGCTGCCAGAGGATCGCGCCGTTGCGCAGACCCCGCGACCGGCGGTTGAGATCCCCGCGCATGCCGCGACTCTCCAGCCATTTGAAGTATGACGCGAACTCCGGCTCCGTCACGTCTTCGGCGTTCTTGCCGCCGTAGCGACTGTCGAGAGCCGCGACGTACGACTCCCCGAGGGCGTAGCTCACCGCCGATCCCGGGACGCCGCCCGCCATGCGAATCGCCACCACGCCGGTCTCCGGGTTGTGCTCAACCTCCGGCCGCCGGGCCGAACCATCGTAGTCAAAGAAGATCGTCGTGAGGCGCGGCGCTCCCCAGGCGAACGCTTCCGGCGAACGATCGCGCATGCGCTCCAGGTCGCGAGGAATCTGTCCGAGCTCGCGCTCAAAAAGACGGTCGAAGAAACCCGCGGTCGGCCGCGGCATCATCGCGACGTTGAAGTGAAGATCGACCGGATGCCCGACGAGGACGGCGAGCTCTTGGAGAACGCGGGCGAGACGCGCGTCCTGAAAGTTCACGTCGTCGCGGCCCTCGTCACCCCAGTCCACGTTGATGTTGTTGGTGACGTTGTTGACGGTGATATTCGTCGAGCTCTGAGACGCGCCACACGCCACCAGAATCCCGAATACACAAACGCGATGCAGTCGCATCCGCGCACCATCGATCAGAAGTGCGGCGACCTCAATGGCCCTTGGCCAATTCGTCGGAACGGAGGAGATCGCCTCTCTAGACG
>JBCDAA010000749.1:0-1741 GCA_039186435.1 Myxococcota bacterium | reverse complement strand
TTGCGGCCAATCCGACGGTTCTGGAGATTCTCTTCACGGCGCCGGAAGATCACCGCACCGTGACCCCGGCGGGCGAGCGGCTTTTGGCCGCGCGGGATAGCTTCGTCACGCTTCGGGTCGCGGACACCTTCGGCGGTTACGCGATGGGTCAGCTCAAACGCATTCGCACCCATCGCCGCTGGCTTCTCGAGCCCCCCAAGGCGGAGCCGAAGCGCGCGGACTTCGGCCTGCCGGAACGAACGCTCGTGCCCAAGGATCAACTCGGTGCGGCCGACGCGCTTCAGCGCGAAGGACGAAGTCTCGATCTCTCGCCGAACTTCCTTGAGGTGCTCGATCGCGAAAAGCGCTACGAGACCGCGCGCAAGCGGTGGCAGCAGTTTCTTCAGTGGAAGAAGCACCGCAACCCCAAGCGCTCGGCGCTTGAAGCGAAGTTTGGTTACGACACCAAACACGCGATGCATCTTGTGCGCCTTCAGCGAATGGCGCTCGAGATCCTTCGCACGACCGAGGTGCGCGTTCGCCGCGACGACCGCGAGGAGCTCCTCGCGATTCGCGACGGTGCGTGGAGCTACGACGAACTTGTCGAGCGCGCCGAGGCAAACGCAGAAGCGATTCGAGCGGCGCGAAAGACGAGTCCTCTCCCCGCGGAGCCGAACGAGGAAGAAGCCAACGCGCTCTGCGTTTTGATCATCCAGCAAGTGCTTGGAGAGACCGAATGACTCCCGATTTCGACATGGCGAAACGTTTTCTCGCGGCGCACGCTCCGCCCGGGAAGCTGGTGCTCGTGGGCGTCACGGGCTCGCATCTCTACGGGTTCCCCTCGCCGGACAGCGACGTGGACCTCAAGGGGATTCACGCGGCGCCCGTGCACCAGCTTCTTGGGCTGGACGTACCAAAGGAAACGCACGATGTGCTCACCGACTTTGAAGGCGTCGAACACGACCTCACCACGCACGAGGCCGCGCGGGCGCTTTCGCTGCTGCTCCGCGGCAACGGAAATGTGCTTGAGCGAATCCTCTCGCCGCTCCAGGTAATCGAAAGCGACGAGGTCAAGGCGCTGCAGGCGCTCGCCCGCGGTTCGATCAGCAAGTCCTTCGCCGGTCACTATCGCGGCTTCTTCAAAGGCATGCGCCGCGAGCACGACCTTCGGCGCCGCGCCAAGAGCATGCTCTACAGCTACCGCGTGGCGCTGACCGGCGTGCATCTCCTCAAGACCGGTAAACTTGAAGCGAGCTTGATTGAGCTCGCGCCGCGCTATGGCTTCGAGAGCGTCTTGGAGCTCTGCGAGTTCAAGGCGGAAGCCGGTGAGAAGAGCACCCTTCCGGAGGAGATCGATCAGCGTCATCGCGAGCGCTGGGACGAGCTCGACGCGCTTCTTGGGGAGACCCTCGCGGCGTCGACGCTTTCCGAGAGTGCGCCGAACCGCGACGCCATGAACGAATGGCTGATCGCCCTGCGCAAGACCTCGTAGCCGGCAGTTATAGCCTCCGACTATCGAAACGATACATCTTTCGTATTAGCGGCTATAGCTGCCCGACGGCATCGTGAGGACATGCCGATTCGATGCTCTTTCGTCGCCCTTCTTCTGGCCTGCAGCCAGTCCTCGTCACCCGCTGTGGAGCCGGTGCCCATCGAGCCGCTCGAGGTGCACCGGCTCCACAGCGGGTGACGAGGACTGGCTGCAGGCCAGAAGAAGGGCGACGAAAGAGCATCGAATCGGCATGTCCTCACGATGCCGTCG
>JBCDAA010000748.1:0-1745 GCA_039186435.1 Myxococcota bacterium | reverse complement strand
GATCGGCGGGTTATCCGCCGCAGCGCTGCTCCAGCCCGTCGTGCGGGAGCAGGAAATCGACGACGCACACCATTCGGCGACAGCGTGGGTATTCACTGAGCCTTGGCGTCCCGATCGCTGCGAGGAGACAGTGGTCGCGTGCTTCTCCGCCACCCCCGATCCCATCGGGTGCCAGCGCGAGCTCTTCGGCTCTCCGACTTGCTCGTTCGAACCACTTCTGGTGCTTCGCGACGACTTCTTCGCGGAACTTATCGATCGAGGCGAGCCTCACCACGTTCTTACGATGGTCGCTAGCCTCGACCATCCGGAGCAGCACGTCCGCACCCTTGAAGAAGCCCTCGCCTCACCGCATACGACCGCTGAGGCGCTTGAAGATCTTCGGTGGCCAAGCATGCACGCCAGCATCGCGAAGTCGGTTCGTGAACACGCAGGCGCAGTACTTTGGAACCTACGCCATGAACCTGTTTCTCTCGTCGCACACCACCGACTCTTCGAGGACTTTCTTTCGACGTGCGATTCGCTGGTGGAATGCCTGCGCGGCGTCCGCGAGCGCTCGCGTCGTTCGCTCTCCACGCTCGCGCTCTTTTCTGTTCGCGCGCGCGAGTTCGACGAGGCAACGATGGATACGCGAAGGGACGCGCCACGCACCGTCGTGGATCTGGCGCTCGAAGAAATGCGTGACCTAGCCGTCGCCCTCGCGATTCGCATTCGACGCGCTCGCGAAGCGTGCGAGCCCTTCGAAAGCCTCTCGATCCTACCGGAGCCACTTCGCGTGGATGAGACTACCCCAGGCGTACTGCGCATTCTTGCCCCCGCTGAAGCAGGCACCAGTGATCCGCTCTTCGTATTGGTCTGCCCAGGGGCCGACCTCAGCGCGCTCAAGGTCAGTCATCTCCGGCCGTCATGGGAATGCTCGCTCCCGTAGCGGCGGCACGACAATTGGCGAAATCGGACCGCTCGCCTCTTGAGGCGCGGGGGAGCTGATCTACCTTGAGGGCGTCGTGAATCACACCTGTCCCGCCTGTCATGCGTCGATTCCCGACGACGCCATTGGTGGGCGCGGCGTTGCGCTCTGCAAGAACTGCGACGCGACGGTTCGTTTTGAACAAACGCCCGAAGGGTGGCGCGTTGCGGGACACACAGAGGCGGCGGCTCCAGATGGGATCACCGTGCATGTCGACGAGGCGTCGACACGAAACGCGGAGGGCTATCGAGATACGGCGAGCACACCCGGACGCTTCGAGGCGTCGCGGCGTTGGTTCACGCCCATGGTGCCCGCCCTGACGCTCTGCGCCGCGCTCTGGGCCGGGTTCCTCGTCGTCTGGTATTCGATCGCGACTTCCATTCCAAACGCGAGCGCTAGATCAGTGTTCTGGTTCCCCCTACTCCACGTAGCCGTCGGCATCGGTCTGACTTGGTACGTGCTCGCCAACTGGTTCAACCGCACGCGCATCGTCGTTCAAGAAGGGCACCTATCAACCCGAGCGGGCCCGATTCCCGCGCCGTGGTCGCGGAACAAGGAACTCAAGCTTCGCGATGTCGAGCTCTTTCGAGCGGAGTTCGCGAAGGTAACTGTCCAGAAGTACGACGAAGACCCCGTACGGCTGTGGAACGTGGTCGCGCGAACGCGCGGCGGTAGTGACGTGGTCGTGGTCGCGGGACTTCCCGAGGAGATCGCGCGCTACCTCGCCCGTCGCCTCCAGCGCCAGCTCTGACAGCGAGGCGAAACGCAGCGATCGCGCAGT
>JBCDAA010000747.1:0-1759 GCA_039186435.1 Myxococcota bacterium | reverse complement strand
CTTTTGGTTGTTGCCGGCGCCCACGACTTTCCCGGGATGCGCCTAGCGGATCTGCAGCGGTCCATGGGCGATGCGTTCTCCGGCGTGCAGTGGCATGAGCTAATCGGCGCTGGCCACTACCCGATGGACGAGAGCCCGGTGGCGCTGGCGTCCGCAATCAACGCTTTCCTGGCGATGTAGCCGCGGGAATGCGCCGGGAATTGCAGGCGTTTTGGTCCTGGGAGGTTTTGGCCCAAGGGCTGAGGCCCTACACTGCATCCAACCCGCAGGTCACTGCGACGAAGGAATCCCCCGGCTCATGCATTCCACCCGTGCTCACGTCTTTTCCATCTGCGTGCTGAGCGTCTTCGCGACGGGCGCTTCGTGTGGCCAGAACGCTGGCGAGACAACAACGACTGGCGAGAGCGAGGAAAACGCCGCGGAAGAAAGCACCGCGGAGACGACTCCGGAGCCGGGGAGCGATACCGCAAGCGCCGAAGCGGTACCCCTCCCGGCGATTCCGGAAATTACGGAGGCGACCGCGGAGGAGCGGCAGGCGCCCACGATTTCGGATCTCGACGGGGCGGAGACCGCACTTCGCGAAGGCCACTACCAGGCGGTCGAACAGGCCCTCGGCCAGCTGTCCGGGGCGAACTCTGCGCGCGGCAAGCTTCTTCGCGCGCGTCTTCTTCTGGAGACGGGGCGGTACCGTGAAGCCGCCGAGCTTGCGAACGGGATCCGGGATGCAGGGCTTCGGGTTGCGGCGCAGACGGTTCGGGGCGAAGCGCAGATGGCGGTTGGCGATCTCGACGGCGCGGAGCGGACGCTGGGAGCGCTGAAGGACGAAGCGAGCGCCCATCGCGCGCGGGTTCTTCTCGGTCGAACGCTCTCGCGCCGCGGGCGTCTCGCCGAGGCGGAGCCGATCTTCATGCGTCTGATCGGCGCCTACAACGACGGGAGCATCGGCGAGCGCGACGCGGAAGGGCTTGCCTACGTCGCGATGGCAGCGATGGGACTCGGCAGCGCGCGCGACGCGAACGACGCGTTTCAGGAGTCGAACCGCGTGAATCCTCGGCGAGTTGAAACGCAGCTCGAGTGGGCGCGCGTGTTTCTCTCAAAGTACGACGCGGGTCACGCGGAGGAGAGCATCAACGCGGCGCTCCAGGTCAATCCGGAACACCCGGTGGCGCACGCGCTCCTCGCGCGCATCAAGATCGAACAGAGCTTCGACTTTGCCTCCGCGGAGGAGCACCTCAACCGGGCCCTCGCCGTGAATCCAAACCTGGTGATGGCGCACGTGACGCGGGCGGGCATGGCCCTGCGGGACCTCGACATTGCGGCGGCGGACGGACATCTCGACCGCGCCCTCGCCATCGACAGCAACGACCTCGAAGCGCTCAGCGTGCGCGCGGCGGTGCGCTACCTTGCCGATGACGACGCCGGTTTTCAGGCGGCGAAGCGCGAGGTGCTGCGGCGCCACCGAACCTACAGCGAGCTCTACAATATTCTTGGGGAGTTTGCGGAGTGGGAGCACCGCTATCCGGATATCGTGGCGCTTTCGCGTGAGGCGGTGACCCTCAACAGCAGCGACGCGCGCGCGCACGCGGCGCTCGGCCTGAACCTGCTGCGGATGGGCGATGAGGACGCGGCGCTTCCGGCCCTTCGTAGTGCGTGGCAGCGCGACCGCTTCAACGTTCGCGTCTACAACACGCTGAACTTCTACGACGAGGTGATTCCGAATCAATACGGCACCTTCACCGACGGGCCCTTTGTGTTTCGG
>JBCDAA010000746.1:0-1783 GCA_039186435.1 Myxococcota bacterium | reverse complement strand
TGGATTCATACCAACCCCGTCGAGCGAGAGGAGCGAGTTTCGTGCCGGCACGATCAAGCTCAATTGACGAGATGCTCGAGCGGAGGAGCGCCTCGATGGGGGCATTTTCGTGGAGTATTCTGCCCCTCGACCCCAACTCGCCTTCCCTTCCTTCTCGCATACGTGCGTTCCCGGCGAGGCACGAAAACTGCTGCTCGATTCCTCATGCGCGCGCTGCTGCTCACGGTCTCCCTCACCGGATGTTCGCTCCTTCCCTCACCCCCAACGACGCCTGGACAGCAGTGGTCGGAGTTTCACGTTCACCAAACCACGCGCGGCTTCGCCACGCCCCACACGCGTCTCTCGGTCGAGCGCTCCGTCATCTACGTCGGCACCTACAGCGTCGACCGCCCCTATCAGTTCACGGCAACGATTCGCGGATTCGCCCAGCCCGCGCTGATGCACTGCTCGATGGTCGAAGGCGGTTACCGCTGCGACGTCGAAGGCGCGCTCCTCTTTCATCTCAACAGTGCGTGCACGGAAGGCCACGCCATGATCGACGGCAAACCCTGGCGCATCGAAGCCTGGTACAGCGAAGGCACGCACGTCGGCTATCTCCTCTCACGGCACGCGCGCTTTCTCGCCGCCGTCGACACCGATCACACCTGGCGTCGCCGAAACTTGGTCGACCCATCGCTTACGCAAAACGCCCGCGTTGAAGTCGAGCTGGCGGCCGCTGCACTCCACGACCTGCTGGAGGTCAACGAAGGACGCCCCTTTCTCTGCCATCCCGTGATGCATCGACGACGCGCCTTTCGCTGAACTACGCGAGCGCGATCGGAAACGTAAGCTTTTGAAACGAAAGGGCTTTTGAGCGTGTCGTGACCCCGCGCACCCAGGGATACGGCAACCCCTTCAACCTGAGGCATTCTTTCTTCGTGCGACGCCTTCTTCTCTTGGTTTTCGTGTTCGCCTGCGGCGACGACTCGAGCGCAACGGACGCAGCCACCGACACCGGTGCAGCGGACGCCACCGACGCAGCGACCGACACCGCGCGGCCTCCGGACGCGTTTGTGCGTCTCGATCCCCCCGCCTGCGATCCCCTTCCGATCGTCGAGCCGCCCGCGTGTGGTTCCGGGCCGGTCGCGCGCGGTGCGCTCCTTCCCGGTCCCGCGAGCAGCGATCACGACGCGGAACTCGCGGCGCAAGCGCTCGGCTACGACCGCGGCTTTCATCCCATCGTCGCGCACTTCACCGGCGTGAACACCGAGATTCGCATCGCCGACGCGGGCGATCGCGAAACCGTGCGCCGCTTTTTGGAAGAAGACGACGGCTGGGACCTCGCCGAGTTTGCCGGCAAGCCCGTCGAAGAAATGGTGTCCTGGTCCAAGGTCGCCGGCGCGTACGGCGGCGTGGGCGCAGCGGCCGACGCGTTTCGCTACGCCGTCCTTCGCGACGAAGGCGCGGCCTGCGAGGACGTCGAACGCGCCCGCGGCCATCTCGTTCGCGCCCTCGATGCGCTCCACCGCGCCACCGCCATCACCGGCGCAGAAGGCGTGATCGCCCGCGGCTACATCCGTCGCGACCTCGGCGGCGGTGAGTTCTTCGAAGGCCGCGTCGTGCCCCTCTTCGACGGCGAGGGAAGCCCCCTTCCAGAAGAAAAGACGAACGGCACCTGGCGCGAGGACAATAGCGCAGACGACGCCTACGGGGACTACCTCTGGGAGGACAGCTGCAGCCGCGACATGCTCATCGGCTGGGTCGTCGGCATGGCCGCCGCGTGGGAAGTCATCGCGAACGACCC
>JBCDAA010000745.1:0-1789 GCA_039186435.1 Myxococcota bacterium | reverse complement strand
GGGAACGGGTCGAACACCCGTGGGGCGAGCGGCACTTCTGGTCGATCGTTCGGGCGGAAGCGCCGGGGACGTACCTCGTCGGCGGGGACGACGCCCTCGACTGATGACGGTTTCGGAACGCGAGTCGACACGCGCCTCGCTTTCGAGTGTGCTTCGAGACCATGCGACGGCTTCTCTCCATAGCAATCGCGCTCTTTCTCGGCTGCAGCGGCGAAGCCCCTCGCGTCGCGAGCCCGCCAAGCGCGGAAGGATCCCCTCGGGAAGAATCCCCGCGAACGACGGTTGGCATCGCGGATTGGGTCGTCGATCCCGCGGCGGCGCGCATTCACGCCAGCGCTCTCGAAGCGCACGTGGGGGGACGCTTCGACGAGAGTGCAGCGGGGTTTCAGGAAGCGCTGAACCTCTCGCCGTACTTCACGGCCGTGCGATTCAACCTCGCTCGCGCGCAGGCTCGGCGGGGGGAGCTCGACGTCGCGGCGCGTTTGGTTCGCCGCGTCCTGGAAGAAGACCTGCCCGCGTTTCGAGCGCGCGTTCGCGAAGAACCGGATCTGCAGGGTTTGGGAGACCGGCTGGACGTTGACTTCGAAGGGCTTGCGCGGGCGTACCGAGCGGCAGCGTCCTCGGGCACTGCCGTGTTCACCCAACAAAGCAAGCGCATGGGTGATGCGCTGCATCTCCGTGTTCGCGCGGGGTTCTACGATCACGAGACACGTCGTTTCGTTCCGGCGGCGGACTGGTTTCATCACCGGGAGCCGTGGGAGGAGTACTTTCCAACCTTCGCGGGCGCGGTGGTCGTCGGCGACTCGAGCGTCCTCACGCTCTTCGTCAACAGCCAGCCCAACCACGGAATTCGCAAGGCGTGGGTGGAGGAACGGGAGCTCATGACGGGAGCGCGGCTCGCGCGGGCGCGCGTTGCGACCGGCGGGTACGAGCAGCTCTTCCAGGTCCGTCTTGGCTGGGCGGACGGGGTGCCTCTGCTGAGTGCGGAAGATCCCGAAGGGATGTTTGGGCCCGCTGAGATTCCCCGCTTTCGAACGCCGGGGGACGACGTTCGCCTCTCCGGAACTGTCGACCCTTTCGGCACGACGCAGGGGCTGACCCTTTCTAGGTCGCTTGAGTCCGCATCACAGACGGCGAGAGAGCTGCCGCGCGGTTTGGAGAGGGCGTGGCGCGAAGTCGGGGAGCACAGCTATCGCGACGAGCTCTGACGCCCGGGAACAAATCGATCGGCCCGCCGTATAAGAGCGGCGCCCATGATCGAAAACTGCGCCATCTACATTTCGGATCCAGCGATGCTCGGGTCGCGACTCTTCGATCGCTCGCCGGACATTCGCTCCTACAAGACGTTCGAAGACAAACGCGGTGTGGGGTTCAAACTCGTTCTCGCGTGGGGAGAAATCTCCTGTAAGGTGATGCCCGAAGCGAATATCGCGCATCACCTGAACGGGTTCGAAGCGTACATGAGCGACAAGTTCGCGAGCGACGACGACCTTCTCTACTTTCGAAGTCGACTCCACTACGTGCGAACGTGCCTCGGCATGACGATTACGCACACCGAGGGGATGGACGATGAGGTGCACGAGTTTCTCTTCTCGATGAACCAAGTGCTGGCGGGCCTGATGTACCTGCACGACACCGTCTGGGATTGGTCGCGCGAAGCGCTCGCTGGAGCTCTGAAGGAGTAGGCCCACTCTCAAAGGGTCAGCGCGCATGCTTGGCGCGCGAACTCGAAGTTAGGATGCCCCGGTCGTCGAAAATCTACGCCCCTTCGGCCAAGTTTCAGGTCAGT
>JBCDAA010000744.1:0-1795 GCA_039186435.1 Myxococcota bacterium | reverse complement strand
TGAGCATCACCATCGCGGAGTGACGACGCAGCAGCCGAAAGGCATCAACTGAAAGGCAGCAGCCACGTCGCGTCGCGTTCAGGTCTTGAACGAGGGTCGTGACAAGGGTTGCTGCCTTTTCGCGTTTTGGGGTCGCGAACGTTCACAATTCATTGAACGAAGAAACGGCACGCCGCGTGCACCGTCCAGGCGCATGCGAACCCTCCCCTTTGTGCTCGCCCTCGGCTGCGCTGCGCAGCCGGCTCCCGCGAATATTCAGTCGCACGACCACAACGAGACGCGCGCCACCGCAGATGAAATCGCGGCAGGCTGGACGGTCGAGGGCGACTGGCTTCTCTCCGAGCGACGAGTCGCAGAGGCGACGCGCATTGGCGCCCTCGTCCTCACGAGTGTGCCCGCGGACATGCCGCCTCTGGAAGCGCGCGCATGGGAAGGAGACGCAGCGCTGAGCAGCTGGGAGCCGCTGACGCCCACGTGGAGCGAAGAGGACCATCACGTGGCGACCCTTGAGCTCCCAGGGGTTGCGACGGAGGTTCAGCTGCGCGTTCGCGCAGATGCCCTCGAGCTCCTTCAGCAGCTTCGCTGGGCTGCAGTGATCCCGGAGGATGAAGTCGCCGATATTGGGGAGAGAAGCGCGGCGCTCCGCGGCGAGCTTGCTGCCATCGGGGTCGTGTCACGCGAACGCTGGGGGGCGCGTGCGACGCGGTGCTCTTCGCGAAACGCCAGCAAGAGCCGTATGGCAGTGCACTACACCGTCACGCCTTCGCAGAACCCGGAACGACAAGTTCGCGCAATTCAGGCCTTTCACATGGACACGCGCGGGTGGTGCGACGTCGGCTACCACTTTCTCGTCGGTATCGACGGGACCGTCTACGAGGGACGACCGCTGGATCTTCTCGGCGCGCACGTCGGTGGCCAGAACACCGGCAACATCGGTGTGGCGTTCGTCGGTTGCTTTCACACGAGCGGCTGCCGGAGCGAATGGGGCCCGCGGCGACCGCCCGAGGTCATGATCGAAGCCGGCGGCCGAATCCTCGGTGAGCTCTCGCGTATCTACGGCATTCCTCTCGATCGCGCGCGCGTGAAAGGACACCGCGAACACGCCGGACAGAGCACGTCCTGCCCGGGCGACTTTCTCCTCGGTCGTCTTCCCGACATGTTGGCGCTCGCGAGTGGACCCGCGCCGGAACCCGAGCCCGAACCCGAGCCTGAGCCCGAACCTGCGCCACCGCCCGTTCTTGGCGACAGCTGCACGCACTCCTTCGGTGGAACCTACGCCGCGGGCGCGTGCTCGGCGGGCTTTCAGTGCTGCGAAGGCTCCTGGCGAACCCGCGGCGCGTGCGGCGCGTGCGCGTGCGTCGAGCCGACCGGCAACCTCGGATGTGCGCCGGCGGCGCCGCCTCCCGGTGACGCCTGCGAACACACCTTCGGCGGAACCTACGCCAACCTCGCATGTTCCGGCGGGTACCAATGCTGCGACGGAACGTGGCGTCTTCGGGATCGCGGCTGCGGAGCGTGCGCCTGCGTCGAGACGAGCGGAACCCTCGGCTGCGGAATCGGCGACGTCGAACCGCCCCCTCCTGTCGCGGACGCCACCATCGGCACCGATCGCTGGCGAGGCGGTCCGCTCACGGATCTCCCGGTGCGGTCCACGCTGCTTCCGCTTCCCGGAGGCGGCACCGGCGGCCCGGTCCTCGTGAGCAACAACCCGGAAGTCTTCACGGGCCCGGGACTCTTCTACGGAAACGCGCGCCCTTCGCCGACGCGCGGTGGAACCAGCGCTCCCCTGGAAGGC
>JBCDAA010000743.1:0-1836 GCA_039186435.1 Myxococcota bacterium | reverse complement strand
TCCAACGCGAGCCTTCAGCGCCGGGTTCAGGCGAACCGCCCGGTCAATCCGACGCAGCAAGCGTTGAACACCAACCCGAATGTGTTTCGACGGGCCGACGGCCGGGTCGACTTCCTGACCCCCGACGACATCTAAGGTCCGGACTGCTTGGAGCGCTCGCGCGAACAGGTCGCGGGAGCTCCACCAACCTCCCCCTTACGCCGGCGCCTCGACTTCCTGGGCGTGTCCACGAGGGAGCCCGACCTCTGATGCGCGCCTTTCCGATCGCTCGTCCCCACTTCCCTTCAACCCACTCCAACGCCATGCACACTTCGACTGACTTTCGTTTTCTCGCTCTCGTACTGATGTCGCTCTTGCTGGCATCGAACGTCCGCGCCCAAACGGGGGTGTCGGACGACCGGGTGGCGCTTCCCGACGGCCCCGGTTCGATCGAAGGCCTCGGCGACAACGCGGAAGCCGGGGGCAGTCGCGGCGCGATGAGTTACCGGGTACCGCTCGCCGTTCCGAGCGGCTACCGCGGTCTCACGCCGAGCGTCGACCTCTCGTACAGCTCGCTTGCCGGTTCGGGGATCCTGGGCATTGGCTGGTCCATGGAAACGCCCTCGATCGAACGGCTGACGCTTCGCGGGCTTCCCTCGTACGACGCCGACGACGAGTTCTCGGTGATGGGCTCGGAGCAGCTCGTGCGCGTTTCCGGTGGTGCGAATGCCGTCTATCGCGCGCGCTTTGAAGGCGGCTACGTACGCTACACCTTTCACGGCGCGGGCGCCGAAGGCTACTGGGAAGCCGAGTACCCAAACGGCCAGCGGGCGTACTTCGGTGCGGACGCGGGCGGAAATCTCGTGGCGGACGCGCGCCTTTCAGGGGAGCGCGGCACCTTTCGCTATCTGCTCGTCGAGCGGGTGGATCTCTACGGCCACCACATTCGTTACAGCTACGAAACCATCGACGGCCGTCCCTACTGCGAGCGCGTCGCCTACGGACCGCCGCAGGGCGAGGGCGACCGCTACGAGATCGCGATGAGCTACGAGCGGCGGCCGGACGTTCTCTCGGACGCGAAGCCGGGCTTCGAAGAGCGCACGACGCAGCGCCTGACGGACGTGGAGGTCTTCGTTCGTGGTCTAGTGATTCGGCGCTACGGCCTGACCTACGAAGACACGGAAGTCGCCGGCGGTCTCTCGCGCCTCGCCAGCGTGGAGCGCTTTGGGCGTGATGGAACCCGCCACCCGATCCGCTTCACCTTCGGGTACGAGCGGGCCTTGAGTTCCAACGCGTGCGGGGACGCCACGGCGTGCGAGCCGCACGTGGTGGACATGGGCACGGTGCCCGGCGGCGCGAATTTCGTGACGGGCGCCACGACGCTGGCGGATCTGAACGGCGACGCGCTTCCGGATCTCGTCGACACGAGTCGTCCGGGCGCGCACCGCATCTTTCTGAGCGAAATGATGGAAGGGGACGCGACGCGCTTCGCGTCGGAGGTCGCCAGCGCCACCGGAACGCAGAGCGCGTTCGATGTGCGGCGGCAGAACGTGCAGGTGCTCGACATCAACGGCGACGGGTTCACCGACCTTGTGAACCTCCGAACGAGCAGCGCGCTCTGCAACCTCGGAACGGGCGACTGGGTCACCGACGGCAGCTGCGAAGTCTCCGGGGCGACGGGGATCATTCCGGTAGCCACTAGCTCCGATGCGGACCCGACGCGATTCCGCTTCGTCGACATGGACTCGGATCGGCGCATCGATCTGGTGCACACACCGAACGAAAGCGCGACGCTCTTCTACCGCAACACGGAAGACGGGTTCGTGCTTCAGCCGGGCGCGGACGCGATCGGGCGCG
>JBCDAA010000742.1:0-1840 GCA_039186435.1 Myxococcota bacterium | reverse complement strand
GATGGCGGCGAAGACGCGGCATTCGTTCTCACCGAAGAGCCGGGGTGCGACGTGCTCGTGCCGAGCGTGTGTGCGTTTCCCTTTCCCTCGATGCGCTTTTTGGAGACGGACGAGTCCACGGGAACGGGCTTTCGCGTCGCGATGACGCCGGAAGCGATGCCCGCGTCTCTCCGCGATGCCGAACGTGCGCGGGCGGCGTTTAATGTCGCCGACGGATTTTCCCGCACGACTTCGATCACCACGATCTTCCCGGAGGCGGCGCTCGACGACGCGAACCTCCCGACGCCCCTGACGCTGGAGGCAAGCCTTGAAGCGACCTCCCCGATTCAGCTGATCGATCTGGACACCATGGAGCGCTTGCCGGTGTGGGGCGACATCGAGCGTCGGGGCCGTACCCCTGATCAACGCGCCCTGATCTTTCGGCCGATGCTCGGCATGCCCTACGGCCATCGCGTTGCGGCGGTGGTCACGGACTCTCTTCGCAACGCCGACGGGTCAACGCCGGCGGTGCCGGAAGGTTTCCGGATCCTTCGCGACGGTGAGCCGACCGAGATCGCATCCCTCGAGAATCGGCGCGCAGATTTCGAGACGATGTTCACGGCGCTCGCGTCGATGGGGGTCGAGCGCCCGCGCATCCTGCAGGCGTGGCAGTTCGAGGTGATCAGCCGCAGCTCCGCGCAAGGTCCGCTGCCCGCCATGATGGAGAGGGCCGCGTCGATCGTCGAAGCGACGCCCTCCACCTACGAGATCACACGCTGCGTTTCCTCGGAGGAAAGCGATCGCACCGCCTTTGGATGCACGGCGGACGACGAAGGCAGCGCGCTCAATCCACTTACGTGGCGGCGTATCTACGGGACGGTGACCTTTCCGAACTTTCTCGACGAGAGCGAGTTGATTCGCGTGGATGCGAGCGGCGCGCCGGTTGCCGAGGGAACGACCACCGCCGAGTTCGTCGTGAACATTCCCGCTTCGCTCCAGGCCGCAGGCGCCGCGACCGCGCCGGTCGTGACGTTCGGGCATGGGCTGCTCGCGTCCCCGGAGATCTACCTGGCCGACGATACCGGTCGCCACGGCCAGATGGTGCTCGCGGACCGCCTCGGCGCGATCTTTGTTGGCACCAAATGGACGGGTCTTTCGAGCGACGACCTCACGCGCGCGGCTGGCGTCATCTCCGACTTCGACACCGCCCCGGCGCTTGGCGCTGTGCTCGCGCAGGGCATCGTGAACACGATCCTGATGACGCCCTTTGCGACGGAGGTGCTCGCGGACGATCCACTGCTGCAGACCGCGGCCGGTGACGCGTCCCTCGTCGATCCCTCACGCGCAGCCTACACAGGGATCAGCCAGGGCGGCATCTTTGGCACGACCTACATGGCGCTCTCGCCCTATGTGCAAACCGGCGTACTTCACGTGCCCTCGGCCGGCTACGTCAACCTGCTGCCGCACAGCCCGGAGTTCACGCCCTTCAAGGCGATTCTCGACCTGATGGTGTCCGACCGAAACGACCAGCAGGTGCTCCTCGCCCTCACGCAGCGCTTCTTCGAGCTTGGAGGCGACCCGATCAACTACCTCGATCATCTGGTCGCGGAGCCGCTCACAGGTCTCGGTGCCAAGAACTCGCTCTGGCAGTGTGCCGAAGGGGATCTTCGTGCGCCCTGGTTCGGCTGCGACATGATGGTACGAACGGGCGGATTCGCGCAGACGGATCCGGCGGTGCGGTCGATCTTTGGGGTTGAGGAGAGCGCGACGCCGAGCGCCGCAGGAACGACGCTGCTGCAATACTATGACCCGGGCCTTGAGGTGCTCCCGCTGACCACGGAGAACACGACGAGCCCGAACG
>JBCDAA010000741.1:0-1843 GCA_039186435.1 Myxococcota bacterium | reverse complement strand
TGGCGTTCATGTCTCAGGACGCCCCGATTCGGAGCTTCGTGGTTGCGAGCGCGCTTCCTTTCGAAGGCAAGACCACCATCGCGAGCAACGTCGCCATCTGCCTCGCGCAGTTCGGACGCTCGGTGCTCCTAGTCGACTCGGATCTTCGCCGTCCGCGGCTCCATCAGGTTCTGGGTGTCGACAACGATGTCGGGGTCACCACTCTTGTCGCAGGACAAGGCTCGCTCGCCGACACGATTCACAAAACCCAGGTTGAGGGCCTCAGCCTACTCACTTCGGGCCCGATTCCGCCCAACCCATCCGAGCTCTTACACTCGACGGCGTTCGGTCACCTCAAAGCAGACCTCGTCGAACACTTCGACTACGTCATCTTCGATAGCCCGCCGATGGGGGCGGTCACCGATGCCGCAATCCTCGCGCCCCAGACCGATGGTGTCCTGCTGGTGGTTCGCGCCGGGACGAGCACGCTCCACGCAGTGGCAGGTGCGCGCAAGCAGTTCGCGAGCGTATCGGCTCGAATGCTCGGCGCCATTCTGAACGACGCGGACCTGCGAATCCGTGGCTACCGCTATGGCGCCGGTTCGTACTCCTACCGCAGTGCGGGAGGGTACGCGCCCGTGAAGAAGGGCGCAGACGCGGCCGAGTAACTAGCGATTCGCTACCCAGTAATCGAGTCAATCGCGCGCGCGAAACGGGCCTCACGCGCCTTACCGGCGACTTGAAGGAGGCGCTGGTCTCGGGCCCACCGCGTGCGCTCGTCCGCGGCCGCCGACTCGAGGATCGCGCTAAACTCCTCACCGCTCACGAAGGTCTCGAGGCGAGAGTAAACGCCGTGAAGCGCAACGTGTACCCGGGGATCGAGGGGCGGCTGAGAGGAAAGCTGCTCGAGCGCGACGAGGTCTGCGGTCAAGCCTGCAAGCGATGCGACCGGTGCGCCCACGCGGCGGGCGAGGCCAACCAAGTATGCGATCGTGGCGCCGGCCACGTGAATGTCTTCGACGGTTCGAAAGCGCTTCACGTAGTCGAGATAGCCGTCTCCAGCTAGGCGCTCCTCGGGCGAAACCGCAACGTCCTCGAAACGAACCGCTGCGTGTGGGACTTCTGGCACGAACGGAGTATCCGGAAGCTCCTCAAGGCGCACGCCCTCACGACCTGCGGGCACTCGAACCGCGACGATCGACGGGCGCCCGTCGGGGCGGACACCGATTCGCGCAGAAACAATCAGCGTCGTGGCAAGATTGCCGAACGTGACGAAGCTCTTGGTTCCTCTGAGCACGAATGCGCCGTTGTTGGGCTCGAGAGTAGTTTCGGTTGCCCTCGGACTGTTGCCGGCTGCCTCCGTTACACACAGCGCGGCCGGGAACTCCACCCCTGGAACGAGCGATTCGAGAGCTGCTGGGTAACCCACGGCGAAGGCGAAGCCGAGTCGGTCGGTGTGCGCCGCGGCATTCACGGCCGAGACGAAGGGCGAATCGCCACGATCTCTGCCCTCTTGGAACGCGGACCAAATCGAGGTCAACGAACCGCTCACGGTCGAAGACGGAACGACGGACAACACGTCGAGGGAAGATGCGCGGGAACGCTCAGTCATCCGCGAACATTAGCACCGCGGCGAGGCGCGACGGATCTGATAATGAAATGCAATTGCGCGATGAGTCTCGCACCCGCCTTCCGTTGACGACCGCGCCAAACCCCGGGATAACACCCACTCTCGGTTCGCACGAAGCGCTTCGTGTTCCGGGGACCTAGCACCACCTCAAAGGAAAAGAACCAATGGCAGAGCTCAAGGGCACCAAGACGCACCAAAACCTCAAGGACGCTTTTGCAGGCGAGTCGCAGGCGA
>JBCDAA010000740.1:0-1853 GCA_039186435.1 Myxococcota bacterium | reverse complement strand
CGGGCGGGGTCTCGCTGCGTCGTCTCTTCTTGCGGCGTCATTTCTTCGGATCGCGCGCAGTATTTCATGGCATCTCGCAGCGGCCGTCGCCGCGTTGTCGATTCCGCTCGCTGGGGCCGCACAGACCGCACCGACCGAGCTCACCGAGACGGCCGAAACCGAGACGGCCGAAACCGAGACGGCCGAAACCGAGACGGCCGAAACCGAGACGGCCGCGCCGATCCCGTCCGAATCCACAACCGCTCCCGGCACTCTCCTCGGCGATCCCGCGCCGCCGCCGAACGCGCAGATCAACCCGAGCGGGATTCTTCAAGATGCCCTCCGCGAGGAAGACCTCGAAGGGTTTCTGAGTGCCGCGCCCAACAGCCGAACGCCTACCGTCGTCTGCATCGAAGCGTTCCTCGAAGACCGCCGCTTGCGCCTGGTGTACTTTCCGCCGGCGCCCGGACCCGATGAGTCGACGGAACTGATCGCCGCCGCCGCGCAGAACGCCCAGACGTTCCTGGAAAGCGCGCTGCCCGCGTACCAGCGCTGCTTGCGGCGCGTGGGCGACGGTCCCTTTGCGGAGCTCGGTGCTGCCGTTGAAGCGCGCGTCGCCGAGCTCGACAACGCCCGAGCGTTGATCGAAGACGGCGCGTACGAAGAAGCGCGCGCGTCGATTCACGACGAGGCGTTCGCGTCGCTTCACCTTTCCTGGGACGAACTTCGCGAAGGATATGGCGCCGCCCATGGCGCGGTACGCGACGAACCGGAACGGCCTTCCCTTGGAGGACGCATCACCGCCACGATGACTTCCGGTCTCATCCTGGTCGCCTCGCTGATCGTCATATCGACGTCGCTTCGCGCCTCTTCCGGCACCGGGAGCGTCAACGCTCGCCTGCAGCTCACGATGGGCGGCCTCGCCATCGGCGCGATCGGCGGAATGCTCATCGGCGGCGCGTGGACCGAGCCGAAAGGTTCGAACGCCAGCACGCTGCTCATCACCGGCGGACTCTACACCTCGCTCCTGCTCGGAACCGGAATCGCCCTTCTCGCGTCCGACGTCCGGCGCCGGCACCAGTTCTTTGGCGCGGGCATGGTCGCGAGTGCGGGCATCAACGTGCTTTGGTTGGCCGGCGGCATCGCGCTTCGACGTCGCGCGGAAGGCCGCAACCAAGGCCACCCCACGGTTTCGGTTTCTCGTCACGGAGGAGGGCTCGGATGGCGCGGTTCCTTCTAGAGCACATGCCGTCAGTCCATCCGTCGCTCGGGGGCGTGAGCGTGAGAAGAAGGGGCTGGATCGCCTGTTCGTGCCGCAAAGGGGCGACGGCAATTTTGGGATGTGCGCTAGCTCTTGCGCTCCTCGTTCCGTCGGCCGCGTCCGCACAGCTTGTGGACCGCTACCAATCCCTCGCGCGGTACATGGAGAGCGCCGGCTGGCGAAGCGCGCGGTACGACGTCGCCACGATCCTGAGCAGCGACCAAACGCCTGCTCACCTCAAAGATCACCTCGAGTGCATGCTCCCGTACCTGCTTGAGGTCGAGCTCGGCGATGCCCTCGAGGAAGAACCCCGCGAAGACCTAAGCGCGATCGCCCGAAACCTCGAGCGCATCGACGAAGCCGCGCGCGGATTGATCGAAGCCTATCCCGCGTGCAGCGAAGGAGCGCCGGAGGGTGTGGATCCCCACGCCAACGCCGTCCGGGTGCAGGAGCTCAGCTACGCGCTTCCCGAGCTTGAGCCGATCGCGCGACCGGCTCGCGAGGCCGCCGATGCAGAGCGCGAGGGTGCAACAACCACGGGACTTGCGGAGGTCTTGCTTCGGCAGCGCGCACAGGTCGTGACACGAATTCCGAACGGACCTGCGGATGCTTG
>JBCDAA010000739.1:0-1857 GCA_039186435.1 Myxococcota bacterium | reverse complement strand
TGCGATCGTAGGCCCGCTCCGCCTCGTTCTGGAGGTCGATCCACATCGCCTCTCGGTAGGCGTAGCAGTGCTCGCCCGCATCACCGCACGCGCGCGGCGGGTTGTGGAAGCGATTCTCTTGCGTGAGGTGGGCGTCGACGACGAGGAGGCCCCAGTCGGGGCGCCTGCGATAGATCTGGCAACCCTTCTTCCGGTACGCCTGCGAGTTGGGATCGCCGCAGGCCGCCACGAACCCGAGGAACTCCGCGTGGTCGGTCACCGCTGCAAAGTCGAGCGGCCGGTCGATCTGAATTGGATGGTCGGCCCCGGGAGGCAACACGGCCTCACCTGTTGCAAACCGGTACGCCTGGCGCGGCGTGAGCCGAGTCCCCTCGAGATTCGCATCGAGCGAGTACGTCGTGTGGAGGTGCAGTTCGCCAAAGAACGCGCGACGCGACGGCGTAAACTCTGCGCAGCGGTGAAACTTCTCCGCGAGCGGCGGCGCCTCGAGCTCTATCTCGTTGAGAATGGACGGCGCATCATGCCGGGCCCGCATTCCACAGTTGCCACTTCCCATGCAGAGCACGGCCAGGAGCACCACCGCGACGCGGACAGAGCGCCCCCACGAATTCCGAACAGACACCGGCCAAAGCTAGGGGGATCCCAGGGGGCGAGCCATCGCAAAAAGGCGCGGGCGCGGGACGAGCCGTGCCCACGTCGCACAGGCGTGAATTTTGGCCACACGGCCGGTTTTTATGGATCTCTGATTCTTGAGTAATTTCAGGCCCCATGGTCGTGGTATGCGCCCTGCACTTGGGGTGGTCATGAAGAGACCCGCAGCCGTGACGCTCGTGGCGTTCGCTCTCGCGTTGGGCGCCACCTCCCCCTCGACGACCCGTGCCGAGGACATCGGAAGCCCTCCACCGCACCACGGTGACGTCGAGGCCTCCGAAGGCGGCCGCAGCCCAGCGGACGATTGGAGTCAGCTGAGCCCGGAAGCCTATCGCGCGGAAAGGGATCGCAAAGAAGAGACCGTTCCGCCCGGCGTAAAGCGACGCGAAGCGCGGTCGCGCCCGGACTGGCTGATGCTGGAAGATCCGAACTCCGTCACGAAGGAGGATGCAAACCGAGTACACCGAGGCGGGATGCTCTTAGCCGCGGGGATCCCCGCAACCGTCGCCGGCGCGTTCGCGATTGGCTTCGGCGCTGGCAACGAATGCGCCGAGGGGTTCGTCGGGGCAGGCGCCACGATGGCTACGATCGGCATGGGCCTCAACATCGGCGGCATCGTCGCACTCACCCGCGCGAGCAAGAAAGCGCGTCGCGCCGAGCGATCGCGCAAGCATATCAGGAGGATGTCTGGAATGGCCGTCGGCAGCACCATCGCGAGCACCGTGATCATCGCGGGCACAGGCATCGGACGGCTCTTCGGATGCGACTAGCCTGCCGATGACCGGCTCGGCCGGGACGCTAACCCCGGGTCTGTTGAACCTTCACACGCGGGGCGAGGATCGCCGTCATGGTGCGACCTTCGAGACGTGGCGACGTTTCGACGGTCCCAACGTCGTCAACCTCGCTCACGATGATGTCGATCTGCCGCTGCGCGGTTTCGGGGTGAGTGATCTCCCGGCCTCGAAAACGCACGGTGAGCTTCACTTTGTTGCCCTCTTCGAGGAAACGTCGGACGTGCTTCACTTTGAATGCGACGTCGTGATCGTCGGTCTTCGGGCGGAGCTTGATCTCTTTCAGCGCGATTTGCGTCTGCCGCTTGCGGGCGTCCGCCTGCTTCTTCTTCTCTTCGTACTTGAACTTCCCGAAGTCCATGATCTTGCAGACCGGCGGGCTGGCTTTCGGGTTCACCTCGACCAAGTCGAGGTC
>JBCDAA010000738.1:0-1863 GCA_039186435.1 Myxococcota bacterium | reverse complement strand
CGCACGACGACATCCGAGCCAAAGGTGGTTCGCTCCGGAAGAACCTCCGACGACGGAGGCGGCGTGGGTGCAGCCGGCGTGGAAGGAGCAGTCGGAGCGGCCGGAGCCACGGGCGCAGGCGCCGTCGAACGCTCCCGCACGATGATCATCGTCGGCGTCCGGCGCACCTCGTAACGCGCATCCGGAAGCACGGCCGAGATCACGTCGCGAAGGCCGGCATCGCGCACATGAACCGAGACGTCCTGATCCACGTCGCCGTGCATCACGAGCCCGAGACCAACCGCCTCCGCGGCCTGTCGCAGTACTTCCACGGCGGGTTCGTCGTCCACGCTGAGGGTGATTCCGCGCTCGCCATCCGGCCAGGTTCCCGCAAAGGTCTGCGCCTGAAGCGGCGAGGAAAGTGCGGCGATCGCACCGAGGAGCGCAAGGGCCGCTCCGCGACGAAGGCTTCCCCGTGCGAGCACGCGAACCGGAAGCGCGAGGAGCATCAACCCAAACGCGAGCGCCGCGGCGAGCGTGGTCCAGCCGCCAGGAACGAGCGTCACGAGGCGATCCACCGCGCCGGCGACCTTGACCGCCCAGCGGCCGAGATCGAAAACGTCGCCGAGTGAGGGAATCCGAAAGCCAATCAGGGAAAAGACCGTGAGCACGACGGTCCCGATCAGCCCGACCACCGCCGAAACGGTGAGGCTGCGCCGTGAGGGCGCGGCTGGCTGCGCAGCGATGGCGTCCGCCACCAGTCCGCGTAGATCGAGCTCCGGAGGGGGCGCCGAACGCAGCGCCAAACGCAGATCGATCGAGAGCGCGCGCGCCTCCGCCACCTGCGTTCGCCACTCCTCCCGTTCGGGAAGCGCAGCCAAGATCTCCTGCGGCACGAGATCCTCGCGGCCGCTACTGAGCGCCTCGACCACCTCCTCCGGAAGGCGCTCGGGGAGAGGGTTCATCCGGCCGCCTCAGTCAGTGCTTCGCGGAGTCGCCGCCGACCTCGATGGAGCCACGTCATCACGGTCCCCTTCGGAACCTCGAGAGTGGTCGCGATCTCTTCGTAGCTTGCGCCGTGCACGTGAAAGAGAACGATCGCCGACCTCATCTTTTCGGGCAAGGTCTGAAGCGCCTCCGAGAGCGCTCCCGCCTCAAGACGCGCGAGCGCAAGCCGCTCCGGTCCCGGACCTCGTCCAGGCGCGGTGGCCGTCCGCTCATCCCCGTCGCGCGCGAAGGTAGCGCGCTCGAGGTTTCGCCGGCGAAGGCGATCGCGACAGGTGTTTCGCGCGACCGTCAGCGCCCACGTGCGAAACGCGCCCTTCTTCGGGTCGTAGTTCTTGATGCGGAGCACCATCTTTTCGAGGGACTGCTGCGCCGCGTCCTTGCCGTCGTTCGGTCCCGCCACGTGGTGGCAGAGCTTGTAGATATCCGCGGCGTGGCGCTCCAAAAGCGCCGCGAGCGCGTCCCGATCCCCACCTTGGGCCCGCCGAGCGAGCTCGTCGTCGGCCACCTCGGGCGCCTTCGCCTTCGCAGCCGGGGACATCAGGGAGAGAATGCCGGAAATCATTCGCAATTGGGCCTCACGCCTGTTCCTACGGGCGGTGAAGCCCCGATATTTCACCGGGGTCGCAAGCATATGATTTTACTCGGAAACCGGCTGAAGGGGACGCCCGCCTGCTCGGGTGAGAAGCAGGGCGCCCACGCCGGCGACGAGAAGAACGACGACCAATCCCGTCCCGAGGAAGGGCACGAAGGAGAGGAGAAAGAGGGTCGCGACTCCTGCCGCGATGCGCCACCCGTCCTTTCCGCGAAGGCGCTCGAAGGGAAGCATCGCGCCGAGCACCGCCACGCCGACCGCAGCGCCGATGTAGCCGACGAAGG
>JBCDAA010000737.1:0-1877 GCA_039186435.1 Myxococcota bacterium | reverse complement strand
TCGCTCCCGACGGAGGCCGCGCAGCGCATGTACTCGCCAGAGTTGGGGAACCGGCCCTCCTTCCTTTCATCAAGAACTGGGCCGCGAAAACGAAGACCGGAAGCACGCCCTTTCACATGATCGCGCACAGTAAGCGCCCCGATGCGGTTGCCGCGGCGCTCGAGCTCGGTGCGGATATCGCCGTCGTGGACGACGCCGGCATGACGGCACTTCACTTTCTCGCGGATCACGGCGGACCTGTAGCCATGTTTCGAGCCCTCATCGACGCCGGGGCCGATCCTCAGCAAGAAATGACTGGTGCCGCGTACGGCTACAAGGTTCGGACAACAGCCATCGACATCGCGAAGCGCTGGAACGACACCGAAGCGATTCGAGTCCTCGGTGGGTGAGTCCGGAAGGTTTCGCATGCTCGACCGCTTCGAGCTTTCGGTGGACGCCGTGATCGAACATGAGGTCTACGACCGCGAGGGAACTCGCCTGCCAGACCCGTGGCCGGGCGCACCCAACGAGACGGTGCTGATGCGGTGGCGCTTCGGAACGTCGTCCAACTAGCCGATCGGCCGCCACACGTCGCAATGACTTCGCGCGGCTGGTGGGTCTGCGCAGCGACCGTCCTCGTCGCGAAAGCGGGACGCGCACGCACTTCCCTCGCAGAGGTCGCCATTCCGGCAGAGAGGTACGCACACAGCGCTGAAACAAGCGAGCCCCTCGGCGCAGTCGAGAAAGCCCGCGCAGGCTTCGCCTTCGACCGGCGAGGGTGCGCAGCGTCCTTCCGTCTCGCCCACAATGCACGTGAGGCCCACCTCGCAGGGGAGAATCGCGGATCCCGCCCAGCAGAGCTCACCTTCCGAAAGCGCGGGACCGCAGGTTCCTTCGCCCGCAAGAGCGCCCAGACCGCCCAGACCAGGGTCGACCTCTCGCAAACAAAACTCGCTGCAGGCGGACCATGGGATGTCTCCGCCACACGCGTCGCCCGTGCCTCGCGTCGGACCGAACACGTCGTGAACCCCGCCTTCGCCGGAACGAAGACCGAGGTCGAGCGCGCCGCAGTCTTCGGTGCGTGCGCGAATCTCGGCCTCGAGCGCTGCGGCCGCCACGGAGTCGTAGGGGAGGTAGTCGTCTCTGGCTGGATCCTCGAATGCGTTCGCACAGAGAAAAAGGTTCTCCTCAAAGCACTCCGCCTCGGTGGCGTACGTTCGCTCTTCGAGGTCGCAGCAGCGCTCGTTGCTCGCGCACAGAAGCCTTGTCACCCGTGTGCAGTAGCCCTCCGCCGGATGGGTGCTCGACGATGTGCACGCCCCAAGAAGGATCACGATCGCGATTCTCATCTCGCTCCTTCTAGCGCACCGCATCGACTCTGCAGGTACGAGGTTCGTAAGGAATCACGCTGCGGCGCGACGCTGCACACGGATCGGTCGGAACCATCGGAGCAAGAGGAGCAGGTTGATGAGCGCGAAGACGATGCAAAGACCCGCGAGCGCGAGCGCCCAGCTGTAACTTCCGGGAGGTTCGTCCGCGAGAAGAACGTAGGTCTGCGCCGTCACCGGTTCGCCGATGCCTTCGTAGGCACGTCGAACGGCACCGAGGCGACCGCCCAGTTCGCCCATCGTCACCAGGCGCCCCGAAAACTCGCGACGCGACGTCTGAAGGGCTCGTTCGCCCACCGCCGCCTGGACGAAAATCCGTCGCTGTCCGGCGAGAGGGAAGACCGCGAAATCGCCTCCGAAGACACGCGAGTACTCGATCGTGCGCGACGCCATCGGCGTTCCATGGACGCTGACGTAGCGGTTGGAACCCAGCGCGGCGGCGTCGATCGCGGTCGCCTCTCCGAGGTTCACCGCCACGGAGTCTTGAAAGTAGTAGGCGAGATCGCCCCG
>JBCDAA010000736.1:0-1903 GCA_039186435.1 Myxococcota bacterium | reverse complement strand
TACGACCGGCCCCAGAAGGCGCCTGGCCTTCAAAGTCGAGCGACCGCAGAAATGACCACCGTGTCTCGCGAAGGCACGGCCTACGATCTGCCGAAGGAACTGCTGACGCTCCTGGCCTCCCCCAACATCGGAAGTCGACAGTGGATCTACCGGCAATACGACCACGTCGTCCGCGATGGAACGATCGTGGGACCGGGCGCCGGCGACGCGGCGGTGGTGCGCGCATTCTGCGAAACCGAGAATGGCCTTCTCGAAAAACACCTCGCGATCGCAGTCGACTGCAATGGACGCCACGTCAAATTGGACCCGTTTCAGGGGGCGGCCATGGCGGTCGCCGAGTGCGCGCGAAACATCGTCTGCGTGGGCGGCAAGCCTCTCGGCACCACCGACTGTCTAAACTTCGGCAATCCGGAAACGCCGGAAACGATGTGGACCTTCGCGCAGGCGATCGACGGGTTGGCCGCCGCCTGCAAGGCGCTCGATGTGCCCGTGGTTTCCGGCAATGTCAGTCTCTACAACGAAACTGACGGGCAGCCGATTCTGCCGACGCCGACGGTTGCGCTCGTCGGGCTTTTGGCCCGCCCCGAAGACCGCCTCACCCTGGCCTTCGCCGAAGAAGGTCACGTGATTGCGCATCTCGGCAAACCCAGCGAAGGGCGTTTGGGCGGCAGCGAGTGGGTGGTGTCGAAACTCGGGCGCGTCAACGGCGACCCCGTCGGCATCGACCTCGAGGCAGAGGCCGCACTTCAGCGCGCCGTTCTTTCGATGGCGCAGCGGGGACTTCTCGCGAGCGCGCACGACGTCTCCGACGGAGGACTGGGCGTGAGTCTCGCGGAGAGCTGCATTGCGGGTTCGATCGGAGCGACGGTGCGTCTACCGGGCGAAGATCCGCGTCCCGAAGCCCTTCTCTTTTCGGAGGAACCCTCCCGCATCGTGGTGAGTTTTTCCGCGGATTCGCAGGACGCGGTTCGTGCGATTTGCACTGAGCATGGCGTCCCGATGAATGTGCTGGGCATCACTGGCGGAGACACACTCACCTTTGAGGGGCATTTCACCGTTCCGGTGGCGGAGCTCGCGGACGCCCATGCGAGCGCGCTAGACTCCATCGTGGGATGAGAGTTCGATCGGGCCCGATTCGTGCGATAGGAATTTTCGCGCTCGCGTTGACCTCCCTTGGGCTTCTAATCGTTCTTCGAAGCGATTCGATCAGAATCGCGACGTTGATTGCTGCGCTGACAAGCCTCGCCTCGCTAGCGTGGTCCGCGGGAGCAGCCGCTGCGCGGTGGCGGATCGTTCGCGACATTCGAGGCGGGCGACTCACACTTCTCGAGGGCACGCTGCGCGGTCGCCGCGTCGAGTGTCCGCGCGGCTATCGCAGCGCGCTTCTTCGACCGGACGGCTGGCTCGGCGGCAGGCCAAAGGATGGCGCGCCGGTAACGGTGCTGCTCGGCACCCAACGGACGGCAGGCGATCGCTGGAGCTATCCCGTACCGACCATCGCCGTCGCGGGAAACCGGAGTGAGTTTCGCGCGCGCTGGGATGAGTTCTGCTGGGGTGCCGTCGAAGTTCGCGCGCACATCGGACTTTGGGCGGCCTTCGTCGCCGGCGGTTTGCTCGGCGTCGGTTGAGCGCGACGTCGCGGTGTGTAAACCCGTGGACGTCTTGGGCTGCGTTCGGGCGGCTTGTGCGCCGAGGGGTGAGTGCGCCGAGGGGTGAGTGCGCCGAGGGTTGAGTGCGCCGAGGGGTGAGTGCGCCGAGGGGTGAGCGCGGCGTTGGTTGAGCGCAGCGTTGGTTGAGCGCGGCGTTGGTTGAGCGCGGCGTTGGTTGAGTGCGGCGTTGGTTGAGCGCGGCGTTGGTTGAGCGCGGCGTTGGTTGAGCGCGGCGTTGGTTGAGCGCGGCGTTG
>JBCDAA010000735.1:0-1910 GCA_039186435.1 Myxococcota bacterium | reverse complement strand
CGTGAGAGCGACGAGGTCTCATCGCCGAGGCGATAGAGCGGCAGGTCGAGATCCGGATCGATCTCGAGGGGGTTTCGCCCTTCGCGAAGGTTTTCGAGCGCGCGCACAAGACCGGTGAGCGAGACCCCAAATCGCGCGGAGGCCGCCCGCCAGGGCTCGACCCAGGGAACATCGCCGACGCTCGCACTCCGGGCGCTGTCGCGAAGAAGCGTCGCAAAGGCGAAGAGCACAATGCTTCGCCGCGCAAAGGACACCGAGCGGGATTCGATCTCCACGCGATCGGTCACTACAAAACGCGCCCGCTCGAGCAGCGCTCCGTGCGCGTCGAGGCTTCGCGAAAGCCCCCGCGCGAGCGCGACCGGAAGCCCGAGACCGAGATCCTGGCGCGCGTCCGCGGCGAAGGCCCCGTCCGGAAAGAGGCGCACGCGATAGTCCGGGTTGAGCACGACATCACCGGGCAGCACCGAGAGCGGCAATGCGACACGCGGCTCCAAAAGCACGTCCCACCCTGCCGCCGTCAACGCGAGCATGCGCGCCTGGGAAAACTCCCGGGTGAGCACAGACGACGTGTCGAGGACATCGTTGAGCTGGTCGATCTTGACCGCCTGCGAACTCACAAAGCCGAGGAGCTGCGCCCACTGCTGCACCAGGCGATGCGCGAGTGCGGAACGTTCCAGGTCCGCAGCCACCGCGCTTCCGGTCGCGCGAGCACGATCGATCGCCTGCGCTTCGGCGAGGGCAAGCTCAAAACGCGGCGCGTCCACACAGGTCGCGTCCGCAAAGGGCTGCGTTGGGTCCTCTCGAAGCTCTTCCGCCCGCTCGAGGTCTGCCACGCAGTCACCGATGGTCTGCGCGATGGCAAAGGTCGACTCCCGAAAGGGGCCAAAGATCCGCGGCATGTCGCGGGGCGCCGAATCCGCGCACCCTAAATCCCCCGACCACGGCGTCGCGCGATCCCCTGTAAAGAGAATCGGCGGCCCGCCGGTGTCGCTGCACGCGATCGCTTGCACGCGATCCGCGCCGGGCAGCGCGAGAAGTTCCGCCACGCTTCGATCGCGCAGCGCCGCCTCGAGGGGAAACGCACGCGCCGCCCGAAGCTCTGGGTCCTCGACCTCTTCCGCCGCCGGCAGCGACGGCGCAGCATCCTCCGTATCGCCGCGTCGCGTGAGCTGAAGACGCCACTCGACAAAGGGCGCGAAGTCGTCCCGAAGCGGACCGGCAAAGACGGTCCGCAGATCGATTTGAAGCCCCGCCGCGCCGCGAACGACGCGCTGACTCTCACCCCGCGCGGTCACCCGAATGGGGTTGTCTTCCGCTTCGCCTTCGATGTAGCGCGCGGGCGCGTAGCGAAGCACCAGCGAGCCGTCCCCTGCCCGCAGGAGTTCACCGACGGTGGTCTCGCTCGGAACCACAAAGCCGGCGATATCCGAGAGCGTCACCACGCGCCGATTGCCGACCTCCTCGTAGATGCGCATCTCGATGGGAAGCACGAGGGCGCGAAGCGTCTCCGGCGTGTCGTTCACCAAGGTCCGGGCGCTCGAACCGGCGCGCACAAGCGAGGCCGTTCCTGTCCAAAAACCTTCGAGAGGCTGCTCGCCCATCGGCTCGTTGGGGAGCGCACGCACATCGACGGTGGTGACCTGGTCTGCCCAGAACACGCGAAGCCCGAGAACGCGCCCTTCCGTCGAGTCCGCCACAAGACGAACGCCGAGGTTCAACTCGTCGGCGCTGCTGAGTGCGTCGAAGGCACACCGCGACGTTTCCGCGGCGTCCGCGGAGCAGGTGAGCAGCAGGCCTTCGTCCGCTTCGACGCGAACCGGCGCCACCGGAGGCCCGGTGGTTTTGACGTTACATCATAGACCACGCGATTGACGCCTTTGACTTCATTGATGATCCTTGTGGCAGCCCGG
>JBCDAA010000734.1:0-1916 GCA_039186435.1 Myxococcota bacterium | reverse complement strand
GACCCTTGCGGGGACGACGACGGGGATGGCTTGTCGAATGCGTCCGAGGTCGAAGCGGACGTTGACGGAGATGGCGTGCCTGGCAACGGCGACACCGATTCGGATGGCGACGGCCTTCTCGACGGTGAGGAAGCAGGCCCCGAAACCGGGATGTGCCAGTTCGGCCGACGCTGCAATGACTTCGGCACGTTTCTTCACCTCGATCCAGACAGCGACGACGATGGCGTAAGCGATGCCGACGAAGTCGCTGCGGGAACGGACGTGTGCGATCCCGACTCGAACAGCGACGGGTGCCCGGACGGCATTACCTGCCTGCCCACCGACACCGTTTGGATGCTCACCTGCGAGGCCTTTGACGAGTTCCGGACCAACGTGGAAGTGACCGCCCCTCGCGACGCGACCTGGGCGCAGATGGTCCTGGAGGAACCTGCGGGAATCACGCCCTCCGGCGCGTTGGCTGCCCGGCCCGACATGATGAACGCCGCGCCCGGGACTATGCCTGGTATCGATCGCTACGACGATGTGACGTCGGGATCGACCTTGCGCTTCATCGTCACCAGTGTGTCGGGATCGATCACGACGACGACCAACCCCACGTTCGTTCCCTGGCGACTTGTCGACGACGCGGACGAAACGATGGCGGAGGGGCGCGTCATTCTCGTCGGAACGATGGGCTGCGAGGTCATTCCCATCTGATCCGCGAGCCGGATCCAAAGCCCGGGCGCGGTACCCTCCAGCGAATGTCGTCCCTTCGATTTCTGGTCGGCGCGGCGGCCCTCGTGGCGGTCGCGATCGCGGGGTATGCGAGCTCGTCGGGGGTGGGGTCGTTTCGAATGTTCACGCGGCTCGAGCGCGTTCGCATCGAGCTCTTCACCGAGCACTCCAATCGAACGCGCCGCTGGCAGGCCGCCGACGTGGTGGACCATCTCAGCCGCGACGGTCAACGCGTGCTCCTCCCGATGCTCGAAGGTGCGCCGGTTGAGACCCAAGGAGCCCTCCTCGCCTCCCGTGGGGAGCAGCTTGCAGCGTGGCTCTGCGACGCCGATCCCGACGCCCGTTTTGCGAACGTCGCCGTCCACCGCCCCAGTGGCACCCGCCACCACCGGGTGCGATGCGACTGACCGACCCCATCGACAAGCTCGCCGGCGGCGACATCGACGCGACCGCCTATCGCGCGCTGCGAGTCGGCCTCGCGGTGCTTGTGCTTCTTCGCATCACCACGTTTGGCGAGAGTTTCTTTCCCCTCGATCATCATGGCTGGGTTGACGGTCTCGAGTGGTGGAGCGCGAGTGACGTAAGCTCCCCCGCCCTGCGATTTCCGCTTTGGCTGCCGGTCCCTCTTCGCGCCGAGCGTGCGCTTCTGGTGCTGCGCCTCGGGGCGGCGGTCACGATGCTCGTTGGACTTGCGCCACGCACCTCATCGCTTCTCGTCGCGCTGAGTGGATGGACGCTGATGAACGCGGATCCGTTTCGGTACTTCCATCACCTCCATCTGCTCTACCTGGCGTGCGCGCTCGTCGCGCTCTGCCCGAGTGGCTGGCGTCTTGCACGCGCCCCGCGTTGGCCCATGCAGCTCGTTCGACTGCAGGTACTTCTCGTTTACGGCGCGGCAGGTCTCGGAAAGTGCAACGAGGCGTGGCTCTCTGGAGAGACCCTCACGAGGCTGCACGAACTCGGCCTTCTCGGGACGCTTCCCGACGTGAGCTTTCGCGTCTTGGCGATCGCGATCACGGCGACGGAGCTCGCGCTAATCCCGCTCCTCGCGTGGCGGCGCACGCGCTGGCTCGGGATCGCGCTCGCCCTCGTCCTGCACGCGGGCCTCGACATCCAGATGATGGTGAGCACGTTTGGCGCGACGATGATCCTGCTCGTCAGCGGCTTTCTGCCGCTTTGGCAGCGTCCCGCTGCGCCTCGTG
>JBCDAA010000733.1:0-1940 GCA_039186435.1 Myxococcota bacterium | reverse complement strand
GCCGCATCCGCCGCAGTTCATGTCGTCCTCAAGGGAGTTCACGCACATTAGAGCTCCCTCGACATCGCAGCAGGATTGCCTCGCCGTACACGACATCGGGCATTCAGGCCCGGTGTCCGGCGGCCCCGAATCGCGACCGGCGTCTCGTGCATCGGCCGCGGCATCCGCGCTCGCGTCGGAGGTTCCGCTGTCATCGCCGCAGGCAAACACCAGGACGAGCCCCAAAGAAAAAGCAATGCGCACGAAGGACAGCATAGAGCGAACTGAGGACTCCGCAGGTGGAGACTCACCCATGTTGAACAAACCCCCGCAATACGCGAAGCAAGTCGCCCTCCCGCGCGACGAGTGCCGCGAGCTGACCCTGGTAGAGCAGCGCGGCTTCGCCGCTCGGCGGCAGCGCTCCCTCAATTCCCGACGCTCCGACCTTGCGCCCATGGCGCGCATCGTTGAATCCATCGTCGTTGGCGTGCACGACCGGCATCAAACGGCCCGCCGCATCCGCGAGACTCAGCGGCGTCACGTCGTCCCAGTGGTCGATGGCGTCCTCGAGGGAAAAGGGGCCACTCGAGGTTCGGCGCAGCGCGCTGAGGTGGCCGAGCGTACCTAGCGCTTCGGCGAGGTCGCGCCCGAAACTGCGAACGTAGAAGCCTTTGCCGCAGTGAAGCTCGAACTGGATCTCCGTCGCGTTCACCGCTTCGATCGAGACGGAGTGGAGCATCACATCCCGCACCGGCGCCTCGACCTTTTCGCCCTTTCGCACTCGTTCGTGGAGGCGCTTTCCATCCACGCGAAGGGCGCTGACGACCGGCGCCCGCTGCGCGTAGCCCCCTACAAATCGCTCGGCCTCGCGAGCCACGGCGTCTGGCGTGAGCGTCGGTATGGGGGCGTTACCCACAACGTCCCCGTCCGCGTCGAGGGAATGCGTCGCGATACCAAGTCGAAGCGTCGCGCGATAGCGCTTGTCGCTCACCGTCAGCCAAGGGACGAGCTTGGTGGCGCGCCCCACTGCAAGAACGAGGACTCCGGTCGCCATCGGATCGAGCGTTCCGGCGTGCCCGACAGCCCTCGTCTGAAGCTTCTTCCGCGCAGTGCGAACAACGTCATGCGACGTTTGCCCTGGCGGCTTGTCAACGACGACCACCCCTTCCATGCGCGCTAACTCTCGAGAAGCTCGCGAATCTTGGCGCGGGTTTTCGTTTCCACGGCCTGAAGGGTTTCGGCGAGCTGGGCGCCGGCCGCTGCACGGTGACCTCCCCCGCCGAGGGCGAGCGCGACCACCGAAACATCCGCGTTGCCGCGAGACCGCAGGCTGATCTTGGTCTCCAGTCCCCTCTCACCGGGGAACTCCCAGAAGAGCACAGCGACTTCCACACCGCGGAGCATGCGGCCGTAGTTCACCATGCCCTCGACCATGTCGTCGTCGGCGGCGCTATCAGCGAGCATCTGACGGGTGACCCGAAGCACAGCAACCTTGCCGTCGCAGTCGAGCTCCACCGTGTCGAGGATCGACCCCAGGAGTTTCAGCCGCGCTTCACTCCAACCTTCGAAGAGCTCGTAGGCGGTGACCCACGCGTCCGCGCCGCGCTCCAAAAGCTCGGCGCCAAGGCGCATGACCTTCGGCGTTGTGACCGCATAGCGGAACCCGCCCGTATCGGCGACGATCGCGGCGTAGAGCGGCGCGGCAGCCTCCTCCGGAATTGGTCGAAGCCCAAGACTCTCGGCGAGGTCCATGACGACCTCGCCAGTGGCGCACGCATCGATGTCGCGAACGACGAGATCCCCTACATCGTCGTGCGCGGCGTGATGATCGACGATCACCAGCGGTCCCCGTACGTCCTGGTCAGGCAGTCCGGGCGGGAGCAGCGCGGTCGACGCGGTGTCCATCACCCAGGTCGAATCAAAGCGGGCGTCCTCGGGGAGCTCGGTCACCACCTCGCCGG
>JBCDAA010000732.1:0-1940 GCA_039186435.1 Myxococcota bacterium | reverse complement strand
GTGCCGCGAGGGTCGAATCGCCGTGAAGGAAGGCGACCTGTGGGGGTTTCTCGACCTCTCCCTCGAGTGGGCGATCCAGCCCGCGTTCCGTTCCGTGGGTTCGTTTTCCGAAGGACGCGCACACGCCCAGCGTACCGAGCGTTGAGGAGTGGCCGAGCATACGAGAGACGCGCCCAAGAAAATCGTCCGGACAAACCAATGCGAAGCACGTGAGAGTTTTATGGATCTCCAACCGCTAGAAACGCGCCTGCTTAGCCACCGCAGTAGTCGACGTCGCCCGTCCCGCCGTCACCGCAGGTGCGACCAGGGTTTGGGGGACGATCGCACTGCGCGCTTCCGGTGCACCCGTAGGTGCAACGGTTGTTCAGCGACCCGACCCGGCGACAGAGTCCCCCCTCTGGACACTCCGTGTTCTCGCCCCCGGGACACTCCACCGTGTCGAGCAAGCCCAGCACTGCCTCACAGGTCGCGAGCTCTTCATTAATTCCGCAGAACTCGAGGCCATCCTGACCACTCAGCGTCGCACGACCGGAAATCGTAATTCCGAACGGCTGATTGCAGCCCGCCGACGCGTCTCGAAGGCAAAAGCTCCCGCGCGGCGCTCCGGCGCTATCGTTCATCGGAACGCAGGCGTGGTCCGCCACACACTCCGCATCCGAGCGACACGGCAAACAGTTCTCGACGGTGGTGCGCATGGTGCCCGTGCAGGTGTTGTCCACGGCGTCACAGCTGTTGTTGCCGCAGTGCTCAAACGCCGTCGTTTCCGTGCACTCGAAGCACACCCCGGCCTCGCAAACGTTCTGTCCCGCCTCGGTGCACTGTTCGGCGTCGTTGCAAGCCACGCAGGCTCCGTCCAGACACTGCGCCGCGTCGGCGTCAGGGCAGTCCGTATCGTTGAGGCACGCGACGCAGGTACCGCCCGCATCACACATCGGGGTCTCGCCCTCGCAATCGGCTTCCGTAGTGCACTCCACGCAGCTTTCGTCCGGCGCGCAGATCGGTCGATCGCCGGTGCAGGCGCAAGCGTCGCCGGTGGCACCGTCCGCCCCATCTGCACCCACGTCCAGGGGGGCATCCCCCACGGCACCGTCCCCCACGGGCACGCACTCGTCCCCGGCGGCGTTCAAGCGAAACCCGTCCGCGCAGGTCGGACCAACGTTCTCCGTGGTGCATCCCACGGCGAGGCAAAGAACAAGCAAGCAACGCATCTTCATCTCCGGATTGGATGCTACCCGCAGCGTTCGCCTGCGACCATCAAAGCGCAAGTTCCTGTATCGGCAGATTTTTGCGCGCAGCGTTCCATCGGTTCAGCGTTCATGCGGTGCGAGTTAGAAGCGCATGCGAAAGTCCGCACCGGTCGGACGTAAAGAGACGCTCGCGTTTCGCTTGGGCGCCGCGAGCACCAGCACGAGGCCGGTGATCATCGCGGCGGACGAGAGGCCCATCCAGAGCGCAAACGGACCAGCTGCAATCTCGCGATCGTCGAAGCAGCCGTTCGGCCGCGAGTCCTGGCAGCCGAGGTCGGAAAGCGTAAGCGCAAGGGTCAGCGACAGCCCCACCGCCCCCGCGCCGAGGAGCGAAAAGCCAGCGATTCGCATTCCTGCGCTCGAGGACGGAACCGGCTCCACCGGATAGGGCTCGAGGCGGAGCTCGACATCCTGATCCTCCGCGATGTCGACGCGCTCGTTGGCGGGTCGATGACCTTCGAGGGTCGCCCGAAACGAGTGGCTGCCAATGTCGAGTTCGGTGATCACCGGCGCCTCTCCCGCCTCGTTGCCGTCGATCGTGATCGAGGCGCCGGGAGGGATGGATCGCACTCGAACCTCCGCGCGGCGACCGCCCAAGAGATTGCTCAGCGCGCCGGCGAGCGCCTGCCTCGCTGCGGTGGTCACGTCGCCGTTCACCGCGGCGCGATGGCTAAAGTCCACGCCCGCGACCGT
>JBCDAA010000731.1:0-1961 GCA_039186435.1 Myxococcota bacterium | reverse complement strand
CAGTGGCGTCGCCCAGCCGCGGGCGATGCTTCAGGATCCGGCCGGGGTGGGGCACGTCGTCAAAATCGGACAGTACGTCGGCCGCGCGGAGATCATTCAGACCGGCGGCGCCGACAGCATGCCGGTGACCCTCAACTGGCGCGTTGCGCGCATTCGGACGGGCGAAGTCGTGCTAACGCGCGACGATCCGACCGGTCCGGACCGTCCGCCGCTGACGCGCGTGATTCCCCTCTACGAGGAAGGGGAGGACCCTCTGGAGCTTCGTCGCCGGGCACTCGAACGCCAGCGGGACGAAGAAGAGGACGCGACGCGGCGTTCACGAGTGACGCTCTAGCCGCTGGTCCTCGCCGACCGGCCCTCGTAAAGGCACTCGACACATCCGAACCTCTGGGTTGTCATCGACGCGTCCTCAGCCGGGCGTTGACCCATGCCCTATCTAGACGTTGACTCGGCGATGCGAGGCCCTGGAGCCAACATCCGAGTCCCTCGCCGCCATGGAAGAGCTTAGACCCGGAAGCGATCGGCCGCTTCCCGTTTCGTTCTTCGAGTTCGCGCCCACCGAGATGAAGTGCGATGCCAAGGGCTTCCTCCATGTTCCTGTTCGCGTCGTACTCTGGGCTAGAGGTGAGAAGATCGACTCTGTGAGAGTCGTACTGTTCCGGTTCCTGCACCTGGAAGACCTCACTGACGCGTCATCCGCACGCACGCGGGCATTCTTGGCTGCGTGGTACCACGCTTGGAGGGTGATGTACGCGATGTCCTACGAACCGCTCGCAGACGCGCGGCACCCGAAACTCCGCCCCTGCTCCTCCACGGCGGTGAGGCGTCCCGAGCTGCAAACCCGGGATGACTTCGACCGGGCGGTCGCGCGCGAAGTGGAGGAGGCGTACGCCGAGTAGTTTCCAGGTAGCGCCCGCGGCCGTGTTCAAACCTCCGGTTGGAGTCGCCCGATCGGCTCGGCAATGGTCCCCCCGAAAACCGAGTGTTGCGTGGGTGCCGGTGACCGTGAAGGGTCGTGCAGCTGGTTCGCGTCGATTGAAGGGCGTTCCGACGTTGTCAGAATGATCCGTTTTTTTGATCCCAAGGTCTTCCCCGTTCGATGATCTCCCCGCAGCGATCTGCAGCTTCCCAGGAGAATCGAATGCGACCCCATTGGGCCGCCGCTTTTGTCGGCGCACTCATCGTTTCCAGCTCGGTCTTCGCCGACGATCCAGAAATCCGTAGCGTCGAGGTACGCGGCGAAGGCAACCGCGCGGAGGTCGCCATCCGCGGCGCCTTCGACGTTCCGACGTACGCGATTCGAACGCGCGACGAAGGTCGCGTCCTCGTCGTCGACGTCGCGGGCGCGTCCCTTCCGGAGGGCGGGTTGACCTCGACCGGCGACTCGGCGCTCGTGCGCTCGACCGTCGGGAGCAGCACCGCCCGCGGAGTTCGCCTGGAGCTTCATCTCTCGGAGGCTGCGACCTATCGCGCGCGCTCCCGGGAAGGGCGGATCTTCGTTCGTCTCGACGCCGTGTCCAGCGAGCGCCGAGAGGAGCCGACCGCGGAGCGCGAGGGGCCCGCAACGCTTCGCGACGTCACCATCGAGCGACGGGACGGCCGCGAGCGCGTCGTCCTCGAGCTGGATCGTGCGGCGCGCTTTCGGGTGCTTCGCGGAGAGGGCCCGGCGCAGATGGAGATTCGCGGCGCCCGCCTCTCGCCCGAGCTTCGCCGCAATCTGCGCGGTCTTCCAGAGTCGCTGATTCGCCGGGTTCGCGTTCGCTACGCCGACGGGCGCGCAACGGTTCAGGTCGAGCGACGCTCAGGCGCCATCGGCACCGCCGTTCGCGCCGGCAACCGCATCGTCTGGATGTTTGAGGCCTCGGAAGCGCGAAGCAGCCGCCCGCGTTCGCGCACGATCGCCCGGGAAGCCGATTACGGCAGCGAGGCCGAGACCGCCGACGTCGCCGCGTTCCTCAGTG
>JBCDAA010000730.1:0-1976 GCA_039186435.1 Myxococcota bacterium | reverse complement strand
TTCGAGACTTGGGAAGCACCAACGGCACTCGGGTCGACGGGGAGCCCATCCGGCGACACCCCCTGCGGCCGGGTGACATTCTTCGGGTCGGCCGGACCGAGTTGCGCGCGACGGGCGGTCCAGCGACGCGGAGCCCGGGTGTCGACCCCCCAGTGGCCGAGTCCGCTCCGATGCTGGATGTCCTGGCTGACGTGGATCGCTTCGCGCGTCTGCCATGGCCGGTGCTCGTGTGCGGCGAAACCGGAGTCGGCAAAGAAGTGATCGCCAGAGCACTGCACGAGCGGAGCCCTCGTTCGTCGGGGCCCTTCGTCGCCATCAATGCGGGGGGACTCCCCGCGGAACTCGTCGAGAGTGAGCTCTTCGGCCACGAGCGAGGCGCCTTCACAGGGGCGGTTCAAGCGCATCGAGGAGCCTTCGAGCGCGCCCACGGCGGCACGCTTTTTCTCGACGAGGTCGCGGAGCTCCCACTCACGCTGCAGACTCGACTCCTTCGCGTACTCGAAACCTGGAACGTTCGCCGCGTAGGAGGCGAGTCGCCGATCTCGGTGGACGTGAGACTCGTGTGCGCCACCCATCGTGCGCTCGTCGGCATGGTCCAGCAGGGTCTGTTTCGCGAAGACCTCTTCTATCGCATCCATCGCCTGGTCCTCGACGTGTTGCCGCTTCGCCGACGTACGGCCGACATCGAACCGCTCGCGGAGCGTTTTCTGCGCTCAGTCCCGGAGGCGCTCGGGGAGAAGGAGCTCGCGCCCGCAGCGATTGCAAGGCTGCGCGGGCATTCTTGGCCGGGAAACGTGCGAGAGCTCCGCAACATGGTGGAGCTGGCTGCGGCCATTACCGATGGCCCGTGTATCGACGCGAGCGTCGTCGACCGCATCCTTCGCGGCAGCGCGGCGTCGGCGCCCGACGAATCGAGGTTGCGGGAGGTTCTCGTCGAACACGGCGGAAACTACGCGGCGGCCGCGCGCGCCGTGGGGATGCCTCGCTCGACGCTTCGCGACCGGCTCAAGAGCGTCGAGTCGCCCGACTCGGGGTCGTGAGCGATTCCTTGGCGAGTCGAAATCGAAGGTCGACCAAGTCTCTGAACACCCCCCAGATGCGTTTGAGCCCGGCCGACTTCGATTGGCCCGATCGTCGGGGTCGACACGCGATGGTTACCTCGCTCGTCCTCGTCCCCTCGCCGAGCATTCTGATGGGGAACTCGAAGTTTAGAAAGAACGTGTCCGGCGCGAGCCGATCGGCGTCGAAGAGGGTGCGTCGAAACAAGTAGGGGCCATCGCTTCGCATTCGGACGCCGTGGACGAGTAAGATCAGGCTGCGAAGGCCGGCCGACAGCACCTTCCGATGCGCGCCATCGTCTCGGTCCTCATAGACGCTGAAGACCACGTCCGTACCGTCAGCGGCGGCAGCGTCCCGAAACTGGCCGATGGCATCCGGGGCAATCTGTCCGTCCGCCGGCATGAAAGTCACCCAGTCGCCCTGCGCCGCGCGAACGCCGGTCTTCAAGGCGGCGCCAATGCCGCGGTTACCCAGGTGAGAGTGGATTTGGTGCTTCGTTCCGGCGAGCACGGCGGCCGCGGCACCGACGGTTCCGTCGGAGGAACCATCGTCGACGAACACGACTTCCGCGCTCGGTTCGTGATCGGCGAGCCACCGGCGAAGCTCTTCGAGCACCGGGCCGACGTTGGCCTCTTCATTGAAGGCAAAGACGATGACGCTCAGATCCGGTGCGGTCATGCTGGACGTTCCCCAGTCACGCGCGCCGGCACTCCGGTCGCGACGGAGTAGGGCGGGATGTCGGTCGTGACGACCGCGCCCGCCCCGATCTGCGTGCCCCGGCCGATGGTCACGCCGGGTAGCACGACCGCGCTGACGCCGAGGTCGCAGTCGTCCTCCACCACCACGGGCGAGTATTCGATAGGCGCATCGAGAATCGGCGTGGTGCGCCCGACCTCGCGATGGAACGAAGTGATGAT
>JBCDAA010000729.1:0-1977 GCA_039186435.1 Myxococcota bacterium | reverse complement strand
GCGGTTGACCGCGGTTTCGTCGACGCGCAACAGCTCTTTCAGCATCTGCAGCGACAGGCCGAGGACATTTTCTTTGGGTCGTTGCTCGTGGCGAAGGGCTTCTACGTCTTTCTCGTGGGAGGCGAAGAAGACGCGTCCGCGACAACGGTCCACCTCTCCGTGCAAGGGCTTCTCATGGAGGGCGTGCAGCGCATCGATGAGATGGCGCTCTTCCGCGACAAGATTCCGAGTTCGGATCTCTGTCCGGTTCGAAAGCCCGATGCGCCGGAGCCCAAGAAGCTCGACGACTCCGCGAAGGAAGTGCTCGAGCTCTGCGACGGTGAGCGCACGATCGACGACATCGCGCGGGACTCCGGTCTTGGGGAGTTCTCGACGACGAAGGCCGTCTATCACCTGCTGAGCCAAAAGCAGGTCACCTTGCATGCGCCCTCAAGGGTCGACCCCGACAAGGTTCGTGGGCTCGTGAACCTCTTCAACGAGGTGCTGCAAGACATCTTCTTCGCGGTCGCGACCTACGGCGGCCTTGCCCAGACCCGCGCGACGCTCGACGCCTGGATTCAGGGGAGCGGCTACGGCCCCTACTTCGGCGAGGGCGTCGATGAGCTCGGTACGATCGACCCCAACCACGTCGCGAACGCTCTCCAGGGCGTCAATACGGAGCATCCGCTCGAGGCGCTTCATCAGGCGCTTCACGAGCTTGCGGCGTTTGCGCTCTTCAGCGCCACGACGGTGCTCCCGCGCGATCAGGAGCTCACGCTCGCCCGCGACGTGAACGCGCGCCTCAAAGCGATTCGTTTCTGAGCTCGCGCTATCCCGCGAAGCGAAAGTACACGCCGGTCGACTCTTCGGAGAGCGCCCAGAGGCGCGCCGCGAGTTCGGGGTCGCGAGCCTTCTTCGATGCACGCGCAGGTTTGGGGGCGCCGCGGAGCGCACCGTCCGGGCCGATGTAGTAGCCTCCCGAAACGTTTCCGTAGGCGGCGTAGAGCGTCGGCAGCGCGCCCTCCGCCGCAGACTGCGCGACGTAGCGGTTGTTCCACTTCATCAGCGCCATCATCGCTTTCGAACCATCCAGGGTCGGGCCGACAAACTGAAGGTTCGTGGAGGCGAAGCCCGGATGGCACGCCACCGAGAGCGCGCTGGTGCCTGCGGCGCGAAAACGACGCTCAAGCTCAAAAGCGAAGAGCACGTTGGCGAGTTTGCTTTGTCCGTAAGCCGCCCAGCGCTGATAGAAGTTCTCCCAGTTCGGATCGCGAAAACGAATCCCCCCAAAGAAGTGCGCAAGGCTGCTCACGGTGACGACCCGCGCGTTCGGTGCGGCGAGAAGAAGATCGAGGAGCAGTCCGGTCAGCGCGAAATGACCGTAGTGGTTCGTGCCCATCTGCATCTCGAAGCCATCGGCGGTGCGGCGATAGGGGAGTGCCATGACGCCGGCGTTGTTGATCAGGCGATGGAGGACCTCCAAGCGCTCGTTCATTCGTTCGGCGAAGGTGCGCACGGACGCGAGATCGGCGAGGTCGAGGGCCTCGAGGTAGACCCGGGCGCGCGGGGAGCCCTCTTTGATTCGGGCGACCGCGGCTCGACCTTTTTCGAGGTTTCGGCAGGCCAGCACCACCACCGCGCCCCGTTCGGCGAGGGCGCGGGAAGCTTCAAAGCCGATGCCGCTGTTCGCCCCGGTGACGATGACCGCCTGATCGTGCAGGGAAGGAAGCGATGTCTCGGTGAACTCCATCGCGCAGAAGCATACGCGGAGCGCCCCCAAATCACGCAGGGATTTGCGCCCGCGAGGCTTGTCGATCAGCCTGTCGCGGATGGTTCGCCCCCGCCCCCAGCGCCGATCGGCGGCGAGGCTCTCTTGGAGTCTCGCGCTGGCTTTCGCGCTGATGAGCGTTTTGCTCGTGGGTGCATCGGCGGGTGCGGACCGGGCGTACACCGTTCGTTCGGGGGACACCCTCGCGCGGATCGCCCGGCGCTTTCGCG
>JBCDAA010000728.1:0-1986 GCA_039186435.1 Myxococcota bacterium | reverse complement strand
CGCGTCTTCGAGCTCGATTTGCGTTTCGAGCGCACGCTTTCGTTCGACGTAGTTCTGCACCTCGAAGCGCGCGTGTTCGAGTTCGGCACGCTTCTCGTTGAGGAGCTGCTGGGCGCGGAGCTGTGCGGCTGTGACGGCTGGCGACGACTCGGCTTCGGCGACTGGAGCCGCCGCTGGCGGCGCTTCGTTCTCTGTCGCGAGGGCAGCCTGCGGGATGCCCGGCGGAAGCGGCGTGCCCGTTCCGTCGGCGCGTGGCGGCGCCGCGGAGGGCGCCGCGGGCGCAGCCCTCCGAGTGCGCTTCGGCGCTTGCCCGGTCAGCTCCGCGAGAGATCGCTCGTCGGTCTTGATCTTCGCCGCAAGGGCGTCGATCTGAAGCTTGGTCTTTCGTTCGCCGGTCAGGGCGAGGTCGGTCTGTCGGTTGAAGAGCTCGTAGTCTTCCTGGAGCTCCTTGATCCGAGCCTTGAGCGCCTCCGCGTCTTCCGCGTCGTCCGGGCCGAGCGCCTGGAGAAGCTCGCGCTTGTCCGAGATTTTGGCTTCGACTTCCGCCATCCCGGCGGCAAGTCGCTCGAACCAGGCTTCCCGCTTGCGAAGCTCGCTCCGTACGTCGCGGAGCTTTTGTTTGTCGAGCTTGATTCCGCGTCGGATCCGGACGATCCGCTCCGCGTCGGATGAAGCCTCGGGTCCCTCGGCGCCACCGGTTCCTCCCGTGGCCTCGTCAGTTTCAGCGACGGGCGAGGCTCCGTCAGTGGGTGGGGCGCCGTCCGTCGGCGGGCTCTCGCCGGTGTCTTCGGTCGACGGGGCTTCGGTGGCTTCCCCCGGAGACCCTTGGGCCACGGCCGGCGCCGGTGCGAACGCGGTCAACGCGAGGAACCCGAACCAGTACGCCGTCGGGAGCCGCCCGTTGCGTTTCGTCATGTCCATCCGACCGTCAGAGTCACATCTCCGGGCGCAGGCGTGCAAGAGCTTCGGCGGGACTCAGCGTCAATTCCCACGGGGCGATCAGGCTCGGCTCGTGGCTCCCGGCTCGCCAGGCGCGAAGAAAGCGCTCCCTCGGCCACATGGTGGCGCCAAACCGAGCGAGGTGATCGGTGTGGACCTGGCAGTCGACGACCGTGAACCCCCACATGGCCAGGTGACCGAGCAGGGTCGTGAACGCCACCTTCGAAGCGTCAGGCTCCGTCGCGAACATCGACTCTCCCGCGAACGTTCGCCCGAGCGCGACGCCGTAGAGGCCGCCGATGAGTTCGGTTCCGCGCCAAGCTTCTATGCTGTGTGCATAGCCGAGCTCATGCAGTCCGAGATACCCATCCCGGAGCTCGCGCGTGATCCAGGTGCCCTGCTGGTAGGGGCGCGGCGCTTCGGCACACGCCGCAATCACACGCGCGAACGCACGGTCCGCAGTCACCCGAATCTCGTTTCTTCGGACGACTTTCCGGAGCGAGCGCGAGACGTGAGCGGATTCGGGGACCAACGCGAATCTTGGGTCGGGTGAGAACCAAAGCAGAGGGTAGCCTTTGGCTGGCCATGGAAAGATCCCCTCGCGATACGAGACCAGCAGACGCTCGGGCGCCACATCGCCTCCGACGGCGACGATGCCTTCCTCGTTTGCGTCCTCCGGAGGTGGAAACTCGAGTTCCTTGCCAAGCAGGTAGACCGGCATTCGACCTTCCTCGCTAGCCTAGCGCAATGCGGCGCGAGGGGCGCGAGAGTTAGGCTTCCACCACCGGGCGCGGTGCGTTTTCGAAGCGCACTTCGAGGTCTCCGTCCTCGACGTCGACCTTCGCAGTGCCGCCCTCCGCCAGGGTCCCGAACACCATCGCTTGCGACAGCGGCTTCTTGAGCTTCTGCTCGATGAGCCGAGCCATTGGGCGGGCGCCCATCTGAGGGTCGTACCCGTGCTCTGCCAGCCAGTCGCGCGCGGCGTCGGTGAGCTCGATGTGGATCTGCTTCTCCTGAAGCATCTCGCTGAGCAGTCCGACCTCTTTG
>JBCDAA010000727.1:0-1996 GCA_039186435.1 Myxococcota bacterium | reverse complement strand
TGGCTGCCCACGAGGCAGAGACCACCCGCGCGCGCACCTTCGCAAATCACGCCGGCCTTAGCGATGAGGATCGAGCGCGCCTCGATCAGCGCTATGCGTCGGAGCGGGAGAGCGCGCGCCAGTTTCTTCAAGCCGAAGATGTCGAGAAAGATCAGCGCGCGTTTCAGAGCCGCGTCCGGGCAGCGCTGGTTTTTATCGAGAGCTATCGTGAGCTCCCGCTCTTGGCGTGGCCCCGGGAAGTTGTCGACGCCATCGTCGCCCTCGAACAGGCGTCGCTGATCTTTCGCCAGCGACACGCGCGGATGGTCGAGCGCGTGATCGGACGACGCACCGGCACCGGCGGCTCGAGCGGCGTCGACTATCTCGACCGCACCGCCCTTCGCTACCGCGTGTTCGGCGATGTGTGGGCGGTGCGAACGCTCCAGCTACGCGAAGACGCGCTGCCGACCCTCCGGGACCCGAGCTTCTACGGGCTCGTCGCCGAGCAGTGAGTCTCGAGCACGCGCTACCCACATGAGGTCGCCGAGTTCGTGGGCGAGATACCCGCGCGCACCGGCGAAACGATGCGCTCGGTCAAGCGCGCGCTTGGGCGCGAAGGCTTCAAGGAGCGCGTAGTGGCTTTCGCCCGGGCTGTGTACCCCAGTGAGAATCGCGTCGACGATCCTTAACCGATACGCCCCATCGAGACGGCAGCGCGCAACTCCGAGCACATCCGCTTCGCCTGCGAGTCGAAAGGGCGCGCCACATTCGAGAGCACGAACCACGGTCGTTCCCACCGCAACCACCCTTCCACCCTTCGCGCGCGTGTGGCGAATGGCGCGAAGCGTTTCCGCCGGGATGCGAAAGCGCTCCGGAAGCGGAAGCGCCGCGTCGAGGGCCGGATCACCGGTGGCGGAGAGCCCCGCAGCGTGGGTCAGCCAAGCGAGGCGAACGCCCCTCCGCGTGAGCGCCTGAAGAAGGGGCCAGCGGAGCGGCCGACCGGTCGACGGCATTTCCACGGCCCACGGTGCGCGCGCGTAAGGGGTTTGCACGTCCGCAAGGGCGAGAGGCGCGTCGAGATGCCGGTACTGGATCGGGCGACCTTGTTGGTAGAGCTTCGTCGCCAGCGCCTCCCCTTGCCGGTCGAAACGAATGTCGACGAGACGGGGAGAAACTTCGTGCACCCGCACAACCTCCGCGGTGAGGCCATCCCGAAAAACGAGCTGTTCGCCGCGCGTTGCGCCAGGAGGCGCTGGACGCTCGTCGGTGTCGTCGCGCCAGTCACCTTCCCCAAAGAGAACCACGGTCCACTGGGCGGGAAAACTCTCGTTCGCCGTCGCCGCGCGGGCGAGTCGAACTTCAACCGCAGCGCCCGCGAGGGTGGCGCGCAGGCTCGCGGGAAGCGTCGCGGCGTCGTTGAGAACCAGCAGATCACCAGGACGGAGAAGCTGCCGAAGCTGATCGACGGAGTGATCCTCGACCTCGCCCTTCTCCACGATGAGAAGTCGGGTCTCGCCCCACGGGCGCTCCGGATCGCGTGCAGGTCGAATCCTCATTGGGCCACCTCCACGCGAGAATGAGAGGGCGGTTCGCCAATGAGCCGAAGAATCTTGGCGGCGACGTCCCGCGGCTGTGCAAGTGTCGCGGGGTCGGCGTCCGGAAGCGCAGCCGCATGCATCGCGGTGTCCATCTCGCCGGGATCGACGCTGAATGCCCGAATGCCCGTTCCGTCGAGCTCCGCGGAGAGCACACCCACCAACCGATCGAGAGCCGCCTTGGACGCGCCGTAGGCGCCCCAGCCGGGGTATGACTCCACCGCGGCATCGGAACTGATCGCGACGATCACGCCGCGTCCGCGTCGACGCATGTCGCCCAGAAGCGCCCGAGTGAGACGCGCCGGGCCGAGCACGTTGACCTCAAAGACCTGCCGAAGGGCCTCCTCCGAAAGGTCCCCGAGTTCGGGCATCGGAACCGGCCCGAGCGTACTGGCGTTGTGAATCAGCACATCGACCCCGCC
>JBCDAA010000726.1:0-2004 GCA_039186435.1 Myxococcota bacterium | reverse complement strand
GAGCTTCGCTCGTCGCGACGCTGGCCAGACAGTCGGTCACCCCCTGCCCCGCTCCCTCCCTTCAGGTCTTGGGTTCCGTTTCTGACTGAGGCTTGGATCGCCGAAGCGGGGGGTTGGTCACTGCTCGGGCGATGCGTTGCCACTGCTTCGCAGTATCACCGTCTCGCTTTGCGGTGCGCCTCCGCTGCGCGTCGGCGTCCCGCGGGTCCGTGGGGCAGCGAGTTGAGGCGGCCGTTGGGGCAGCGAGTTGAGGCGGCCGTTGGGGCAGCGAGTTGAGGCCATCCACGATTTTTGACAGGTGGTTTTCCGCTAGCGCGGTTCGCGAGAGTTGAGGCCATCCACGATTTTTGACAGGTGGTTTTCCGCTAGCGCGGTTCGCGAGAGTTGAGGCTAGCGCGGTTCGAGAGAGTTGAGGCCATCCACGATTTTGACAGGTGGTTTTCTGCTAGGCGGCGAGTGAGGCGGCCTCCACGATTTTGACAGGTGGTTTTCCACGAAGTGCGCCGGCTTCGACACTACTTCCCCGAGAACTTAGCCTCGCGACGCTCGACGAAGGACTTCATCCCTTCCGCAGCGTCTTCGCTCTTCATGAGCGCCTGCGCTTCTTCAAGAAGCGCATCCGATGCGGCTTGGGGACCTTTCTCGGCGGCGAGCCATGCGTTTCGAAGGGTGGCCTGGACGCCGAGGGGGGCGCGGCTGGCGATTGTCTGGGCGAGTTCGGTGGCGCGGGCGTGGGGGTCGGCGGCGAGTTCTTGGATGAGGCCGATGCGGTGGGCTTCCTCGGCGCCGAGTTTGTCGCCGGTGAGGAGCCATCGCATGGCGTCGCCCCAGCCGCTTTGGGCGGGCCAGCGGAGGGTGGCGCCGCCGAAGGGGAAGATGCCTCGGTTGATTTCGATTTGCCCGAAGCGTGTGTCCGGCGCTGCAACCCGGATGTCCGCGGCGAGGCAGAGCTCGATGCCAATGGTGAGGCACCAGCCGTGGACCGCCATGACGAGAGGCTTGCTGCGGCGACGACCAAGGCCGAGCGGATCGACGCCGCCTTGCGGAAAGAGAGGTTCGCCAGAAGCGACGGCGGGTCCGACCTCCGCGAGGTCGAGGCCGGCGGTGAACGATTTGCCGTGCGCGAAGAGGACCGCGCATCGAAGGGTGTCGTCTTCTTCGTAGGCCGTCATCGCCTCGCCGAGCTCTCGCAGCATTTCGAGGTTGAACGCGTTGAGTTTGTCGGGGCGGTTCAGCCCGAACTCGATGACGTGGTCGCTGCTTCGCTCGATGGTGAGAGTCGCCATGCAGGCGTTAGACCATGTTCGCGGAAAGACCGCCAGCAGCTCCCGGGTCCGCCTCCGTCGCGACTCTTGTAGGACGTGTCTAGTTCAGGAAGCGCAGCCAGAGAATCAGCGCGGAGACTGGCGGACCCCATGCAACGGCGACCGCGACCATCGCGGCCCAGAAGAACTCTTGCCGGGATCGATCGGGACGAAGCGCGAGGTGCAGCGCGGGGTAGCCGGCGGCGATCAGAACGAATCCCGCGACCACGCCGAGGAATGCGAAGACGTCGTTGGCGAAGCATCCGGCGACGAGCACCCCGAGGCCGACGAGGAGGTTGGCGACGCCGACGACCCCGAGTGCGACGGGCCAGGCTTTGGGGACGACGAGGTCGCCGAGGCGTTCTTCGGGGTAGAACTCGTCGTTCACGCACCGATCGTGGGTGCCCTCGCGGGCGGAATCAATTCGGCAAATCAGTCCGCGTCCGGTTCGCTGGCCGTCCCGCCCAGCTCAGTCCGAGTGCGCCCCGTTCAGCCCCCCGGTTCAGCCCCCGCTCAGCCCGCCCTGTTCAGCTCCGTTTCAGCGCGTCGCGGCGGCTCGCGCGAGTCGGTCCCGAAGCGCCGGCCAAAGACCCCCCTGCTCGCGGGGAGTTTCGGCGAGGATCCACGCCGCGCCCGATCCATCCAAGCGGCGAAGGGCGGCGAAGAGATGCTGCGCTGCGCGTCGGTCGTCGCTCCCGAG
>JBCDAA010000725.1:0-2035 GCA_039186435.1 Myxococcota bacterium | reverse complement strand
GGGTCTCGTCTTTCTTTCCTCGCCCTTTTCCATGGAAGCGGTCGATCTCCTCGAGCGGGTTGGCATGCCCGCGTGGAAGGTCGGTTCCGGCGAGGTCACGAACGTCCCCTTCCTCCAGCGGCTCGCCCGAACGAAGAGCCCGGTGCTGCTCTCGAGCGGCATGGCGAGCTTTGCGGATCTCGACCTTGCCGCGAAAACGCTTCGCGAGGCGGGTGGTGACTTCGCGCTCTTTCAGTGCACGACCTCGTACCCCTGTCCCCCCGAACGCATCGGTCTGAACGTGCTTTCGCAGCTTCGAGAGCGCTACCAGGTTCCCGTAGGCCTCTCCGATCACTCCGCCACGATCTACGCGGGCCTCGCGGCCGCGACGCTTGGCGCGAGTCTCCTCGAGGTGCACGTGGTGCTCTCGCGCGAGTCCTTCGGGCCGGACGTGACCTCTTCGGTCACCACCTCCGAGCTCACCGAGCTCGTACGCGGCGTTCGCTTCATCGAAACCGTCCTCGCCCATCCGATCGACAAGGACCGGGCGAGCGAAGGCATGACGGAGCTGAAGACCATGTTCGGCAAGAGCGTGGTCGCCGCCCGTGATCTTGAAGAGGGAACAACCCTCACGGATGCGGACCTCGCGCTGAAGAAGCCGGCGACGGGAATCGTTGCCGCGCGCTACGCAGAAGTGGTGGGTCGGCGCCTGACGCGAGCCCTTCGCCAGGACGAACAACTGTTGGAGAAAGACCTTGAGTGAGCCGCGCCGAATCTGCGTAGTGCTGGTCGACCGCGCGAACTACGGGCGTCTGAAGCCTGTAATGCACGCGATTCGCGAGCGCCCTTCCCTCGAGCTGCAGGTCGTCTGCGCGGGCACGATGGTGCTCGAGCGCTTCGATCAGCCGGTCAAGGTCGTCAAGAAGGACGGCTTCGAGGTTCAAGGGGAGATCTACACGGAGCTTGAGGGGTCGACTCCGTCGACGATGGCGAAGTCGGTGGGCTTTGGCGTCGTTGAGTTTTCGAGTGAGTTTCAGCGCCTCAAGCCCGACTTTGTGCTGATCATCGGAGACCGCTACGAGGCGCTCTCGGCGGCGCTCGCGGCGGCGTACATGAACATCCCCATCGTGCACATGCAGGGGGGTGAGGTGAGCGGCTCGATCGACGAGAGCGCACGCCACTGCATCACGAAGCTCGCGCAGTACCACTACCCCGCGACGGAGCGTTCAAAGGATTTCCTCCTTCGCATGGGCGAGCGGGAGGACACCATTCTCGGCGTCGGCTGTCCCGCGAGTGACCTGGCGCGGGTCCTCGACAAAACCCTTCCCTCCGAGATCATCAACGCCCGCGGAAGCGGCGCGGAAATCGATGTCAGCAAACCCTTCTTGCTCGTCGTCTTTCATCCGACCACGACCGAATACGGCGGGGAATGGGCGCAGATCGACGCGCTTCTCGGTGCGCTCGACGACGTCGCGATGCCCACCGTTCTTCTGTGGCCGAATATCGACGCCGGATCGGATCATATCTCCAAGGCGATTCGAGTCTTTCGCGCGCGGGAAGAGTGCACCTGGCTTCGCACCCTCACGAACCTGACCCCTGAGGACTACCAGCGCGTGTTGGCGAATACCGCCTGCGCCGTCGGAAACTCGTCGAGCTTCGTTCGCGACGCGGGCTTCTACGGTACGCCGGTGGTTCTGGTGGGGTCTCGTCAGAGCTTTCGCGAAGCCGACGAACACGTTTCGCGCGTCGGTGCCGATCGGGCGGTGATCGCGGACACGATTCGCGCGCAGCTCAAGACTGGCCGCTACGATCCGAGCACTCTCTACGGCGACGGCCACGTCTCCGACAAGCTCGCACGCGGACTCGAAGGGGTTCGGCCCTATGTACAAAAGCACCTCGCGTTCGTGACCCGAGAAGAGAGGTAGCCCATGAAAGCCGTGATCGTTGGCCTTGGCCCGCACGGAAAGCGGATGTTCGATGCGGCAAACCGCGTCGAGGGGCTTGAAGTCGCCGCAATCGTCGACCGAAGCAGCAAGGTCCTCGAAGAGTTCGAGGG
>JBCDAA010000724.1:0-2070 GCA_039186435.1 Myxococcota bacterium | reverse complement strand
CGAGGTCTTCCGGCGTGCCGAGGGCCCAGACCTCGTCCGCGACATCGATGCGAATGTCGGCGCCGGCGTCGATCATGCGGTTGTAGACCGGCGCGACGTAGAACTCCCCGTTCACCCGCTGGTCGTCCGCGATCATCGCGTCGGCGTGGCGCACAAAATCGGTGCCCCGGGTGAAGTGATAGAGCCCCGTGGACGCCCACTCGGAGATGCGCTTCTTTTCCGCTGTCTCCACGACACGGCCCTTGTCGTCGGTACGCTCAAAACTCCATTTGTCGCCGGGCGCACGAAAGACTCCAAAGAGGCCGTCGACGCTTTCCTCCATCCGCGCGAGATGATCGCCAAGCGAGGTCTTCATGAAGGTATCGGCGTTGAAGATCATGAGCCCTTCGTCACCGATGTGCTCTCGCGCGGTAAGCACGGTGCAGGCCTGTCCCTCGGTGACGTGGTCGAGAGGGATAACCACGGGGTCGAGACCGCCAAAACGCTCCGCGATGTCTTCGCGAAGACCGAGCCCGCTAAGATGCTCCTCGAGGCAGATGAAGACCAGTCCCGTGGCACGGTCGAGGGGCAAACTCTCGGTTGCCCACGCGTACATCGGCTTGCCGCGAACGTCGATCAGCGGCTTCGGCGTTTTGACCCCGACATCCGCGAAGCGGCTCCCGCGGCCTGCCATCGGAATCACGATCTTCACCGCTTCACCTGGCTCTCGGCGCTCTTCGGAAGCGACGAGCCGTCCCCGGCAATCTCACTCCAGCTCGAGAAGCGAAGCGCGTTGTCGTCGATGTAGATGTCCGCGTAGGGCTTTCCAAAGTAGATCTCGTCGAAGGGAATCTCCCAGCGAGCGAGCCAGTCGAGGGTGACCTTTCCCTGGCGCGCGACGACGAGTCCGACGTTGCCTTCACACGTCTTCATGTGGCGCGCGGTGTAGAGAATGACGGTGTGCCCCGCGGCCTTCAGCTCGCGAAGCTTCTCCGGAGCCCCCGCAACGGGCTCAACATCCGCGTAGCTTTGGCCAGGACCGCGAAACTGCGCGATCACTCCGTCCAGGTCGATACAGACTCTCATGGTTCCCTTGTCGGCTTCGTCGAACTGCTCAGGTGGATTCCGTGGCTTCCGCGAGAAGCTGAAGGGCACGCACCGACATCGCAAGTTGCCGACGCGGCTTGTCGTAGTGGAGCGAGGGCATGCTCGCGAAGAGCAGCCCCGTCAGCAGGAGAATCTCGCGGCGGTCGAAGGTCGGAAAGAACACCTTTTCGAAGCGCTCGAGGATTTCGCGGTGATAGGGCCGCGTTCGAATCTCGAGGGTCACCTCGTCTGCGCCCGTTTCGACGCGGAAGAGATCGTTCACGATGAAGTCGTAGAGGCCGTAGACGGAGTGGTAGAGCTTTGCGACGTCGTAGCGCGGATCGCCAAAGAGCCCGGCGCTGCCGAAACTCCCTCGGGGGTCGACGAGCTTCACGATGCGCGAGCGCAGGTCGTAGAGGATGTTCGAAAGGCAGAGGTCGCCGTGTACAACGCCGGCCTGGGCGCCTTCGGCCATCGCGCGGACCTGAGCTTCAACCGCGGGCCAAAGTTCCTCGAGATTGGCGTGGGGGTCGCCGTTGATGCGCTTTCCCTGCCGTCCGCAGAGCACCTCGTGGGGCGCATCGCCGCTTTTGAGCATGGCGACCCGGTCGCGGGTCTTGTCGACCGTCATGTAGCGAAGCGCCGACGAAGGAAGAGGCCGCGCGTGCTGCATGAAGCCGCGGGTAATCACCTCGAAGAGATGCGTGAATACGCCTTCCCAGGTTGAGGGGTCGACGTTCTCGAAGACGAACACCTCCGAAAGGGAAGGGTAGCCGTAGTACTCCATCGTGAGCTCGGGCGCGTTCCAGTCGGTGCTGAAACCGAGCACACGAGGGAAGAGCACCGCCAGGTCGGGCGGCAAGAGGCGTAGGTAGTTGATCTCGTCGACGAACTTTTCGACGTGGCGACTTCGTTTGGTGATCGTGCCGAAGACGGGATCGATCTCGAGGTCGTTGAACGCGCGCTTTTGAAGGAGCGTTCGGTGGGAGCTCGCCTGGCGGTCGG
>JBCDAA010000723.1:0-2087 GCA_039186435.1 Myxococcota bacterium | reverse complement strand
CCCACACCGGCAGCCCGCGCGCGGCGATCTTGGGAGCTCAGTCGCTCGATCAGGCGGAGGGCCTCGTCGTTTCCTTCGTCGAGGGCGAGAACGCGGTTGAGCGCATCGAGGGCGGCTCCTCGGTCCTTTTGCTCCGCAGCCTTTCGGCCAAGGTCCATGTACGCGCGAAGGGCGCGCTCACGGAGGGAAGAGGTCGTCTCGTCGGGGTCGCGTAGATAGCGCTCGAGCAGCGCATCCGGTTTTTCGACGTCCAAGCGTCCAACAAAGGCGACGAGCGCTTCCTGAAACTCGTCGACGGTCTGAAAGCGATCGTCCGGGTCGCGCGCCATGGCCTTGAGCAACACAGCGCGAAGCTCGCCACCGATCTGCGGGCGGATTCGAAGGGGATCCGGAAACTCGGCATCGACGATTCGCTTCAAAACCTGATGCGGGTTTCGCCCCGTGAAGGGAAGACGACCCACCGCCAAGAAGAAGAGAACGGTGCCGAGCGAAAAGACGTCCGTGCGCGCATCGATGTTCGTGCCGGCGACCTGCTCTGGCGCCATGTGCCCGGGCGAACCGAGGATCTGACCGGTGGCGGTGAACGACTGCGAGTCCACCATCTGCGCGATGCCGAAGTCGGTGAGCTTGACGCAGCGATTCTCGTGGAGAAGGACGTTCTCGGGTTTGACGTCGCGGTGAATGATTCCGCTTTCATGCGCGGCGGCGAGCGCACTCGCGATCTGAATCGTGAAGCACGCGGCGATCTCCGCCGGGAGCTCGGCACCGTCGTCGATGAAACGGCGAAGGGTGGGACCGGTGAGGAGTTCCGCGGCGATGTAGCTCTCCTCGGAGTCTTCGCCGCTGTAGTCGTAAATCTCGAGAATGTTCGGGTGGTGAAGCTTGGCGACGCTCCGCGCCTCGCGGGTGAAGCGAACCCGGGCCTCCGGGGCCTTGCGGAGGTGCGGATGCAACACCTTGATCGCCACGAGTCGATCGAGGCGCTCATCGCGCGCCTTGTAGACGGTGGCCATTCCGCCATGGCCGATCTCCTCGAGGAGCTCGTACTTCTCCAGCTTTCGCAGCATCGAGGTCCCTCGGACTATCCTGCGCCGCGCCCCCGTGCGTCAACGCGCGAAAGCTGGCCCGTGGGCTGGCGGTCGCACCACTGATTCCTTCAACATGCGGGGAGGAATCTCATTCGCCTGCGGGATGCTGCTCGCCTGCGGGGCGGTGCAGGCGCCGAACAAGGCACCCGGGTTGTCACCCGAAGCGCTGCGGGACGACATAAACCACCTGGTTGGCGCTCTTTCTCGTTTCGAGCCCCTCCGCCGCAACCTGTCTCGGGGAGCGCTTCTCGCGGCGGCAGACACGCCCCAAAACCGGTGGGAGTTCTGCAAGACCCTCGCCGCAACGCTCCCCGACGAACGGATTCGCATTCGCCTCGCAAACGGCACTCCGTGCAGCGCCTCGCCCCGTCCGGTCTTTGGATCCTCCGTGGAGGTCGAGGAACTCGAGGAGACCCGCTGGATCACCATTCGCCGCTTCGACGACAGTCCAGGGTGGCGGTCGGTCGTCGCGAGCTTCGAAAGTGCCGAAGCTTTGGTGTTCGATCTTCGCGGCGCGCAGGGCGACGACATACGAGGCATCTGGCCCCTGATCGAAACGCTCGCGACGCGGCGGATTCGGCCGCTCAAGGTTGAACCCACCCACCCCTTCCGCGGACTCGAGCGTGCCGCGTTTGCAGCCCGCTACCCGGAGGAACATCGTCGCGATCTTTCGTGGGCGTTTCTTCGAGGCCGCGACAAACCGCGCGTGGTCGCGTTGCCGGCGCGCCAGATTCGCGTGCTCGTCGACGAGTCGTGTACGAACACCTGCCGTTTGGTGGCGCTTGCGCTCGAAGGGTGGACTGGCGCGCGAAGCTCGCGCTGGCTCCATCGCCTTCGACCGGTCGGGTACGGAGCGCGCGGTCTTGTGACGCTGCCGCACTCGCGGGTGAACGTCACCTTTCCAACGGAGCACTACGAACTTCGACCGGAGGAGACACCGGGCGAGTGGACGACGCGGCCGACCTACCGCGTGGACATTCCGGTCGAACGAGAGGCGCT
>JBCDAA010000722.1:0-2106 GCA_039186435.1 Myxococcota bacterium | reverse complement strand
CTTCAAGGTCGACTACGAAACGCTCTCTGACTTTCGCATCGAGGACGGCAGTGCCGAGGTGCGACCACTCCGTCCGTTCAAGTGGCTCATGCACAAGCCGAAGCTGAAAAGTGGAGTTGCGATTCGCGGCGGTCTCGCGCGACCCGCGTCGATCGCGTACGCATTCAAGAAGTTCACGCTCCGCGACCTCGCGGTGTTCCTCAAGACGTACGGCATTCCACCTCGTGTTGGTAGACATGCCGACGGAGCAACCAAGGCCGAGCGTGAGGAGCTACTGAAATCGGTTGCCAGGCTTGGTTCAGACGCCGCGGCGGTCATTCCTCAAAGCGCCAAGATTGAGATTCTTGACGGCACCACAGGCCAAGGTAGCGATGTCTACCTCGGCACCACGTCGTACTGGGATCGCGCGCAAGCCAAGCTTGTTGTGGGGCAGACGTCATCTAGCGAGGGTGCAGCCGGCGACTACAAGGCTTCCGCGCAGCACGCTGGCGTTCGACTCACCATTGCGCGTCACGACGCTGTGCAGATCGCAGAAACCGTCTCGCGCGACCTCGTTCGAACGTTCATCGCGCTCAACTGGGGACAGCGCGATCGCTATCCGGAGGTCACTCTTCCGATCCCGAATCCTGAGGATTTGACGAAGTTCGCGGCGGCAGTGGGCTCGTTCATTGATCGCGGCCTCGAGGTTTCGAAGGCGCAAGTCTACGAAAAGCTGGGTCTCACAAAGCCGCGCGACGGCGAAGAGGTCCTCAGCCCGTCGGTTGGCGACCAGTCGCCGCCGCTGACTCCGACGGCATAAGACAGTTCGACAAGCTGTCCCGAGCCTCGACACGTTGCGCGCATGGGGCTCTCCCGACGCGCGCAGCTGATCGCACAGGCTTCCCACAAAGCCGAATCCGTACACTCCAACGCGGTTGAGCTCGCGCAGGGAGAGGTCCCCGAGTGGATCCATCTGTTTCCTGAAGGGCCGCTTGTGCAGGGGCGCGACGGCCGCGAGTTCAACTACGACGCGGCAGACGCTGGCGAAATCATCGCGGATACCGAGCTCCCGCTCGCCCTGGATGTTGACCACGAATCTATCTACTGGCGCGGGTCGACGAAGGCGTACGGCTGGGTCGAAGAGCTCGTCTACGACGACGGCAGCGGAGATCGCGCCGCTGGCTTTTGGGGCCGCGTTCGCTTCACGGAAGAGGGAGCGAGGCTCGTCGCGGCACAGGAGTTCCGTTTTCTCTCGCCGGTCGTGCGCGTGCTGCGCGTGATCGAAGAGGACGAGGACGGCAACCCGTTTCCGCCGCAGATGTTCCTCCTCAACTTCATCAACGTTGCGCTGACCAATCGCCCGAATCTGGTGATGACGGCGCTGAACACGCAGCAGCCGGAGCCGCCGGCACCCACCAAGGTTACGGCGCCGCTGGCGCAGAAAGAGACAGGTATGAACCCCGAGTTTCAGAAGCTCGCCCAGCGCCTCGGACTCTCCGAGAAGGCGACGGAGGCCGAGCTGTTGATGACCATCATGGCCTTGGCCGACGAGAGCGAGACGCTCAAGCAGGAGGTTGAGGAGCTGACCAAGGAACGCGACGAGGCGCTCGCTCTGGTCAAGGCGAACGAGGAAAGCGAGTTCCAGAGCAAGGTCGAGGCCGTGTTGAACGCCGCGGCCGAGTGCGTCGGTCCCGCGAACGTGGAGGACTACCGCAAGCTCATCACGGACGAGGCTTCGCTGGCTACGTTCGAGAAGATCGTCGCCAAGATGCAGCCGCTCACGAAGAGCGAAGAGAAGGCCGACCTTCCTGAGACGCAGAGCGACGAGGACAAGGAGTTCGAAACGCTGACCGATTCGCAAAAGCGCATCGGCGAGGCCCTAGGACCGCGTACGCAGTCGCGAGAGGAGGCCGCGAATGGCTGACGTCAACACGATTCGCATCGGCGACAAAGGTACGCCTATCAACCGCCCTGCAGCAGCCGGCGCGGTTCTTGAGGGCGGGCACATGGGTGCTGTCGACGCCGCGGGCAATGCGGTTGCTGTTACCCCTGCTGCTGGACTCAAGATCCTCGGCCGCGTTGAGGAACGCGTTGACAACACGGGAGGAGCGGCGGGCGATAAGCGTG
>JBCDAA010000721.1:0-2125 GCA_039186435.1 Myxococcota bacterium | reverse complement strand
TCGACTTGGCGCCAGGTCGCTACGAACTCAGCACCCGCGCGGCGCGAACCGGAGCGATCACCCAGCAAACCCTCAATCTTCCGGCCGGGGTCGCTCGGGTCACGATTCGTCTTCGCTGAGTTACGCGCTTCCGTGACTGTGGCCGGTCGCGAAGGCGGCCCCGAGAAGATGCGCGACGCGAAGGGGTTCGGGAAACGCCCCGTAGCGGGTGTGCAGCTCAAGGGTGGCCTTTGCCGCCGCTTCCGATAGGCCCGCGGACTGAATCCACACACCAGCCAGGGGCCGCATCAAACCGGCGCTCTCGAGGCGCCGGCGACGCTCGTTCGCCCCCTCGATCTTCTCGAGCGCTGCGTTCATCCGCTCGAGGTTCGGCGCCTTTCGAGCAACGACAAGGACCGGCCGGGCGACCGCGCGATGCAGCGCGTCGAGGTCGACCACATCAAAGCCTGCGAAGGTCAGCCCCTGCAGCATCACGCAGCGAATGTGTTCGGCAAAGCGAGACTTCAACACGAGATCCGCGATCGCCTGGGTCGCTTCATCCCCGTCGCGCGTGATCTCCCCGGTGACCACCCCGTCGAGGCGTTCCCGCGCGTATACCGCCCCGAGAAGCGGAACGCGTACACCCTGAAACGGACCATCGTCGAAGCCGATGACGTTGGCGATGGCGTTCACGACTACACCGGCGCCGCGTCGGCGATCGTGTCGGCTTCGCCGTCCCGTCCCAGCGTGCGAAAACAGGCGGCGAGGGTGTGCATGGCGGCGCCTTCGCCGCGTGGGTCCTTCGCTCGTCGTGCGAACGAGAGCGCGGCAAGACCTGCGCGCACCGCGGCGAGTGCATCGCCGGTGTGCAGAAGAATCCACGCGAGCGTGAGATAGGAGCGAGCTTTGTCGTCGGCGCGGTCTCGCTGGCGCCCGAACGCGCGCATGGCCGCTTCTGTATCGCCCTTTGCCAAATGCACCATCGCCCGCAGGCGATCGGCGGCGCCGAGGTCCCGTCCTTCCGCGATGGCCGCTTCGATCGTGCGCTCCACCGCGTCGATGTCGCCGGCCAGGAGGGCGTTGACCGCGATTTGCGAAACCCGCGTCTCATCGCCGCGCGGCGCGTCGCCACTGTCTTGGGTGTTGCGCGCGATGCGGCTCGCCGCCGTTCGCACCTCCCCGAGGGGATGGATCTGCACCGCCGCAGCCGCGAGTCGCCTCGGGGTGTAGCGATAGCCCGCCTCAAGGGTCGCGTCCGCCACACGAAGAATGGCTTCGGCTCCTTCCTGCGTATCGCCTCCCTCCGCGAGATAGTACCCGAGCGTCGCCTCCACCAGTGGCCCTGAGAAGAGCTTTGAATCACGCATCGCGCCGACCGCGAAGCGGCAAAGCTCGGAGGTTCGTCCGGGCGGGATCCGATGAAGCACCAGGCGCCGGAGCAGCTCGGAAGTTGGCCGAAGCTGCGTTCCCCCTTCGACCCAGGCCTCGGCGCGCAGTCGCGTGGTGGCCTCGCGTCGTTGTTCCATGCTGAGTCCATCGCGCTCGGCGATCGCGGCGACGAGCAACCGGGGCGTACCCGGTGGGGTGAGGCAAATCGCCTCGAGCATTCGGAGCGGCGCGTCCTCGAGACCGGCAAGGCGCTCGTTGAGAAGCTGCTCGGTGGGGATGCTCCGCACGCCACTGCGCGGAGCGGTTCGCCACACGATCTTCGTTCCGTCGTGAATCAAGTCGCCGACGGCCACGAGTGTTCGCGCCGCTTCCATCACCCCCAGGGGCGTGTCCCCACCGAGAACCGCAACGCGGCGGACAACATCCTCGTCCACGCCTTCACCTAAGACCGAGCGCGCGACTTCCTTGGCGTCGTCGACGCGAAGGGAAGGCAAAACGACGTCGTGCCATTGGTGCGCCCGAAGCGGCTTCGGAAGGGGGGCGTCGACGGGGACGCGCGCAATCGCGACGAACGGGCAGTTTTCAAGGACGTCCGCAAGCACGGTGACCGACGAGGGGTCGATGCTCGGGACCGGGTCAAAGAGGACCCACGCGCTTTCGAGGTTTTTCGTTAGGGCGTCTTTGAGTTCCGCAGGGGGCACCGGTTCCCCGCGCGCGACGGCACCGAGAACCGGGCCGACGCGTTCTTCGACCTTTT
>JBCDAA010000720.1:0-2129 GCA_039186435.1 Myxococcota bacterium | reverse complement strand
CACTGTCTCGCGCGCCTCGGGTGCCTCGACGAGGCGAAGCGCCTCGCAGAGCTCGCCATCGAGAAGGGCCCCTGCAATCCGGACCATCGCGTCTTGATCGACTGGATCGAGCGGGGCGCGACAGATGCCCCTGCGGCCAAAGCGAAAGTGCGCCGTCCGCAAACCGACCTGGTGGTCGAGACGATGCAGGCCAAAATGCGCGAGGCGGGCTTCTCGCGCTCGGAGATCGAACGAGCGCGTCAGCTTTGGGACGACATGCAAGACCGCTGCGAGCTTCGCGTCACGAAGCCGGAGGTTCTGGCGGCCGCGCTCGAGTACGCCATCGGCGTCGTCGAACGACGTGAAGGGTGTACGCAGGCAGAGGTGGCGCGACGCTACGGGGTCGCGCCCACGTCCGTGTCGGCACGGTTCGCACAAATCCGAAACGCCTTGGCGCTTCGGCCGGGCGACCCGCGGTACGCAGCGCTGCGCTAAAAACTAGGCAGCGGCTTTTGGTTCGCGTATTCGTGGGGCATGCGTGTGCTCATGGGCGCGACCACCGTTGCGCGGGTCTTGATCGGGCTCGGTCGGGCGGAAGCGTCAGGCACCCTCGACGTGCGTGCAGACGGACGGCCCTGCCCGGTGAGGTTCGACCGCGGACGCGTTGTGGGAGGCGGTGTCGCTGGGCACGAGTGGTCTGACCCCGAAGACGTGATTGAAGCGCTCCTCCGACGTGGCGCCGTGGGCGACCTGACGCTTCGTTTCGTCGCACATCCTCATGAGGCCTTTCGACTCCTGCACGAGCCGATTCACGGTTCGGTTCTCGGAATGCGACTCGTTCGGTCGGCCCTCGGGGCGCTCGACGTCGACTCCGTTCGTCGAGAACTCGGTCGCGACGTGTATCGACTGACGTCGTCTGGGGAGGCGCTAGTAAACAGTTTCTCGCTGCGTCCCGACGAGCGGGCGGTGGTCTTCTGGCTTCGCCGCGGGGTGGGCGCGGAGGACGTGATCGGGCTCCCCGGGTGCGGTGTTGCTGGGTATCGGTTCCTCTGCGCGCTCAAGCTCGTCGGCGCGGCTTCGCCGCGGGGAGGCGACTATCCGCTCATGCTCCGCAAGCGGCGCCAGGTGCGCGCGAGCGCGTCGCCGCAAGCGCTGCTCGACCTTCCGGAGGAGGCCACTGCCGGCGACGCACGCCGCGCGCTTCGCCGGCTCGTTCGAAACCTTCACCCGGACCGCTTCATTGACGAGGAGGCGACCGGCCTTCGGCGGGCGTCGAGCGAGGTGGTGACGGCACTCGTCGCGGCGGAAGCAACCCTCTCATCGCGTCCACGAAAGTGAACGCGGCGTAGCCGCGCCGCCCGGCTACTCGACGCGCCGGTGGACTCGGAGCGTACCGTTTGTCTGAAGGGTGCCGTCGGGCATCGGCGTCGCGCGGCGCTCGAAGACCGACTGCACGCCGTCGCCGTCGAGGTCACCTTCGGCTGACCAGACGACACGGCTCTCGGCGCCGAGGTCGCACCCCGACTCACTCGGGGTGAATCGGTAGCTGTAGCGGACCGGGCGCTCCGGCTGAAACTCGAGGGCTTCCCAAGTGGTGTGACCGAGCGCTTCGGGCGAGAAGAAATCCACCTCCTCGGCTTCGACCGTAGGCACCTTGGGGGTCGGCCCCGCGGAGGGCGGGAGGCAGTGCCGTCGGTCGGCGTTCCAGTCGGCCGCGTAGTAGCTCGCGGTTCGCTGGCTGAGCTCCTGAAGCACTTCGGACGCTTCGAGAACCTTGTTGGTGCGAACGCGGCGCGCGAACGTCGGGATGAAGACCGCGAGGACGATTCCGACGATGCATAGGAGGAGCGCCGCCTCGAGGAGGCTCAATCTCGGGCGACTTCGTGCCACGCCTCGGTGACTCTGCGGGCCGCGCCAGAGCCGCGCAACGGAATTTCAGTCTGCATCGAGCCCAGTGCCGCTCTCGGCGGGCTCGGAGACCAAGTAGTAAAGCGTCGAAGGCATGTAGGGGAACTCTGCGAGTCGTCGCTCTTCGAACTCGGTGTTGGCGTTCTTGAAGGCCTCGGCATAGGCCGCGTCCCGAAGCCGCGAGAGCCGGATCTCGATCTGGGCCTTCACGTTAGGGTCCGTGACGACTGCGTACATCTCCT
>JBCDAA010000719.1:0-2134 GCA_039186435.1 Myxococcota bacterium | reverse complement strand
CGGAAGCAAGCGAGCGAAGCGAGCAAAGCGCTTGAGCCTCCAACCCGACCGAAGGGAGGGCGAACGCGAAGCGTTCGTCATTGGAGGGGGGACCCGTCGGGATTCACTCCCGACGGGGGGAGGGCTAGGCATAGCCCTCCCCATAAACTCAATGCACATGACCGTGGCCCACCGTTTCGTTCGCTTGGCCTGCCAGGCGTACGAACCCGGCGCCCTCCGTCACGACCCGATCGCCGATGTGAAGGCCGTCCAAGATGGCAACGCGATGGCCCTGCCGCTCACCGACGCGCACCGGGCGCTCCACAAACTGCTCTCCGCCCGTCTGGACGACGACGAGATCGCGGCCGTCGTCGTCGAGGAGTGCGGTACGAGGTACGACGAGAGCCTCGGTGGCTTCGCCGATCGGCACCGCGACGTTGAGTCCCGCGCCGACCCGAAAGGAAGCGTGCGGGGAGCCGAGAAGTTCGTACACGATGGGAACGGTGCGCGTTCGAGGGTCGACCGAGCGGCCGACGGTGATCAGCGCTGCGTTTGCGTCGTCGCCCTGGAGCCGAAGCGAGTGCCATTCGTCGGCGCCCACGACCTGAAACGCGGCGTCACCCTGGGGGACGAGGCGTGCCGCCCAGCTTTCGGGCACATCGGCGTGAACCCAAAGCGTGCTCACGTCGACGATGCGAAAGACGAGCTCGTTGGTGTCCACCGCTTCCCCGGGCGAGACGTCGACCTTGTCGATGATTCCATCGATGGGCGCGGTGATTCGCCACGCGCCGCCGCCGCGTCCGCTTCGGGCGGCGGCGTAGAGCGCTTGGGCCTGGCGTGCGGCTCGGAGGGATGCTTCGGCGACGCGAAGCGAACGCTCCGCATCGGCGACCCGTCGCTCGGGAACGGCCTGCTCCGCGAGTAGTCGCTGGCTTCGCTCGAGTTCAGCGCGCGCGCTTTCAACGCGGGTCTGGGCATCCACGACCGCGAGCCCCGCGCGCGTCGCGTCTTCCGGTGACCCCGGCGTGGGCGCCAGGTGAGCGAGAACCTGGCCGCGGCGAACTTCGTCTCCCGGGCGAGGCAGTGCGGTCGCGCCGGCCAGGATGCGCCCGGAAACCGGCGCATGAACGTGCGCTGTCCCGGTCGGCGGCGTGGTGAGATCGCCGGCGACTTCGGCGCTCGGCCGAATCGTTTCGCGAAAGACAAACGCGGTCCCGAACCGGACCCGCCACTGTTGCTCCTTGGTGAGCGAAATCGAGGTGTCGTCGCCTTCGACTGTCGCGCTCGAGGTTGAAACCTGCGTCGTGATCTCGCCGATTTCGGTGGTCCAGGTCACGTCGTGCACGCCTGCGCCCGGGAGGGGGAGTGTCGCCCGATAGATTCCTTGAGAAACGGATTCCGCGGCGCCCGAGCTGTCTCCGATCGTCCAGCGGAGTGACGCTGGATAGGGCCGAAAGTCGCTGAGGTCGGTGAGGTGCACGAGGACCTCGACGGAGTCCCCATCGACCGGGGAGTGTTCGGCGTAGAGCTCGATGCGCTCGCTCCACGACGTGATTCGAACCACTCTCTCGTGATCGTGACCGTGCCCGTGGTCATGGTCGTGGTCGTCGCCGGCGTGCTCATGCGCATGCTCGTGGCTCTCGCCGTGCTCGTGGGTGTGCTCGTGCCCGTGGGCGTTTCCGCACCCCAGCAGCATGACGAAAGCGAAGCCTTGGAGCGTTCTCATTCCAGCGCTCCAGTGCTTTGACGAAGCGCGACGTCCGCAAGGCGCACTGCGAGATCGAGCTCGAGCTTTCGAAGCGCCGCGGCGACCACCGCGCGGCGCGCATCGAGAAGCTCCACCAGCGAGACCTCGCCCTCGCGATAGCCCGCCAGCGCGGCCCGCAGGATCGCGTCCGTGCGCACTGCCTGGGAAAAGCGCTCGCGCTCTTCGAGAAGGGCGGTGAGGCGTGCGTGCGCCTGCGCGACCTCTCCGCGGAGCGTCCGCTCGATGGCCTGGAGCAGCCCGTCTACCCCGCTCTGAAGCGCCTCCGCTTCTCGTACAGCGCTTTGGTTTCGATCGAAAAGGGGAAGGGTGAGCTCGGCGCCGAGGACGTAGCCCTGACCGACCGGTTGCGCCTGCCGGTTGTACCCCGCGATGAGCGCAATGTCGGGG
>JBCDAA010000718.1:0-2148 GCA_039186435.1 Myxococcota bacterium | reverse complement strand
TTCGCACCGGCCCATGGTGCGGAACGAATAGGAGCTCGCGTTCCTCTGTCGACCCGTCGGCGAAGTCCATCACGAAGTTGGTCCTTACGAACTCGACGACCTCCCCGTTGAACATCACGCCGATCGGCTCGCCCTCTTCGTCTTTGACGAGCTCTTCGATGTACACATCGGTGAAGTCGAGCCCGGTGTTGGGCGAGCCCCACGCGATGTCTTCGTTCTGCCCGTTGATGACGTAGGGCAGCCCCGCGAGGGTGGCCCCTGCCGTGTGGATCGTTCCCGACCCGTTGGTCTTCGAATCGAGGTGCGCGATGTACCAAACCGATGGCTGCGAGAGCCCGAGGTGGGGGTCGTTTGCGAGGAAGGTGTTTCCGTTCGCGGTCTTGGACGGGCCGAGCACCCAGTTGTTGGAACCGAGGTCGCCGTTGACCATCGGGTCGCGCGGGAACATCCGGAACTGGTCTTCAAAGGCGATTTGCTGTTGCAGACTCGCCATCGCGTTTTCCGCGCGCGAGAAGATTTCGGGGCGCTTGGAATCGGGAATCGGGAAGAGCGTCGCTGTGGCCGGTGGGAACGTGCCCACCTCGAGGATCGGCGCCTTCTTGATGGGTTCGAGGCTGTAGAGGTCTTGGTAACGGACGTTGTCGTTGATCTGCTCACGGGCATTCGCGGCACGTAGCTGCGCATTCTCGTCGATCGTGAGGTTGCCGATGAGGGTCAGCACGGTGGCGATGCTGTCTCCGGGCGTCCACTCGAGCGCGTCCTCCGGACCGTAGTCGAGAAGCGGGCTGCTGTACTCGGCCGGCCAGATCGCGCCGTTCTCGCCGTTCCGAACGTCGGCAAGCCATTGGTTCACGCCTGCCGCATAAGCGGTGTAGAGGTCGCGGGTTTTGTCGTCGGTCTGCTCGAACGCGACCTCGGCGGCTGGGCGACCGTCACGAGCGGAGTAGAGCGCACGGTTGTTCGCGGCCGTGTCGATCAGCCCTTCCAGCAAACCCGACGCTTCGACGAGCGCCTTGTTGACCACCGAGGTCAGGCGGCCCGTCGAGAGGCGACGCTGCAGGTCCATTTGGAAGAAGCGGTCGCGCGCGTGGTAGTAGCCGAGCACCATCGCACAGTCTTCGTCGGTGTCGCAGTCCGCGTGAAAGATGCCGTTGTCCTCGATGAACGCGGTCGCTGCAGGCGGCCATGAAAGCGGATCGTCAGGCGTGCCGCCCGTTCCACCGTCGCCCCCGTCGCCCCCTGCGCCGCCTGAGCCGGCGCTGCCGCCGGTTCCACCGGTGTCCCCCGAGCTCTCGTCTCCGCATCCCAGGATCGCAAGCGACCCAACCAACAACCCAACAAGCAAACCACGCATGACAAACCTCGTCTCGTCTGGAAGCGGAGCGACGATAAAGGGTTTCGTCGCTCGCGACAAGCGTGTCTTCCCGTCAGGACGACGGGGTGAGTCCCAGGAGGATCCGGTCGGCGGCGTCCTGGAAGCGACCGTTCGACATCACCACGATGATGTCGTTCTCTTGCGCACACTGCACAGCCGTTTCGACGGTGTCGTCGACGCTCGCGCACGCCCGCGCGTCTTTTCCGAGTGCTTGGAGGGTTTTCGCGATCCCGACGGTGTCGAGTCTCTCTTCGGCGGGGATCTCCGGGCGGCCGACGGGCGCCAAGAGCGTGAGGTCTGCCGGTTCGAACGCCTCGGGGTAAGCCCCTTGGTGGAGTCGACGGGACGCCGTGGCGCTTCGCGGTTCGAACACCGCGATCACTCTTCCGTCCGCTTCGACCCGTTCGCGGAATCCGAGCAGCGTCTCCCTCACGGCCGTCGGGTGGTGTGCGAAGTCGTCGTACACGCGGACACCGCGCGCGATACCGACCAGCTCCTGTCGACGCCGGGTTCCGCGAAACGCTGGCAGCGTAGCGATCATGCGATCGAGCGGTGCACCTCCGGCTTCGCTGGCCATCGCGAGTGCTGCGACCGTGTTTCGGGCGTTGTGCTGTCCCATCAGCGGAAGCTGCGTCCGCCCGCAGAGCGAACCGCCCCCGAAGAGGTCGATGGCGTTCCCAGGTGCTCGAACGCCGAGCCACCACGGCTGGACGCCTCCGCAGTCGTCGCCGTCGAGCGCGTAGAAACGAGTTCTGCATTGGGCATGCTGGGCC
>JBCDAA010000717.1:0-2169 GCA_039186435.1 Myxococcota bacterium | reverse complement strand
CTACGACGCAGCGGATGTCGCCGCTTCGAAGGCGCTTTTCGATCGCGCGGCGTTCTTTGGGGAGGTAGCCGCCGCGGTAGGCGTGAATGGCGTTGGGATCGAAACCGGCCTGTCCTTTCAGGCGATCGCGAAGGTACTTCAGCATCACCTCGACCGAGTTCCGGCTTCGTCCGAAGACGAGCGTTGGGACCTCCGCCTTGATGAGGTCGACGGTGAGGCGCACCGCGCTCTTCAAGTAGCTGCCGCGAAGGCCGAGTTCGGCGTTGACGATGGGCGGGTTGTAGACGAGGACGTTGCGCTCGCCGGTGGGCGCGCCGCTTTTGTCGAGGAGGGCGACTTTTTCGCCGACGATACGCGCGGCGTGTTCACGCGGATTGCCGATCGTTGCGGAGGCGAGAACGAAGGTTGGCGAGGAACCGTGAAAGGCGCAGATGCGGCGGAGGCGACGAATCACGTTGGAGAGGTGGCTGCCGAAGACGCCGCGGTAGGCGTGCAGCTCGTCGATGACGACAAAGCGGAGGTTCGCGAAGAAGCGAGCCCAGGATGCGTGGTGCGGGAGGACGCTCGCGTGGAGCATGTCGGGGTTGCTGAGGACGACGCCGCCGCGCTCGCGCGCGACGCGGCGCTGATCGCCCGGGGTATCGCCGTCGTAGGTGATCGCGCCGTGGCCGAGGTCTGCTTCGCTCAGCAACGCGCGAAGCGCTTCTTCCTGATCGCGGCTGAGGGCTTTCGTCGGAAAGAGGTAGAGCGCGCGCGCGCCTTCTTCCTGCGAAAGGCGGTCGAGGATCGGCAGGTTGTAGCAGAGGCTTTTGCCGGACGCGGTGGGCGTTGCGACGACAAAGGAGCGGCCCTCGCGTCCGAGCTGCAGCGCTTCGGCCTGGTGGCGGTAGAGACGCTCGATGCCGCGGCTCTTGAGGGCCGCGGAGACGTTCGGCGCGAGAAAGGACGGGATCGGGACCTCATCGGCGGGTTTGGGGGGCTCCGCGTGCTGAAGCGTTACGTCGCGGAGCACGCCGGAAGAACCCCAGGACCGGAGGAGTGCCTCGAGACCGCGGACGGAATTGCCCCATGGTTTCCTGCGTTTGCCGCCGAATGGAGCACGAAGGCTACCTGTACTCATGGACAGCACTGTACGCGCGGACAGGGTAGCGCCGCAAGAAAGGAGGCTTAGTGGTGCCGTGTGGATGGGTGATCCGTTGCGAATCAGTCTGATCTCGTTGGTCGTGCTCGCTTGTGGTTCGCAGACCGCGAGTGTTCCCCAAACGCCTAGTCGTGCGCTGTCACTGTGTCGTACCGCGCTTGCGAATATGGGTGAGGGAGACGTGGTCTACTCGCCTCCATGCACCTCGAGTGAGTCGTGTAGGGCGGCGTGCGATGAAGATACGCAGGCATGCTTCCTTCTGCGAGAGGATCGAGAGGGGCCGGGCATGCTTCAAGAGGTGCCGCTTGACTTGTACTTCGCTCGCCAGCTTGCGGAGACATGTGGTCCGACGAAGTTGTTTGAGTGTGCGGTTCTCGCGGATGCATTACGAAGGGCGTCTAAGCCGTGCGCAGAAGAGATTGTCGACCGGTTATTTCAAGCAGACCATCCTTGGGGCGTGATTCTCAAGGCGCTTCAGCGCCAAGGGGACGCACGAAGGAGCCTGCTTCGAGCTGGGTGTGAACGTCATGGGAGGCTCGCCTGCTATCTCCTTGCAGAACTACTGGACGAACAAGGGGATGCTCAATCGGCGATGACTTTTCGTCAGCTCAGCTGTGCGACCGGGTTCTCCGGATGCCGTGAGGACTAGCAGCGACTTCGAGCCTGGCGCGGGCCACGGCGAGCTATTCACAGCCGACCTAAATTTATTGACATCGAGTTGTTGCTTCGATGGAGTTTAGCAGTTTGAGCTAATTGTAGCCGACCTGATTTTATTGACATCGAGTTCTTGAATCAAATGTAGCCGGTCTGATTTTCTTGACATCGAGTTCTTGAGGGCGTAGGCTCCTCTTATGCCGCGACTTCGCTCGGAGCGTTTGAACGTTGACTCGACGCCTTACTATCACCTGATGTCGCGGTGCGTTCGGCGTGCGTTCCTCTGCGGGAAGGACCCGGAGACCGGCAAGGACTTCGACTACCGGCGGGAGTGGGTGGAGGAGCGGCTCTTCGAGCTCGCAGGGATCTTCGCG
>JBCDAA010000716.1:0-2172 GCA_039186435.1 Myxococcota bacterium | reverse complement strand
GCAGCGGCGGGACGCCTAAGCTGTCGCCTGGGTCTCCTCCAACGACGCTTCGCGCGTCGCTTTGCTCCGTTGCATGCGCATCGCCGTCCTCAGCCAGAGCATCGAGCTCTACTCCACGCGCCGCCTCGTCGATGCGGGACGTCGCGCGGGCCACCAGATGCATGTCGTCGACTACATGCGCTGCCGCATTGGCATCGGCGGACCCCATCCGATCACCGTCGAGGGGGAGCCGCTCGGGCCCATCGACGCCTTCATTCCCCGCATCGGTGCATCGAGCACCTTTCACGGCGTCGCAGTCGTTCGTCAGCTGGAGCAAATGGGCATCGTCACCCCGGTGACCGCCGACGCGATCTCGAGTTCCCGCGACAAGATGCGCTGTCTTCAGATCCTTCATCACGCGGGCGTCCCGGTGCCGGCGACATCGTTCGGTCAAGGCCACTACGACGCCGCGGGGCTCATCGAAGCGGTAGGGGGACCGCCCGTTGTCGTCAAGGTTCTCGAGGGGACGCAGGGCGTGGGCGTTGTGCTCTGCGACACTCAAAACGGTGCCGAGTCCGCGATCGAAGCGTTTCGAAGCCTTGAGGCCCACGTGCTCGTACAGGAGCTGGTGGAAGAAGCGAGCGGGACCGACCTGCGCTGCATCGTGGTTGGCGACCGCGTCGTCGCGAGCATGCTCCGCACCGCGCGCGCGGGAGAGTTTCGAAGCAACCTTCACCGCGGCGGCAGTTCGGTGCGCTCCGACATCACCGACGAAGAACGACGCGTTGCCATTGCTGCGGCGAACGCGGTGGGCCTTAAGCTCGCGGGCGTCGACATCCTTCGGAGCGACCGCGGACCGCTCGTCGTCGAAATCAACTCTTCGCCCGGTCTCGAGGGTGTCGAGCGAGCCACCCGCCTCGACATCGCGGGCGCGATCATTCGCCGGGTCGCGCGTCTTCGAAAGCAGCGCAAAGTCGCGGTGTAGGCGTGCGCTGCCCTGATTGACCAGGACAGCCGCGTCCGAGTCGTGGGGCGGTGGCCCACAAAGGCGCATCGCACAACCCGGGGAGTCGGAGACCTCCGTTGTGGCACGACGATTGCGATGGGGGTTGCATGCGCTTGTTGTGTCTTTTCTTGCTGTTGTCAGTCCCAGGCGTTGGGGACGCTCAAGACTTGATTCTCTCGATCGAACACGAGCCCCTTGAGCTCGAGACCGAGCCTCCGGGTCTCGGTGGTCCGGCGGCCCTTTTTGCGACTTCGATGACCCTCGCCGCGAGTATGGGATTTGCAGCCCTCGCGGCGAGTCACTGCGATGGATTCGATGAGACCGACTGCAGTGGCGCGGATCCGTTCGCACTGGGGTTTGCGGCGGTCGCCGCGGTGGCGACCGTCGCGATGATCACCTCGGTGGTGTGGTGGATTCTCCGGGGACGCTCGAGACGTCGGTGGCGGCGTCACTTCCTACCCCGCTACGATCCGGCGCCCCGTTAGACCGCTATTCGGGAAACGGAGTGTCCTGAACGCCCGCTTCCTCCCGAATCCGCGCGATCAGCGCGTCGTCCGCCACCTCGAGGGTGTACGGATACTCGGGTGTGAAGACGGTGTCGGGAAGGTGCTCCGTGAACTCGATCTCGTCACCGGAAAGCGGCCGCTCGAGGTTGCCGACAAAACGCGCCGCGCCGCGCGTGTCGGCCTCCGTGATCACCTTGTGACCGACATTGGTTTGGGGCGCGAGAATGTTGTGTTCGACGAGCATCTGGCTCGGCGCGATGCGCGTCGACATCGCGGTGCCGCTGATCCATTCGATGAGGTTGTTGAAGGAGTGTGCCTGGCCCATGCGAATGAAGGGCAGGCGCTGTACGCAGTTGTCGTACCAGTTGTGATGGCCGGTCCAGCGCATGGATTCGCCGTCTCCATCGTCGGAACCCGCGCCGATCAGCATCGCCTTGTCGTGATTGCGAATGTGCGTGTAGGAGACCGTGACTTCGGTGGTCCCTTCCGTCGCATCGAACGCCCCGTCTCCGCCGTTTTCGAGGTCCATGTGGTGTACCCACATGCGCGAGCCTCCGTTGAAGAAGCGAATGAGGTCGTCGGACGAATCGCGCATGGCGAAGTGGGTGAGAATCACGTTGCCCTCGCCGTTTTGAACGAAGAGGTCGTCGCCGCTGACGGTGATGTCGGCGCCTCGCCCGT
>JBCDAA010000715.1:0-2179 GCA_039186435.1 Myxococcota bacterium | reverse complement strand
CGACGACGGTGGGTTCGTTGGCCATGAGCTGCTGTGTGCTGCAGCCGAGGAGAGCAAAGACGAGCCATCGCATGGGAGCGAAACGTCGCACAGCACCGACGCGATTCCCACTGGCGCGGTGTTTGATCGCACGGGCGAAGCTGCGAGAATCGCCGTGATGAAGAAGCACTACGTCCTCAAGTGCTCCTCGTGCGGCGCGCCGGCTGCCGACTGCGTTCCGATCTGTCCGTACTGCGGTAAGGCGACGGGGTTCGCGGAGCTCGGAACGGCCCGCGGCATCGAACGAATGAAAGGCGGCGGCTTCAAGATCAGCGGCGGCGCGCACGTCGATATCGGTGCGAGTGACGAGCCTCGGGAGTGTCCCTTCTGCGGCGCGATGGCGGAGGCGAAGGCGCGCTTCTGTGGGCACTGCAACGCGAAGATCGTGGTGGAGCGCATGCGCATTGCGCGCCTCGTGATCCAAGGGGGCTCGATGACGATTGGTGGCGGCGGAAAGCTCGAGATTGTGGGTCGACGCAAGCGAACGCTTCATCACGCCGCGTCCATCGGGGACCTGGACGCTGTGAAGAAAGAAGTCGAAGACGGAGACGACCCGGACTTTCAAGACGGCGACGGGCGACGCCCGATGCACTACGCGGCGGCCGGCGGACATGTTGAGGTTGCGAAGTGGCTGGTTTCCGTGGGCGCGGACCCGGATCCGAAAGACGACGGGGGCAAGCGCCCCATCCAGGCGGCGAAAGACGACGGGATGCGCGCGTTCTTGAAGATGATGGGGGCGCGCTGAATCGACCGACGCAGTCAGCCTCTCGGACGCGTCATTCGTTGGGAATAACCCTTGCACTTTGATGGTTCGCGCCATGAATGGCGCGGGAGCAAGTCGTATTTCGGCGACGACCACAAAGAAAGCTATCGACGTCGAGGGATCGCCACCTCTCCAGCATCACTACGGCGCTCGTGATGACCCTGATGGGGTACCACGGGGCGTCCGTTCTTCCGCAGGACGGTGTTTTCGGCGCGGTTTTGGTGAGTGCCTTCGCGCTCGCCGTGTTCCGGATGATCTGGTGTTCGGTGACCGTGACAGGACGTCGGCCGACTGGGGGCGCGCTCGTTGTGCTTCGCAACGTTCTGAAGCTAAGGCCAGCGAGCCGGCAACGAACGTATCGAGAACGTGCGGCGGGTGAGGAGATCGCGGTCGGTCGCCGACGTTTTCTCAAACGCGATATTCGCGAGGTGGTCATCGGTGCGTACCGGAAGGTGACGCCGGGCGAGATTCAGTCCGACTTCTGGGGGCTCTACCTTGTTTTGAAGGACACGGTGATCGAGCTCGACGTGTTTCGTGAGCGCAACGACGCGCGCGACGCGGCGTACGAAGTCGCCGAGCTTCTGGATGTGCCCGTGCGGGAGCGAACGACGGGCTCGTTCGGGACGGAGCAAGATGCGGGACGTAACCGTGTCACCGACGGGCTGGCGCAGCTTGCGGCGTTCGCCGGGTTGATGACGCTGGCTGCTCTTGGGGTGGCGGAAGCGGTGCTGGCGGTTGTTCCAGTGCTCGTTCTGATCGACCTTCTCTTGCAGCGTGAGCTTGCGCGGCGCACGCAACCGGCCTTTGACGACGCGGTCGCGACCGCGCTTTCGCTTCATGGCCCGAGTGTTCGCGTGGTTGACGAGGTTGTCGTGGAAGAGGCGCTCGAGCTCGACCTCGAAGAGATGCAGTCTTGAAGCGCTGCGTTCTTGAAGTGCAGAGTTGTCGCGTTGATGGTGTAGAAAAGTCGTCGCGATTTTGCTTTGTAGGACCCCATCGCGCGTTGAGCACGCAGGGGGTTTTCGATATACCCACGCTCTACAAGGGGGTGGGGGATGCCTAAGATCCGCACGTCGTCGGGCCGTGAGTCGGAGTTCTCGGCCGAGATTTTGCGCAAGTGGGTGGCTTCGGAGTTGCGCGTTTCCAGTTCGTACGGACGCGATCGTCGAAGCGGTCGCCACGGAGATCGCGGAACGCGAATCCCTAAGTTCTGCGGAGCTCCTCGAGATCACCGCGCAGCATTCGCTTGCGCTCGAGTGGTCGCCCGATGATCTTGCACGCCTTCCGCTGCAGGGACTCGCGGCGGCGGAGGGGTTGTCGACGGCGTCGTGTGGCGCCGCGGGATCGCGCGGCGCGCGTGTTTTGGTGGCGGCGGGG
>JBCDAA010000714.1:0-2187 GCA_039186435.1 Myxococcota bacterium | reverse complement strand
GAGCGGCGTCGCGAAGGGACTGAAGAGATAGGCGCCGCCCAGGAAGAACGAAAAGCCGCTCGCGGTTCCGTAGAAGACGTCAAAGCCGCCGCGAAGCTCGAGCCCGTTGATGCCCTCAAAGCCGCGACCGACGCGAACCGTAAAGGTGCCAAGAACGCCGCCGTCGCCGCCGCTCGCAACCAAGGGCCGCAGCGAAACGCCCGCTTGCAAATGCGTCAAACCGTCCGCGTTGCCGTAGCGATCTCGATTCTCGAATGCCTGCGCCTCGCGCTGGGCGGCTTCCTCCGCCGCACGCGCTTCCGCTTCAAGCCGCGCCTGCTCTTCCGCCTCAAGCCGCGCCTGCTCCTCCGCTTCGAGCCGCGCCTGCTCTTCCGCTTCGCGCCGCGCTTCCTCATCCCCAAGGGTTTCGAGCCGGCGCCCTTCCGCGTCTTCGCCGGCGAGCGCGAGACCGTCCTCGCCCACTCCTTCCGGCCGAAGCATCGCTTGAAGAATCGCGCGAAGACGATCCGCTTCGTGGGTCCGTCGAACCTCCGCGTCGAGTTCCTCCACCCGGGTGAGCGGCGCGTAGCCGACCCGCAGCGTCACGTAGTACGCCCGCTCACCATGGTCGTGAACGATCGGTACGACGACCCAGTCCGCCTGCTGGAGCTCCGCGATCGCGCGCATGTCGTTCGCGGTTTCCGGAAGCTCGTTCGCTTCCATGTCGATGCCCCCCGACTCGGTCAGGGCCTCGTGGGAGAGCGCGCGCACGGCGTCGGCCACCGCATCCTCGACGCGGTCGAGGTCCATGGTCCCTGCGTCGCCGGTCGCTCGCAGGACGATGACCCGATCGGCCCTCGCGGTAGAAAATGATGACAGGAGCACCCCGAGGGCACCGATCGTGACCCAAAGTCGCGCCTGTCGGCGATTCCGAGAACTAACGTTCACGCTTGAAGACCGGGATCGCATCGTTCTTACGTAGGAGCAACTAACGTGCCCATTCCTAGGAAAGGGCCTGAATGACCTCGGCGGGCGCCTGGACCAGCTCGATCAGCACGCCTTCCCCTCCCTGGGGAAACGTATCGTTCCCCTTCGGGTGGATGAAAATGATGTCGTGGCCCGCGGCCCCAGGCGCCATCGAACCGATGAAGCGCACCCCTTGCTCTTTGAGCCAAGCCACCGCCGCCGGCAGGTCGTCCACCCAAAGCCCCACGTGATTCAAAGGCGGCTGATGGACCTTCGGGCGCCCCTCCGGATCGATCGGCTCCATGAGGTCGACCTCCACCGCGAGGGCCCCCGACCCGATCGCAAAGATATCCTCGTCGACGTTGTGCCCTTCACTTCGGTAGGTCCCGGTCTGGGTCAGGCCCAAAAGGTCGCCCCAAAGACGCTTCAGCGGACCCTTGTTTGGGGCCCCGACTGCGATTTGCTGGATTCCCAAGATTCGAAACGGACGCTCAGCCATGACGCGGCTATAGCTCGGTTGCTAGCGCAGACCACTCGCGCCACCCTTCGCCGGTGAAAACGTCCCTCACCGGAATCAAGCCGACCGCGACGCCACACCTCGGAAACTACCTCGGGGCGATTCGTCCAGCGATCGAGCTCTCCGCTACCTTCAAGTCGATCTACTTCATCGCGGACTACCACGCGCTGACGACGCTTCGCTCCCCGAAAGACCTCGAGCGCTACGTCTACGACGTCGCCGCGACCTGGCTTGCCGCGGGACTCGACCCTTCTCGCACGATTTTCTTTCGCCAGTCGCAGGTCATCGAGGTCTTCGAGCTCGCGTGGATTCTCTCGTGCCTCTTTGGGACAGGGCAGCTTCTTCGAGGCCACTCGTACAAAGACGCGGTGGCCAAAGGCGACGGGGATCCCAACGCCGGCATCACCTTCTACCCGATGCTGATGGCCGCCGACATCTTGCTCTACGACACCCACGTGGTCCCCGTCGGCAAAGACCAAAAGCAGCATCTCGAAGTCACCCGCGATGTGGCTCAGCGCCTCAACCATCACTTCGGGGAAGACACGCTGGTCCTTCCGGAAGCCCACATCGGCGATGCGCCTTTGGTCCCGGGAACCGACGGAGAAAAGATGAGCAAGAGCCGCGGCAACGCGATTCCGCTCTTTGCCTCGCCCAAGGCGCTTCGAAAGACGATCATGACGATCAAGACGAGCTCCGAAGGGCTCGACGATCCGAAAGACCCGGAG
>JBCDAA010000713.1:0-2202 GCA_039186435.1 Myxococcota bacterium | reverse complement strand
TGCAGACCGCGGCAGGTGACGCGTCCCTCGTCGATCCCTCACGCGCAGCCTACACAGGGATCAGCCAGGGCGGCATCTTTGGCACGACCTACATGGCGCTCTCGCCCTATGTGCAAACCGGCGTGCTTCACGTGCCCTCGGCCGGCTACGTCAACCTGCTGCCGCACAGCCCGGAGTTCACGCCCTTCAAGGCGATTCTCGACCTGATGGTGTCCGACCGAAACGACCAGCAGGTGCTTCTCGCCCTCACGCAGCGCTTCTTCGAGCTTGGAGGCGACCCGATCAACTACCTCGATCATTTGGTGGCGGAGCCGCTCACGAGTCTCGGTGCGAAGAACTCGCTTTGGCAGTGCGCCGAAGGGGATCTTCGAGCGCCCTGGTTCGGCTGCGACATGATGGTACGAACGGGCGGATTCGCGCAGACGGATCCGGCGGTGCGGTCGATCTTTGGGGTCGAGGAGAGCGCGACGCCGAGCGCCGCCGGAACGACGCTGCTGCAATACTATGACCCGGGCCTTGAGGTGCTCCCGCTGACCACGGAGAACACGACGAGCCCGAACGCGCACCAAGCGATTCGCCGAAACAGCGAAGTCCACGCGCAAATCGAAGCGTACTTTTCGTTTGGCGACCCGGCGGCGGTGGGAACCGTCATCAATCCCTGCGACGGCGCCTGCGCGATCACGCCCGTTCCGCAGCCCGAGTAGCTGTTCCCCCCACGGGGAGTGAATTCCCGCGGGTCGCCCCTAATGACGCTTCGCGTCTCGCTTCGCTCGGAGGTTCGCGTCGAACCTGTTCCGGAAAGCTGCGCGGTCGAGCAAGATTTGCTTCCCCGTTCACTGGGCAAGATCGACAAGTCTCTGATTGATTTCGACAAGATAGGCGCTTGCTTGTAGCGTAGCCCAGGCTTGGCCAAGAGCTTGCGTAGCCGTGGGGCATGCTTCGCACAATCACCTTGGTGGCTCTCGTCGGCCTCTTCGCCGCGCTTCCGACGCGCGCGCATCTTCAAGCCGCTCCAGAGGTCGCGACCCCTTCCGTGCCCAGGACGCTTCCCCGCGGGTTTGCTCTCGACACGACCATGGCGCGCTACGAGACGCGATACCGTACGTACGGCCGCCATCGGGGCCGCGCGCACAACGTCGAGCGTGCCGCGGCGCTGATCGACAACACCATCGTCCCGCCGGGAGGAACCTTCAGTTTCAATGGGACGGTGGGGCCACGTACGCGACGCAACGGCTTTCGCCTCGCGCCGGTGATCGAAGGCGGCGAACTCGTTCGCGGTCTCGGCGGCGGCGGCGTGTGCCAGGTGGCGAGTACGCTGCACGCGGCCGCGCTAAAGGCGGGTCTACGCGTCGACGCACGTCCGCACAGTCGACCGAGTAGCTACATCTCGCTCGGGCTCGACGCGGCCGTTTCTTATCCGGCGCTCGATCTGGTGATCACCAACCCGCACGACTTTCCCGTTCAGTTTCGTGTGCACGCGGAGGAGGGGGAAGTCCGGGCCGAGCTCGTGGGCGACGAACGCTTCGATGTGGAGGTCGGCCGGCGTGTGCTCGGTCGGCGCGGTTTTGGGCAGCGCGTGGTCGAAGACGCGAGCCTCGCGCCTGGAGAGCAAGTGGTGGCGCAGGAAGGAATTCGCGGCGCGCGCGTCGAGGTCACGCGCACCTTCGCGAGCGGCGCGGTGGAGCGGCGAGTGGTTCAGTACCCGCCAACCGAGCGCATCATTCGGATCGGCGTTCGCGGAGGCGCGGAAGGAGCCCATCCGCCCGAGGAAGGATCGCCGGTTGCAGCACGGACCGAAGCTCGTGGTTCAGCACTGGATCGAACTCCGAGCCCGCGATCACCAGCAGGCGCGTGAACGACTTGGGGGTTGGAGCGTCCTCGCGGGCGGGCGCCGCTTCCGGAATCTGCGCTTCGGCAGGGAGAGATGGCGCGTTGACGAGAGGCCGAAAGGGCGTCGCGAGATGCAGCCGGGTCTCTTCCTCAGTGTCGAGGATCGCGTCGACGGAGGGATCGATGGATTCGTCCGCTGCGCTCTCTGACGCCGCGCTTTCCGACGCTACTCGCTCGGAACGCTGGCGCTCGGAACGCTGGCGCTCGGAGCTCTCTAAAGCGCGCTCCGAAGATTCCGATTCTGCGCCGCGCGTATTCTGCGCGCTCACGCCTGCCGTGGCTCCAAGCGCAATGCCGAGAGCAAGGAGAAGC
>JBCDAA010000712.1:0-2209 GCA_039186435.1 Myxococcota bacterium | reverse complement strand
CAGCAGGAGAATCTCGCGGCGGTCGAAGGTCGGAAAGAACACCTTTTCGAAGCGCTCGAGGATTTCGCGGTGATAGGGCCGCGTTCGAATCTCGAGCGTCACCTCGTCTGCGCCCGTTTCGACGCGGAAGAGATCGTTCACGATGAAGTCGTAGAGGCCGTAGACGGAGTGATAGAGCTTTGCGACGTCGTAGCGCGGATCGCCGAAGAGCCCGGCCGTGCCGAAACTTCCGCGGGGGTCGACGAGCTTAACGATGCGCGAGCGAAGGTCGTAGAGGATGTTCGAAAGGCAGAGGTCCCCGTGCACCACGCCGGCCTGCGCCCCTTCGGCCATCGCGCGGACTTGCGCTTCAATCGCAGGCCAACGTTCCTCGAGGTTGGCGTGCGGCGCGCCGTTGATGCGCTTTCCCTGGCGTCCGCAGAGCACCTCGTGGGGCGCTTCGCCGCTCTTCAGCATGGCTACCCGGTCGCGGGTCTTGTCGACCGTCATGTACCGAAGCGCCGACGAAGGAAGAGGCCGCGCGTGGCGCATGAAGCCGCGGGTGATCACCTCGAAGAGATGCGCGAACACGCCTTCCCACGTTGAGGGGTCGACGTTTTCGAACACGAAAACCTCCGAAAGGGAGGGGTAGCCGTAGTACTCCATCGTGAGCTCGGGCGCGTTCCAGTCGGTGCTGAAACCGAGCACGCGAGGGAAGAGCACCGCGAGGTCTGGCGGCAAGAGGCGCAGGTAGTTGATCTCGTCGACGAACTTTTCGACGTGGCGACTTCGTTTGGTGATCGTGCCGAAGACCGGGTCGATCTCGAGGTCGTTGAACGCGCGCTTTTGAAGGAGCGTTCGGTGGGAGCTCGCCTGGCGGTCGGGGTTTCCGACGTCAAGCCAGTCGTCGGCTTCCTCGGCGCGAATCGCCCCGACGCCGCGGAGCACCGCGGAGATTTCGCTTCGGGCGCGACCTTCCTTGGCGGCGGCTTCCACGGCAGCGGTCGCTGCCTCGCGCGCAACGGACGCTTCCGGGAAGAAGTAGACGCCGATCAGCGCCTGAAGGGGGAAGGGAAGACCTGGCTCTTTGTCGTGAAGGCTTGTGACCGCGCCACTCTCGTCAACGCGCGCGATGCACCAGCGATGCGACTCCTCGACCGGATGCACCAATACGGTCGCGGTATCGCTCGCGAGCATGGACGCGTCACGAAGCTGAAAGTGTGTGTCTCCGAGGACCGCAAGCGCGCGCGGGGTCGTCACGCGATCGAGGAGCTCCTTGAGGGTGAGGCCCACGCCTCCATCGCGGGACGGCACGACGAACTCCACCTCGGCCTCGCTGCCGAAGGTGCACTCGACGAAGTCCTCGATGTAGAGCCCGCGCTGCGCGACGGCGATCACGAAGCGCTTGATGCCGAGAGAGATGAGGTAGCGAAGCGTCCAGTGGATCACCGGTCTGCCGGCGACAGGGACCATCGCCGGGCAGCTGATGTTCGAAAGGGCGACGAGGCCCTCGGGAACGGGCCCGGCCGCAGGGATCACGACGGTGAGGTCGTCGTAGGTACGTTGAAGCGTTGAAGTCATAAGGACGAAGGCCCCTCACGCTACCGCATGAGGGGCCCTTATCTCGATCCGTTTCGCGAGGCCTAGCAGCCGTTCACGTCGGTGGGGCAGAAACGCTGCGCGCCGGTGCAGAATTCTGCCGGGTCACACCCGGCAGTGGAGGGTCGGCACTCCGTCGTTGCCGGCAGGAACGGGTTCGAAGGACAGAACGAGTTGGTTCCGTTACAGAACGCATCTCCTTCACACACTAAGAAGGGCTTTGCGGGCCGACAGAGCGTTCCTGCGGGCAGCACAGGGTTGGTGGGGCAGAACGAGTTGGTCCCGTTGCAGAACGAGTCGAGGGCACAAGTCCCTGTGGAGCCTCGACAAAACGTTCCTGCAGGCTGTACCGGATTCGGGGGGCAGAACGTGTTCACCCCGTTGCATGTCGCGTCCAAGCCACAAGTCCCGGTTGCTGACCGGCAGAACGTACCATTGGGGGACACATCGTTTGGCGGACACTCTAGGTTCACACCATCACAGGCTTCCGCGGTGTCACAAGTGCCGGAGGCGGCCCGACAGGTCAGGCCGCTATACCCTTTATTCGCTATCAAGGAAATATGATGTGCCCATATACAAGATAATTGAACTTAATCCGCCAACAGAGTTCGGCCTTGAGATAGGAACTACT
>JBCDAA010000711.1:0-2231 GCA_039186435.1 Myxococcota bacterium | reverse complement strand
TTCGACCAGACCTTCGGACTTAATATTCGCGGGCCCTACTACCTGCTCCGAAAGCTCTCCGAGTCGTTTCGAAGCGGGTCGTCGGTGGTCTTCAACACCACCATCGCGAACCGAAAAGGCTTTCCGAACACCGCGATCTACGCCGCATCCAAGGGTGCGCTTCGGTCGCTTGCGCGGGTGCTCGCGGCCGAGTGGGCACCGCGGGGAATTCGGGTGAACTGCGTGGCGCCCGGCCCGATCGACACGCCGATTTTCGGAAAGGTGGGCTTGCCGGAGGACATGGTTGGAGAAGCGCGGGCGGGCTTTGCGGGGCAGGTCCCTCTCGGCCGGCTCGGAACCTCCGAAGAGGTCGCGCGCGTAGTCGCGTTCCTGCTCTCGGAGCAGGCGTCCTTCGTGAACGGCACCGAGATCGACGTCGACGGCGGCCTCGTCGCGATGTGATCAAACCAGCAACGGCCGCCTGGGAAAACGGGCGGTCGTTTTTTCTAGTGGTGCGCGTCGATGGTTTCTTCGAGGCGATGGATCGCGTCGGGACCGAACTGACCGAAGGGTGAGATGACGGTCCAGTCGCTCAGCTTTTCGAGGGAGTGTGGTCCCCGGTCGCCGCAGTGAAGACGCGCCACGTGGTAGGGCTCGTTCAAGAGCGTCGCGTCCACGTCGGCTCCGTCGAGGCCGTGTACGTCGAACCAGAGGTGTTCGCGCTGTTCGTCGTCGCCGCCATCGACCGGATAGCCAAGCTTCACGAGAAATCGCCAGTCGGGATGACCGCCTTTGCGCGCGAAGAGCGCGGCGAACCGCGGTAGACGCTCGGCCGCGAGGAGCGCCATTCGAACCGTCTCCATGTTGGAGAGGTAGAGCATCGGGTTTCGTTCGAGGTTCGGTGTGAGCCGCGAGGGACAGCAGAGCTTTCGTCCCGTCCAGCTATCGGTGGGAACCTTGAGCACGCCGCTTTCGCCGGCATGAGCGGCGTCGCGATCGTCCATGCCGCCGGGGCCGCGGGGTTTGCTGCGCCCGAGCGCTTTGCGCCACGGAATCCACACGAGCTCCATGTCGCGTCCTGGCACGAAGGGTTCGTCCGCGTCGGGAGGACCGAGCTCAATCCACTGCGCGGCGACGGCGTGGAGAAGAGGCGCGAGGCACTGAATCGACGTCTTGGGAACGTCCAGCATTTCGATCTCGATGCTGCCGCAGCGACGGAGGCCGTGCGTGTGCGCCCACACGCGATCGTTGTCGACGACGCAGTGCACCGCGTAGAGCCGCTTTGGGCTCGGAGGGGTCTGCGATCGCGCGGCTTCGAAGAGCCAGCTGGGTTCGTAGGGAGTGCAGGCGTTGTCGTCGATGACGAGCGCGCAGTCTTTCGCGACCGCCGCCAGGAGGCGGAGCTGACTGTGGTACTCCCAGAGCGGCCGCTCGGCGAACGCGGTGGCGACGACGATGCAAAAATCGCTGTCTTCGGCGATGGCGGCGCGATCCGCGTCGATCGCGCCCGTTCGAACATGCACGTCGAAGCCGTCGCGAGTGGTCGCTTCCATCCAGACTTCGTGAACACGTCCTTCGAATCTCACGCGTAACGCCCAGCGCGCGCTGGCCGGAGCGTCGTGAAAGCACTCGATTTCTTCACATCGCTCTGCAATTCGAGACTGAACCTCGGTCCGTCCAGGCGCATCGCCTGCCAGTAGCAGGGCGCGCACGGAAGATCGCGGGGTTTCAGTCATCGTACGGTCTGTCGCAGAAGATGCATGGGCGTAACCTGAGGACGCGAATCTTCAGGTGTTCTTCATTTTGATGGTGCTCTTGCCATCCGAGAGAGGGCGCCGAATTCCGACGGCTTCCCGCACCCGTCGCATGGTCTGCTGAGCCGCGGCCCGCGCTTTTGCAGCGCCCAATGCGAGCGCCTCGTCGAGCGCTGCCTCATCGGCCCGCAGCTCTTCGTAGCGCGCTCGCATGTGCCCAAGCTCTGCTTCGAGCGCTTCGTAGAAGTCCTGTTTCGCGTGACCCCAGCCATAGCCGACGCCTCGGCGAAGCTTTTCGGCCATCGTTTCTGCCGCGTCGGGCGCAAACTGGCGGCAAAGCTGCCACACCGTCGAGGACTCCGGGTCTTTCGGATCGTCGAGCCCTTCGGAGCTCGTCTTGATCGTCATGATCGTCTTTCGAAGCGCCTTGGGCGAGGCAAAGAGCGGAATCGCGTTGCCGCGGCTCTTGCTCATCTTTTCTCCGTCGGTTCCCGGGAC
>JBCDAA010000710.1:0-2247 GCA_039186435.1 Myxococcota bacterium | reverse complement strand
GGGCCTGCCAGCGGACCCCAACAATGGTCGGTACTACCCGGTCGACCTCAATCAGTAGTGGGAACGGTAAGTCGATTCGCCAGGTGCTCGACCAATCGCGTGGCTCGCTTCGGCGGCGATGTCGTGACCGCGAACACCTGGGCGGGGGCGGCCTGCTGCGCAGTCGTCAGTCGGACGAGTCGTTCGTCTGCCACTTCATCCCGTACTAGAAAATCCGGAAGCATGGCGATGCCTGCTCCCTCCACGGCGAACGCGATGAGGGCGTCGACGTCGTCGACCAACAGCTTGGGCATCACCGGAGCCAGGGTGACCTCGCCCTCGACGACGAACGGCCAGCGGTCGCGTAGGTGGGTCGTGTGAAGGACCACCGAAGGCCACTCCGCGAGCTCTCCCGGGTTCTCCAATGCCGTCGGGCCGAGCCCCGGGGAGGCATACACGTGGAAAGACCCATCGAGCAGGCGACGGGAGCGTCGCCAGGTTTCTTCGAGCGGCCCGAACCGGATGGCCACATCTACTTCTTCCTCGATCAAGTCGACGCGACGCGCGCCCAAAGACAGCTCTAAGCGAACCTGCGGGTTCTCGCTGCAGAAGGATGCCAGGTGAGGCAGAAGGAGCCGACGGGTCACCGCCGGGGGAGCGCTGACGCGAAGCCGTCCACTGTCCGAGTCCTCGGCAACGAGCTCAGCCTCGAGCACCTGGAGCTCGGCGAGCAGGCGCCGACCATAGGCCGCATAGCGCTCTCCCTCCTGCGTCACGGCGATTCCCCGCGGGCTCCGGCGCACGAGGGGAATCCCGAGCCGCTCTTCGAGCCGTGCAACCGCACGACTCACCCGGGGCTGGGTCGTTCCGAGGTGCGACGCTGCGGCACTGAAACTGCCGCGGTCGACGACTGCACACAGAAGCTGTAGGTCGTCGAGGTGCGGAAGTGTCGTCGGCATTGGCGGTGAGCGCATGGCAACTATGCGGTCGCGAACGTAGCACGGAAGCTCGACTCGTTTGCAGCGGTCGCCGCATAGCAGCTATGCCGCGCTCCACCTACTCCACACCGGCGCGCGGCGTAGGATGCCGATCGATGCATGCGAACGACCGGTCAACAGGGCAAACCACGCCGAGGATGCGATGAGCGCGCTGCCACAGTACGGGCGACGGCTCGACTGCGAACGGACGATGCGCGCCGTCGTCATCAACCGATACGGGCCGCCTGAGGTGCTCCAGGAAGTCATGGTGCCGAGCCCGCTTCCGAAGAGCAGGCAGGTGCTGGTGCAGACCACCTTCGTCGGGGTGAATCCGAAGGACGTCATCGTTCGAAAAGGAAAGTTCAAGATCGCCACCGGGAACAAGTTCCCGCTCATCGTGGGCCACGACATCGCGGGCACGGTGGTGGAAACGGGCGCAGGCACCGACCTGTCCGTTGGAGACTCGGTGTACGGCATGATCAACGACTTCTCCGGCCGCGCCTATGCGGAGTACGCTGCGGTCGATGCCGACCAGCTCGCGTCGGCTCCGCGAACCATCGGACCTCGTGCCGCGGCCGCCGTCCCCCTTGCTGCGCAGACGGCACTTCAGGCGCTGCGCGACGAGGCTGGCGTCGCGGCCGGGCAGCGAGTGCTCATCAACGGCGCATCCGGTGGCGTCGGTGTATTCGCCGTGCAGATCGCCAAGATCTTCGGCGCTCACGTCACGGCGGTGTGCAGCCACCGCAACGTCGAGTTGGTCAGGGGGCTCGGAGCAGACGAGGTCGTCGACTACACCCAAGAGAATCCGCTCGACCTCGGTCAGAAGTTCGACGTGTTCTTCGACGTGTTTGGCAACTTTGCCTTCGACGAGGCGAGGGCGCTGCTCGAGCCATGCGCGCGGTACGTTCACACCGTCCCAAGCGCGCGTATCCTGAAAGACGTTGCCCGGACGTCACTCCGCAAACAGCGCGCGAAGCTCGTGGTCGTGAGGTCGCGGCGGTCGCAGCTCGATTGGCTTCGTCGGAAAATCGACGGCGGCAAGCTGCGAGTCATCGTCGACCGATCGTTTCCCATGAGCGACGTCCAAAAGGCGCATCGGTACATGGAAACCAAACGCGCGCGCGGCAAGGTGGTGCTCGAGGTGTAGTCCGCTCCGCCGCAAAGAAAGGACTTTCGACTATAATGTCGGCCTCGCGTGCGAGCCATGTCGTCGAACGGAAGAGGAAGCTGCTCCCGCTGCGCAGGCGTCACGAGCGCGATGAAGCGCGCGGGATCTCGTCGGCTGACGCAG
>JBCDAA010000709.1:0-2276 GCA_039186435.1 Myxococcota bacterium | reverse complement strand
GGGGGGCGATGAGGGCGCCGGAAGCGGGGGCTATGCCTGTGTTCCCGGCGCCCACCACCCCTGGGACCGCCGACGAAATCACCCGCTGGCGAGGGTCGTCGACCGCGGCCGCGATCGCCGCGGATCCGTCGGTCGACCGGTCGTCGATCGCGATGATCTCGGCGCCCTCGTCCGCGTCCTTGAGAACCGACACGAGCGCGCGCGCAAGGGTGGGCTCGGCGTTGTGAAAGGGAAGGACGACGGAGAGCGTATGCAAGGTTCACCGGGCGGCTGGGTTTTGTTCCGGAGGGATAGCGCACAGAGTGGCTCGCGTCGCGGGCCCCGCGCGTTCATTCCGGCCTGACCTGGACGAGTCCTAGCTTGTCGGGTCGCCGTGGTCGCCGCTCGCGAGCTCGCTGAGGTACATCAATACGGTCGGGTACATCGCGGCGAGGGTCGTGAACTTCTGCGCGGAAAGCCGCAGGAGGAGAACTTCGGTCGCGCACCGAACGCCGAGACGCGAGGGCTCGTGGGAGAGGAGCGTGCGCTGACCGAAGATGATGCCCGGACCGGCGCGGCGGGTTTCGTTGCCGACGAAGAGTTCGAGCTCACCGAGGAGCGTGCAGTAGAGACCGTCGCTGCGCTTTCCGGGCTTCACGAGGATCAGGCCTTCGTTCGCGCGGCGGAGTTCGAAGAGCGCCGCGAGCTCGCTCCGCGTCGTGGCGTCAAAGGCAGCAAAGACGGGTGAGGTCTGCAGCATATTCGAGATGAGACGCCGACCGAGAAGCTCGAGGATCACGTCACCGAGTTCGGCGTATTCGTCGACGAGGTCGTCGAGGGTCGCTTTCGGAATGCGGAGCGCGCCCACGGGGCCCCGGGCGATGACGTCGGCGCGGCGGTGCACGTCGTCGAGAAGGCACGACTCGCCGACGAGGTCCCCTTCGCCAAGAAGAATCGCGTCGCCGATGTGGCGCCCCGGCACCTTCACTTCGACCTGACCCTCGACGAGCACGAAGAGCGCGTTGCTGTCGTCGCCCGTGCGCATGAGGGCGTCGCCTTCCTTGAGCTCGACGAGCTCCGCGGCTTGAAGAAGGCGAGAAAGCGCCTCGGGGGGCAGCTCCGCAAAGAGCGGCATGGACGGCAGCTCCGCGAGCGTGTCGACGTCGATTCGCTCGGGCTCCTCGTCCAGGTCGAGAAAAACGATGTCGTCGAGATCGATGTCTTCGAGGGTGCGGCGCGTTGGGGGGCGAGGCGCAAGCTCTTGCGGGGAAACGCGGATTTCGATGGGATCCTCGACGTCGATGTCGATGTCGACAAAGCGGATCTCGTCGTCGTCCGCGTCTTCGGCGAGCTCGAGAACGAGCGCGTCGTCGGTGATTCGGGAGCGGCGCTTCTTCTCGCTCTTCGGCGGAAGCGGAGGCGGGCCGGGTCGTTTCGCGCGATGGAGCTCCTGCGCCTTGGCGCCGTCGACCTCTTCGAGGATGGAGGTGCGTCCCGGGTCGATGGCGAGGATGACCTTCGCCATGGCGGCGGCTCGCGCCACGAAGCCGAGTTCGCTGTAGGCGCGGACCGCGCGCTGGTAGCAATCGATGGCTTGCCATTCGCGACCGATGCGCCGGAGCAAATCGCCGCGGCGATGGGGCCAGCGAGGTTCCGTCGGCTCGGCCTTTTCAAGTTCGGCGTAGAGGGAGAGCGCCTCCTCGGTCTTTTCTTTGCGAAGCGCTTCCTGCAACCGAGCGCGGAGTTTGGCGCGAGCATCCCTGGACATGGCCCGAGGGTAACCAGCTGGGCTCAAAGGATCCCCTTCTCGTCATTTTCCTGAACCGTTTTGAACGGGTCGCGACACGCGCCATCTATTTGTTTTTGTTGATGGTTTTCGGAACTTCCCGTGAAGGGCGCTGTCTCAGCAAGGGCAGGAGATGAAGATGGCGGCACCGGAAAAGGCGAGACAGGGGGCGATGACGCAGGCGATGCGGGCCAACGCATGGCTGACGGCGGCAGACCGTGCGCTTCGGGTGGCCTTCGCCCAGAGCGGGCGGATTCGAAGCGAGGCGATGGTTCGCTCCGCGCTACGGGTTGGGCCGGATCCCAAGTCGGACGTCGTCGTGCGGGACGAGCGTTTTCGCGGACCCCTCTTCGTCGAAGCCCCCGACGGGAGCTGGGTGCTGCACCTTCCGGCGAGGGTGAGCGGTCGCCTGGCCCAAGGAGGGCACTCGGAGCGCCTCGACGCGGAGGCGCATCCTCGCCGGATCGCGCTTGCGCCCGACGCGCGAGGCAAGCTCGAGCTCGAGGACGGC
>JBCDAA010000708.1:0-2281 GCA_039186435.1 Myxococcota bacterium | reverse complement strand
GCCATCAACGTGGTGGGCACGAACGTACGCGACTGCGAAGCGGTGGGCGGCGGTTCGACCTGCTACGCCTCGGGCAATGTCGCGTACTCGATTGTGCACGACGGTCCCTATCCCGTGCGCAACCACGGAGGCGGGCTCTACGATGCGCCGCTCTTCCGAGGTCGCGTCGAACGTGCCCGGGCGCTCGCTGCGGAGCGCTACCTCACCAATCCGCTCTCCGGCGCGGACCGCGGGCTGATCGATCCCTACCTGCGTCGGGAGCTGGTCGGCCGGCCGCTGAGCGGAACCTACACCTTGCGCATCTGGGACGACCCGGCCCTCGCGTGGTCGAACGTCGAAGATGTGCAGCTCCTGCTTCAGTACCGCTACTGGACGCGGCAGGAGTAAACGATGCGAACCCTCGCCGCCTTCGGGTGGGCGTGGGTCGCAGCGTGCGGAGGGTCTCACGTCGCGGAAGACGTGGACGTGGGGCCCTTTGTCGACGCGGCCTGGACGCCCGATGCTTCGATGCCGGATTCGGCCCTCGACGGGGGCGCGGATGCCAGCGATGCCGCGTTGACGAGCGACGCCGAGGTCGACTCTCCCGACGCCGCGGTCTGCGAGTGCGGGACGCCGCCGCCGTGTTTTGTGGCGCGCTGCGAAGAGGGCGTTTGCGTCGAGGAGCCCATGCCGGATGGCGCCAGCTGCGGCGAGGACGAGTCGCTCCACTGCGTTGCGTCCGAGTGCGTCGTTCGCGCGTGTGGCGACGGCTATCGCGAACCGGACGGTGCGCTTCGCGAGGGCTGCGACGACGGAAACCTCATCGAGGGAGACGGCTGCTCGTCGGCGTGCGAACCGACGGTGTCCGTGCTCGCAGTGGAGGACGACGAAAGGCGTTTCGTCGAAACGGCCGCGGCCGGTGAAGCCGTCGTGTGGATCGAAGAGGAGCGCGCGACCGCGATGCGGACGCTCCGGCTCGTTCGAGACGGCGAAGAGACGCTCGTGGCGGGGCCCGTTCCGTGGATCGCGCACCCTTCCGTTGCGGTCGATGATGAAGACACGGTTGTCGCTTACGAGACGGCGCGCGGCGTGGAGCTTCGGCGCGTTCGCGATGCGACTTCGACGGCGATGGCGCCGGTGGATGGCGTCAACGTGGCTGCTGCGAGCACGGGCGAGGGCGTTGTCGTCGCCTGGCGTGAGGAGGATGGCCGCATTTGGATCCGTGAACACCGCGGTTCGATTCGGATGTCACCCGCCGCGCTCAGTGTTGGCGCCACGGGCGCGTTGAGCGTCACCACCAACGGTCGCGAAGGCGTGGTCGCGTGGGAGAGTGAGGGACAGATCTGGGCGCGCGCCTTTTCGTCGGGCGAGGCAGCAGGCGACGTCTACCTCGTCGCGGACGAGGCGATCGGTCCTCGCGTCACAGGGCTCGGGGGCTTCGCGTTTGCGTTTTCGTGGACGTCGTTCGCGGACGATTTCTTCGGCAACGTGATCGCGGGGGAGCTCGGCCGAACGGTCACGGTCGCGGAAAGCGATGCGCGGGAACGTTCGCGACAGATTGTGCCCTTCGGGCGCGCGTGGGCGGAGCTTCACGAAGTGGGACCGCTTGCGCTTCCGGTGCTTGGGTTCGGCGATACGTTCGTGCCGGACGAGCTCGCGGAGTTGGCGGATGCGATTCGTTTTGCAGACCCGCAGACCACCTCGCTCACCCGAACCGGAAGCGGCGCGACCGTCGCGTGGATCGGGTCGAGCGCAAGCGGCGAGCGCGAACTCGCCACGTTCTTTCTTCCGGATTCGTGAGGATGACCATGCGTATTGGATGGATTGCGTGTGTGGTGCTGCTGGCGGACGTCGCCTCGGCGCAGCTATTGCCGGAGTTTGCGGAAGAGCTCCCGGAGGAGGTTCGCGAGGACCTCCGCGAGGCTCTTCCGGCGGAGTTCGAAGAGTTGGATCCGGAAGTGCGCGAGCGACTCGCGGACGCGGCGGAGCTACCCGCGGAGGAGGTGCCCGCGGATGCGGAGCCGGTCTCCTTGCCGACGGGTACGGAGACAAAAAGCGCAGTGGAGCCCTCGCGGATCTCGCTGCCATCGGCCGAGGCGAGCGTCGAAGGGATGGGCGAATCGTTCACGCCGAATCTCTCGAGCGGGACGGGTACCTTCAGCGTGCCGATCGCGCTGCCGGAAGGCCGCAACGGGGTGCAGCCTTCGCTTTCGCTCGCGTACTCGACGGGCGGCGGCAACAGCGCCGTCGGTTTCGGCTGGAATATGGGCGCGCCGTTCATTGCGCGCCAGACGGACCGCGG
>JBCDAA010000707.1:0-2287 GCA_039186435.1 Myxococcota bacterium | reverse complement strand
TGCCGATCTTCAACGAGGTGGTGGGCGCAAAGCTCAACCCCGGGCCGATCGCGCAGTCCTTTCTGATTCACAACTACGACGTGGTGCAGGATGTGCGAACGGCCTTTGGGGCGGGGAACGCGCAGAGCGCGATTACGCTGGTCTTGAACGCGTTTCTTCGCGACGCCGACAACCTTGGGCCCATGACGCGGCTGATCGCGCGGCAGGCGTTCGGCGTCGCTGCGCGTCCGGGCGGGGTGATCGCGCGGATTGCAGCGCGCCTGGCGTCGAACCTCAACCTCACGGCGAACGTCGTCAATCGCGCGGCGACGTTTGGCGCCGCGGTCGGCGTGGCCAAAGCCATCGACGACTTCGTCAACACGCCGGGGCTTCTTCAGTGGCGCGTTGAGTTTGGGCTTGAGATCACCGAATCCGAACCGCGGAACCTCGAGCGTCGCCGCCGGCCGCAAACGCTATGCCTTCTCGGCGTCGGCTTTCGCCAGGAGGACGGGACGTTGGCGAGTGTCGAAGTGCAGAACCCGGGGGGCATTGGCATCGACGTCGACGATGTGCACGTGAACGAAAACGGAACCGAGATGTGCGTCTACCTCGGGTCCGAAGAGTCCGCGCGGCTTGGCGACGTGGTCGACTTCGTGGTTCGCCGCGAGGACACGGATGAGATGGTGATGCGCTCCATTCCAGTGGAGCGCACCTTTGTCGCGCGTTCTGTTGAACCGCCGGAGGTCACGTTTCGGGAGCGTGTGCGGGTGAACGGCGCCGGGTTTGGGGAGGACGCCTCGCGCCTTCGCGCGGTGTTTCGGCGTTCCTTCGACGGCAGCGTCGTTGCGACGGGAAGCGTGCTCGAAGCGCACGGTACCTGGGTCACCTTCGACACGCCGCAGGGCGTTCAGATGGGCGAGATGTACGACCTCTCCATCGACATCGTGACGCCCGGCGAAGAGGAGAGCAGCAACGCGATTCCCGTGAACGTCATGGCGGCACCGACCGCGGGCACCTACGAGGTTCGCTGGCGTGCGCACGATCTGCCGCCGAGCACCTGTGAGCCCTTCGTCTGGAGCGTCGACTACCGCTACGAGGACTCCGGCGCGGGCGGAGCGATCGTTCTCGACTCGGTGTGGGGCGGCTTCGATCCGGGACCGTCACCCTGTCAGATCCTCACGGGCCTCACCGGTACGCCCGGCCGCCCGGACTTTGGTAGCCATGCCGCGCAGCGTGTGAGCGGCGGTCCAGGTACGGACCTCGCGTGTCAGAATAACTACCCGCTGGCGTTCATCTGGCAGGCGATGATCCGGCAGGGGCGCGGTCGCTACCACTTTCACATGCGCAATCCAACCTGCGGGGTGCTGCGCACGATCGACGCGGACATTCGCTTTACCCCCGCGCCGGCCGAGTAGTTCGTGACGCGCGGCATTCGCATCGTTCACACGCCAACGGGGACGCTACTCGCGGAAGGTCCGCGCGGCTGGGGCATCACTCCCTTTGAGGGGAACTTCTACATTCAGCGGAGGTTCCTTCGCACTGACGGCTTTCAGACGAACTACATTCCGGGAATCTGCTTTTACAAGTTCGTCTACGTGTGGATGGACCTCGTCATCGGCGATGTGCGCTCGCGGAGCCTTGGTTGGAAGTACGTACTGCCGAATCCCGTGTTCCCCTTCATCTGGTTTCGCGTTGCGGTGCCGGGACGTCATCCGGAACTCCACGTGGAAACGTTTGAAGGGGCGCAGTCGGGTAGGGAGGGCGCAGTCGGGTAGGGAGAGCGAAGAGCGCTAGGGAACGACTTCGACGGGTTCGCGGCGGTCGGAGGTCGTTCCATCGCCCACCTGACCGAGGCCGTTCGCGCCCCAGCAGTAAAGGGTCGCGTCGGTTCCGATCGCGCAGGCATGTCCCTGGCCCGTGCTCAACTCGGCAAGAGGCGTCGTAAAGGTCGACCGAATCGGCGTGCGCGAGGTCGTCGTGCTTCCGACGGCCAGCTGTCCCGACGTGTTGGTTCCCCAGCACCAGAGCTGACCTACGTCGTCGAGGGCACAGCTGAAGTTGCCGCCCGCGTCGATCCGCGACACAGCGCCGAGCCCGGTGGGCGCGACGGGGGTTTCGGCGTCACCGGTACCCGTGCCGTTGGCGTTGCCTTTGCCCCAGCAAACCGGAAACCCGCCCGTTCGGATCGAGCAGGTGTGGTTGTTGGAGGAGCCGAGCGCAATGCCGTCGCTCAGGCCCGTCACATCCGTTGGCGTGTTGAGTCTTCGTTCCGTTCCGTCGCCGAGCGCACCATCGTCGCCCCGCCCCC
>JBCDAA010000706.1:0-2301 GCA_039186435.1 Myxococcota bacterium | reverse complement strand
GAAGCGGAGGAGTTCGGTAAAGCGAGCCTCCGTTTCACCAAAGTGGCCGAGCTCCGTCGGCAGCCACTCCACGTCGATCGAAGCGGCGCGCAACGCATCCACGTAGGACTCGGAGGGCGCAAAGAGGTCGAACTCGTCGTTTCGTCCCGCGGTGATGACGATGCGCCCGGAAAGCTGTCGCACGCGCTGAAGGCCTTCGGGCTGCTGAAGCTCCACGATGGGCGAACGTCGGCGCCACTGCTCGTATACGTCGCCAAGCACGCCGCTTTGGAGATCCGCCGGCCAAGCAAAACCACGTGGGGTGTTCGCCGGCGACCACGACGCCGCGTAGCTCACCATTTGCCCGCGCCCCTCGAGCTCGTCTTCGACGCGCATCCACGAAAGCAGCGAAGGCCGCACGTGACCGTCTTCGAGAAGCCAGCGATCGAGATCGAGCGCGTCGGCGGAACTCGCGCCGACCGCCGCGAAGAGTTCGGGGTGATGAGTCGCCCAGTGAATCGCGTTCCAGCCACCCGTGGAATGACCAAAGACCGCGCGGCGCGGGAGCGTGCGGTAACGTCGATCGATCTCGGTGATCACGCGCTCGCTAAGGTAACGATCCCAATCGCCAAAGCGCGGCGAGCGATCGAGGTAGCTGGTTCCTTCGGGCGTTCGCGTCGCAACGCCGACGAGCAGCACCGCGACCCCGAGCTCGTGACTGAGGCGGTCCACCAGCGTGCGGGCGCCAAAGGCATCACCGTGAATGTGGGATCCCGAATAGCCGGGAAGCGCGAAGAGCACAGGGTAGCGCTCTTCCCCGTCGCCGTAGGAAGCGGGTCGATAGACGCAGAGGCGCTGCTCGCCGGAGTCCCCCTCGCGCGCGGTCTCGGGCGCTTGGAGAACCACCAGCTCTTCCCGGGGACCTTGACCACAGGCCTCTCTCGGCTCGGCGAAAGGCTCCCCCTCGAGCGTGAGTTCGCCGTGATGCGTGCCCGCCGAGAGCTCTAGGTGTCCCGACGCAACGCCCGGTCGCGGTCCAAAGAAGACCTCCAAGCCGAGCGCCGCCGTGTCGAAGAAAATGTGCGCATGAACATCGCCCGGTGGTGCTTCGAGCTCGACGACAAAGCGGCGATCGCTTCGGGCGCCCATCACCTGAACGCGCTGGAGAAACTCGAGAAAGCGACGGGGATCGCGGCCGAGGCCTTCTTCTGCCTCTTCGGCCGTCACGACGTACGCCGACACCATTCCATTCGCCGGAAGCGCGTCGGGAAGCGCCACCTCAAGACGGAGCGTTCGTCCGTCCTGCTCTCGAAGAGGCGTCTCCACCGAAGGGGGACGTGGACACGCCATCAGAAACGCAGGAAGGACGCAGAGCAGTCCGCGCAGCGAGCATCGAGCCGTGGTGTGCATCGGTCGAGGGAGCCTACGCGATTGCACCTCGCCGTATTTCAGAGGAACGCGTTTCCGGCAGTGGCATCGTTCGGCACACGATTTTCCGGAAGATCGCCGGCACCCTTCTTGCTGCTACTCCGCTCGTGCGACTTCGACTCTTTCTTCTCTTCGCGATCGCCTGCGGAAGCAGCGACTCCACCGAGCGTCTCGACCGAACCGGACTGGACCTCAACGCCTGTGGCGGCAACACCTTTCTCTCCATCGATGGGCTAACCCCCGGCGACCCCGTCGACTACCTCGAGCTTCGTGGCGGCCTGACGACCTCGACGATCGGCTCCCTCTGCGGTGGCGCGTCGGACGCTGCGGCGTGCATGGACGCCTACAACAACCTGCTACCCGCGGGAGATGGCTGGGCGGAAACGCCAGGCGGAGGTGCGCCGCCAAGCTTTGCGTATCTCGTGTTCACGCGCGGCGACGAGGTTGGCGTGATCGGCACGGGCGCCGTGAACGCTTTCCTCGCGCCGGTCGCCAGCGCCGCAAATGCGGCGTTCCTCGCACAGGTTCAAACGCGCGGCTTCGTCGCCTGCGACATTCCCGCAGCCCAGGAAGTTCCCGGCGGTTTCGAGGTGATCACAACGACGACCTTTCCCTGCGGCGGCGCGGTCGAAGACTCGCGCGTGTTCGTGGGCGCCGACGGCGAAACCACCGTGCTCGAAACCGCAGTCGTCAATCGCGGCCGCGAAGAAATCTGTCCGTAGACTTTGGCAGCGCGGTTTAGCGACGCTTGTCGATCAGGCGCTGGGCAAACACGAGCAGACTTCCGGCGTGCTCGGGACTTGGGTGCATGGTCACGCCCGTGACCTGCCACCCCTCCCGGCCGCGCATCGACAGATAGGAGGGCGCGACGACCCAGTGCTCGCCATCGCGAAT
>JBCDAA010000705.1:0-2325 GCA_039186435.1 Myxococcota bacterium | reverse complement strand
TTCCGCAGCGGAAGCGTGGCATCCAGGTAGTCGAAGAAGTTGCGATAGCGCTGGAGGTCGACGAACTCGAGCGCGTCCTCTCCAGGCGAGGGAGGAACCGGTAGGGGCAGCACCATCGCGGTCGGCTCCAGAAGGCCAACCTTCATCGAGTAGGCGAGCGCCTGGCGACCGTCTGGAAGAACCCGGCCATAGATCTGCGTTCCGCTGACTTCCTTTACCGGTCTCGAGAACATGCACATGCCCGAAGCATCGCCGAAGGACGTGGTGCCGCGCTACTCCTGCCGAGGAACCGGCGGCCATCGAAGACGCCACAGCGGAACTTCCTGCTGGTAGCGCCGGTAGGGCTCCCCAAATCGCGCGAGGAGGTCCGCCTCTTCCGGAGGGCGAGCAAGCGTATGCCATGCAACCGCAGCGGCGACTCCCGCCGTTACCACCGAGGGGGATCGGACAGCCACACCGACGAGGACCACCATTGTGCAGCCGGAGAGCGCCATCGGATTTCGCACCACGCGATAGGGTCCCGCGACCACCAGGCGGCGCGCAGTGTCCTGCGGAAGCGGTGTCCCGCGACCGATCCGCGCCATGGTGACGCCGGCGGCGAGATTCAGGATCACGGCCGGAGCCGCGAGACCCGCGCACACCGTCCAGGGAACCACCGGAAGCTGCGGGATCCCAAGGTCTGCCTCCATGCGAACGAGAAGCCACGGCGCGAGACCGAGAAAGGTCCCCCAGAAGAACGCGCTGTAGAGAAGCGTTCGAAGAAGATGAGCCACCACGCTGCGATCCGCCGAGGGCGTGAAGGTCTTGCCGCCTTGCCGCGTCGCCCAGGCAACGAGGGAAACCAGGGCGGTCGCGGACAGCATGCTCATCGACGCGGCCCAGGTCGCGCCGTCGTTCCGAAAGGTCTCCGCGAGGGTGTGGAGCGTCGGGTAGAGCGTGCAGCCAAAGGCGAGCCAAACCACTCGTTCGGTCCACGGGCTCTGCGAACGCCGCCACAGCATCCACGCCGCGATGGCGTTGCCGCCGACGAAGAGCGGAACATCAGCGGCCGCGAAGCTAAAGAACGCGGCATCCGGAACGTCAGCCGAGCGAAAGAAGCGGCGCGCCTCCGGAAACGCGGCCATGGCGCCCCACCAAAGGGCTCCTGCCGCAGCGGTGATCCCAAGACCGAGCGCGCCAAGCCGTGAGGGCTCCGCCATCGCCCGGATCCTACGGCCTTCGAACGGCGGACAACACTGCGGTTGAGGACAACACTGCGGTTGAGGACAACACCGCGGTTGAGGACAACACCGCGGTTGAGGGCAGCACCCGCGAGCGACGACAGCACCCGCGAGCAACGACAGAGTTTCATCACGGCAGTGCGTGAAATACGTTCACAGCCCCGTCATCCTTACGCCCATGCGGTGGTTTTGGTGTGTGCTGGTGCTTGCGTGCGGGGGCTCGTCGATTCCTGCAGGCGACGCCGAGTGGTCCATCTACGTGTCGCCCGACGCGCCCGAAGCGGTGCGCTGGGCCGCGAACGACATCGCGACCTACCTCGGGCAGATGGGCGAAAGCGCAGCGGTCGTCGAACACCAAGGCGAGGTTCGCTGCGGAAACGCCTCCCGCGTTGTCCTCGCGGGCGACGGGCTCAACGACCGGTCCCTCGAAGGCGCCACCGATCAAACCTTTCGCATCGCTGCGGAGGAGTGCGCTGGTCGCTTCGTCGAACTCTCCGGCGGCGGCCTCCTCGGTCGCCAGTACGCCGCCTACGAATGGCTCCATTCCCTCGGCGTTCGCTTCTTTCATCCAGAAGAAGAGTTCGTGCCTGCGCGCGTTGCCTTTGAAGCGCTCGAGCGAGAGCACACGCCGGCGTACACCTACCGAAGCGTCAGCCTTCACCTTACCCATCCCCTCGAGCTTGGCGATGCGTTTCGCCTCGAAGACGAGCGCTACCTAGAGGACGGCCGCCGCTACATCGACTGGTTGATCAAAAACCTCGCGAGCTTCGGCCACACCGGCGTCGGCACCGGCGATCTCTCCGACTACGGACTGCGGCGGGGACTTCCTCGCTCCAGCGGCATGCGCCTCTACGGCGCGCAGCAGGGCGACACGTCGATTCTCGACCCGGACGATCCTCGAAGTGACGAAGAGCAGATCGCGGACGCCATCGAAGCGCGCGTCGGCGAGACGCCGCCGGACTTTTTCTCGGTGGGTTTCGACCCGAGCGAGTTCCTCGAGGCCCCGGACGAGGACGTCGTCCGCCAGCTCACGTTCGTGGCGAACTACTTCGCAGAGAACTACCCGAGCGTGCAGCTGCAAACGACCATGCACGGCACCGCCGGC
>JBCDAA010000704.1:0-2373 GCA_039186435.1 Myxococcota bacterium | reverse complement strand
ATTGACGATTCCTTTAACTACATGGATGATGGTGAATTAAGAAATATTCAAGTACTTGAGGATGACAGAATTGCCCTTGGGGGTGACTTTTCCGCGATAGCTTCCAAAGCATGGCCTGGATGTGATCGCGTTGAAGGACTTGAACGGGCGCGGCTCGAAGGCGCCAAAAGTAGCCCGCCGCTCGGGCGCCAAAAGTAGCCCACCTGATTTTATTGACATCCAGCCGGGCTCAGTGGGCATCCGGCGCTAACACCTTGGAAAGTTGAGGGAAACGCAGATACGCAGTCGCCTCTTGACTAACTTGGTAACCAAGTTACTATGTGCCTATGCCGATCGGAAAGGCCGTTCGTGTCCACTCCTCCGAGCAGGTCTTTGAGGAGCTCGCCCGCGCGATTCTCGACGGCGAGTTCACCCCAGGGGACGCACTCCCTCCCGAGCGAGTTCTCGCCGAACAAGCCGGCACTTCGCGGATCATCGTGCGCCAGGCGGTGCATCGCCTCGCCGACCTCGGCTTGGTGGAGGTTCGTCAGGGCGGACCAACCCGCGTGGTCGATCTCGCCCACGCGGACCTGCGCGTCTTCGATCTTCTCTACCGCTTCACCCCCGCGCGCTATCGGCGGGACGTCCTCGAGGCCACCATCCTCAGCGGTCTTTGCCTCCTCGACGTCGCATCGCGCCGCGCCTCCGACGATCAGCGAGAGGCCATTCACCGCCTCGTTCATGACGCGCGCCCGGCGAACGACAAAACCATGCGCATCCTCGAGCAGCGCTTCTGGAACCTCGTTGCCGACGCCGGTGGAAATCAGCTCTACCAAATGGAGCAACGCTGGTGGGATCGCGTCTTCGGTGACGACCCGCCCCGCGCCAAGAGCGAAGCCGAAACGCCCGTTTCCCTTCGCTACGTCTTCTTCAAGGAGCTCGCCAAGCGCCTCCGGGCGCGACGCGATCCTGTCGCCTTCTACCGCAAACACACTGCGTCATTGCTTTCCGAACTTGAGTGAGGTCCTCGATGAGTCAAAGCCGTCGTACGTTTCTTCGCGCCGCTTCCGCCGTTCCGCTGCTCAGCGTCGGGTGTGGCTCCAGCGCTGCGCGGACTTCCGCCGAAGTCGTCGTCATCGGCGCAGGGTTGGCGGGTCTCGTGACCGCGCGCCTTCTCGCGCGGGAAGGGATCGACGTTCTCGTTCTGGAGGCGCGCGATCGCGTTGGCGGCCGCACCTGGAATCAGCCGAACGACGAAGGCTGGGTCATCGAAGCGGGAGGTCAGTGGATCGGCTCGACCCAGACAGCGATCCTCGATCTCGTTCGCGACCTCGGCCTCGAGACCTTCGACGTGCAAGTACCGGGGGACGTCGTCTATCACTTCGAGGGGTTTCGTTTTCGCGCCGACGCAGCCTCGATGGATGCGCCGACGGACGAACCTGCGCGTTCGGATTATCTCGCGGCGCGCGAACGCTTCGAGGCCCTCGCAGCAACGATACCCCTCGACGCACCCTGGACGGCACCCGGCGCCGCGGATCTCGACGGCCAGACGGTGGGCGACTGGCTGCGGGAAACGACGCGAACCGCGGAAGCCAGAGAGACGTTTGCGTTCGAGGTTGCGACCACACTCTCCGCGTCGGTCGATCAGGTTTCCCTTCTTTGGTACGCCAGCTACGCCGCCTCCGCCGGCGGGCTGGAGTCGCTAACGCGGCGGGCGGAGGAGTTGCGCGTCCGAGGCGGCGCGCAGGCGATCTCGCTTCGGTTGGCGGATGAACTCGCCGATCGTGTTCTCATCGGGACGGCGGTTTCGGAGGTGGCGGCCGACGACAGCGGCGTAACCCTCGAGACGACCCGCGGACCGATCCGTGCCGATCGGGTGGTGATCGCGATGATGCCGGCGGACGTCGAAGGGATTCGCTTTGCCCCCGAGCTCTCCGTTGACCGCCGCCAGCTTCAGCAGCAATGGGGCGTGGGTATGGGGATGAAGACCCACGTGGTCTACGCCTCGCCTTTCTGGCGGGAACGCGGTGAAAGCGGAACCGCGATCGGCGACCTTCCTGGCGTTGGGTTTACGGTCGACAACACCTCCCCAGGATCGCCCGCTGGCGTGCTCCTGGCATTTACCGAACCAAGCGAACTCCCCGCCGACGCAGCGGCGCGTCGCGGTCGGGTGCTCGAAGAGCTCGTGCGCTATTTCGGCGAAGACGCCCGGAGTCCGATCGGCTACTTCGAACACGACTGGGCCACCGACCGCTGGACCGCTGGGTGCGTGTCTCCGCTTGGTCCGGGGGTCCTGAGTTCGGTCGGCGCAGCGCTCGTCGCCCCCGAGGGGCGAATTCACTGGGCCGGTTCGGAGACCGCTTCGATCTGGCGTGGCTACATGGAAGGCGCCGT
>JBCDAA010000703.1:0-2376 GCA_039186435.1 Myxococcota bacterium | reverse complement strand
CTCGCGACGTCGAGGAAGCTCGCGACGTACGCCCATTCGTCGTATTTGTCCGTGGTGCCCGAGTTCCAGATCTCGACGGTGCCGGTCCACATCGCGGAGACGGAGCGAAGCCGCGTCCCCATTCGCTTCCCCTCCCGGAAGGGAAAGAGAACGACCGAATAGGCGACGCTTTCGTTCACGCTCTGGTTTCCCATCATGCGGCCAAGCCAGACCTCACGCGCGGCGGGCTGCCGTCGGGTTCCGCTGCGCTGGACGACGCATCCGTTGAGAATACCGGGTTCCTCGTGATGGCTGAGCCCGACTTCGAGGTCGAACCCGACGGTCGGTGCGAGGACCTCGACGATGTAGCGAGCCACGCGTTCGCGCTCCGCAGCGCTTCGTCGTGATGCGGTCGCTGAATCCCACGCGAGTCGCTCCAGTGCATTCATCGTCAGCCTTCAGGCGAACACGTACGTCTGCTGAGCCGCGGTGTCTACGGAGAGCCCACGTTCCAGCACGCGGGTGGGGGAGCAACTCTAGCCAAGCGGCCCGGGCGACTTATGCTGCGAGGCCAATGGACCTCGAACAACTTCGACGTGAGGTGCGCGCGGGCGCGACCTTCGACTACCTCTTCTTTTGGGGACACCGACAAAAACGCAAGGGCGGCGCGGACGCGAGCTGTTTGAGTCAGTGGTTTCCGGCGAGCTTCGTGATCAACGGAACGATCTACCCAACGGCCGAGCACTGGATGATGGCGGGCAAAGCGCGACTCTTCGGCGACAACGACATGCTGCAGAAGATCCTCGCGGCGGATGAGCCCGGAAAGGCCAAGGCGTTTGGACGTAGAGTCCGAAACTACGAGGACGAGGCATGGGCCGAGGCGCGCTACGGGCTCGTCGTCGAAGGAAACGTCGAGAAGTTCTCCCAGAATGCGTCGCTACGTACGTTTCTCTGCAACACGGGCAAACGCGTGCTCGTGGAGGCGAGCCCCAAGGACGACATCTGGGGAATTGGTTTGGCCGCTTCGGATGCCGATGCGTCCGATCCGTTGAAGTGGCGCGGAACGAACCTTCTCGGGTTTGCCTTAATGGAAGCGCGAGAGCGGATCCTCAGCGCGACGTGAGTTCGCTGATTCGCCGGATTCGAAGTTCGGTTCGGAGAGCGCTTCTTCGGCGGCCTCTCGTGCGCAGGATCATCGGCGTCGGGCGACCCCCCGCCCCGAAGGCGCTGATCGTGGCGGGCTACTGGCGTTGCGACCGATGCGGTGCGCTCTACGGTGGCATCAAGGGAAAAGGTCCGCTTCGCACCTTCAACGTTCAGGGGTCGACCTGTCGCCACGCATGGCGGGCGATCACGAAGGATGAGTTTCGCGACGCTGCGGAACGCGAGTTCGGCAAGGATTGGTCGACCGAAATCCCGTACTTTCAGCGCAGCGGCTCCTTCAACTAGAGCACATCTAGATGTAGGCGTTTTCGGCAGCGCGACAGCGCGCCGCACGCTCAGCGAATGCCCGGGCGATGGCGCGGTCGAGCGCGCGAACCCGTCCGGGCAGGAATCGATGGCTCGGAAAGACTGCGTGAATGGGGATTTGATCGCCCATGTAGTCGGGCAACACGCGTTCGAGCCGACCTTCCTCGAGGTCGTCGATGACGTCGAAGAGGCTCTTGAGGGCGATGCCCATCCCTGCAACGGCCCAGCGTCGGCAGAGGTAGCCGTCGCCGCAGAGCGCGCTTTCGAGCTGGACGGTCTGGGTCCTCCCGGCACCCCGAAGCGTCCACGAAAAGATGGGCACGCTGGAGAGCTGAAGTGTGAGGCATCGGTGCCCGGAGAGATCGGCCGGACGCGTTGGTGTTCCGTGTTCGGCCAGGTAGCTCGGCGACGCAACAAGGACCGCCGGACACGCCACGAGTTTGCGTGCCGAGAGGCTGCTGTCCTCAAGCCTTCCGTAGCGGATGGCCATGTCGATCGCATCGCGCAGGAGTGGGCGGACAACGTCGCTCGCCTGAACGACGACCCGCAGGCCAGGGTGTTCGCGCGCGAGTTCTTCGATCACGCCACCGAGAATCTGATACGTCGTGTCCACGGGCGCCGAAAGCAGTACCGTCCCGCGAACCTCCGCGCGCTCGCCGCGAAGATCGTCCAGGGCGCGCTGCCAGCGCTCCACGATCGCTTGGCATCCCTCGAGGAGCACCAAGCCTTCGTCGGTGGGGTGAAGGGACCGCGTGGTTCGTTCAAAGAGGCGCACCCCAAGCGCTTCTTCGATGCGCCGAATGGCGGCGCTGACGGCCGCGGGTGTGAGGTTTAGCTGCTGCGCGGCAAGGCTCATGGACCCCGCCTCTGCAACGCGCACCACCAGCTCGAAGTCCCGAATCTTCACGGTTCGATTATCAACAAAAT
>JBCDAA010000702.1:0-2387 GCA_039186435.1 Myxococcota bacterium | reverse complement strand
CCGCTGGATCCGCATCTGCAGCGTTTGGTGGAACTCGATCGCAAGCTCGCCGACCGCGACCTCGAAACGCAGTGCGCGATCGCGCAGCTTCATTTGGTACTCGGCGAACCGGAGCCGGCGTGGCGAAGGCTCGAGGCGATCTTGGCGGACGCCGGTCCGTGGCAGGGGCGCGCCGAACACATCGCGGCGAACGCGCTCCGGCGCCTTGGCCGTCACGACGAAGCGCTGGCGTGTTACGAGCGCGCGATCGCGCACTTCGAGATGGCGGGGCGGCGGCGAGAGCTCGGTCTCGTACTCTCCAACCTCGGCGGACTGCACGTGGAGCGAAGCGATGCCGAGCGGGCGCGTCGCTGCTGGTCGCGGGCGCTTCGGTGTTTTGCCGTCGAAGGCGACGCGCGCGCAGAGGCGGTGACCCTTGGGGATCTCGGCCTTCTCGACCACGAAGCCGGCGACCTCGAAACGGCGGAACGCCGCTATCGCCGCGCCCTGGAGCTGCACGAGGAACTCAACAACCGACGTTCGGTGGGAATCGTCTGCTGCGACCTCGGCGAACTCCTTCTCACGCGCGGAAGCCCCATCGAAGCGCGCGACGTGCTGCTTCGCGGCCTGGAGGCCCTCACCTCGATCGGGGACGGGCGACAGCGCGTTCTCGCCGAGGCCGCGCTTGCCCTCGCGGAAACCCAAACCGGCGAGGACGGTCAAGCGCGCCTTGACATCGCGCGCGATCGCGCCCCGGACGACCTTAGCGAGGTCATGGAGCTCTACGCTGCGGCGCTTCGTCTCGACCAGGCACGCCGGGCTCGCCAGGATGGAAAACAGGACGAGGAGCGCGCGATCCTCAACGCCGCCGAGGAACTCCTTGCGCGCGTCGGCACGACCCCCGACGAAGTTCGCCGCGTGGGGCGCCTTCTTCGCGCGGAGCTCGAGCGACATCGACGTTCGGCCGGATGGGCCATCGCCGCGGACGCGAGCTTCTTTCTCACGCCCGAGCAAGAGCGCATCGATCTGAGTCGCCGGCACGTCTTTCGGCGGCTTCTGGCGGCGCTCCTCCAAGCGCGCCTGTCGAGCCCGGGCGAAACGCTGACGCTGGAAGATCTTCTCCGCGCGGGGTGGCCAGGACAGCGGGTGATGCAGGCGGCCGCGCGAAACCGGCTGCACGTGGCCCTCAGCGGTTTGCGAAAACTAGGCCTCGACCCGCTCCTGCAGAAACGGCGCCAAGGCTATCTGCTCGATCCGGCGATCGAGATCTATCTCCCCGATCGACGCTAACCGGTGCCGCGATTCCGAGAAGGATCCCATGGTGTTGCGCAGCCGGCCCGACTTAGCCCGCGACTTAAGTCCCTCGCTGTTAGATTTCGTCCATGCGTTTCTTCCTTGGACTTCTCCTTCTTGGGGCCTGTGGGGACTCGTCCGGGCCTCCGGACGCCGCCGAGGACGCGGCCCCAGACGCGCCCCCCCTCGACGATTCCTGTCTTGAAGCGGGCAACACCCTCGCGATCGAAGGCGGCGTTACCGATCTCGCGATCGACGAGGGCGTCCTTTACGTCGGCTCACCCACCGCGCTCCGCGTCCTCGACCTCGAACTCACCGTAGAGCGCGAAGTCGCAGTGGAGGCGGAGCAGGTTCTCGCCACCGACGGTCGCGTGGCCGTCCGAAGCGGGGGTGAGGTTCGCCTCCTTGGCGACGACCTCGAAGTCGTAGGACGCGTCAACGCGTCGGTGCGATCGACCGCCGCCATTCGCGAAGCGCGGCTCTTCGTGTTTCGCCACCCCGAATCCGCGCGCATCAACACCTTCGAAATCACGAACATCGCCGAGCTCACCACCCCAGAGGTTCTCGGAGGCTTGGATGTCGGCGGTACGGTCCCCGGCTCGATGGCGGTCGACAACGAGCGCGCCTACGCCGTCGACTCGAGCTCCCCCTCCGACGTTCAGATCCTCGTGATCGACGTCGCAAACTCTGCGGCACCCACGCTCCTGCAGTCGCTCCGAATGGGCGGACTCACGCCAGCCTCCGACGTGAGCGTCCGTGAGGGCATGCTCTACGTGGGAACCACCGACGGGGTTCGCATCTTTCAAACTACGGATTTCGCAGAGGTCGGTCTCCACGGAGGCGGCCCCGTCGTCGCCGTGAGCAACCGGCGAATCGCCACAGCGGGCGAAACCCTTCGTGTTCTTCGCGGTGGATGCGCGTCCCTGGAACCCGCCGCGGAACTCGCGCGAACCGCCACCTCCCTCGCATGGTCCGGGAGCACTCTCGTCGTTGGGACCACCGAAGGCGTGGAGACCTTTCGCTGGGTGTGCCGCTGATTCGAACGAACCCTTCGAAAACTCGCGAATGCGCACTCTTGCCGCTGAGAAGACAGACACCCATAACCAGTAGGTGGG
>JBCDAA010000701.1:0-2401 GCA_039186435.1 Myxococcota bacterium | reverse complement strand
CGCGAGTGCCTTCGATGCGCTGGCGTTTCTCGAAGCCGAAGCTGGCGCCGCCGGTGAGATGCGAGTCGCCGAGCTTGCGCTCCGATCCGTCTACAACGAGATTCGTCTACGCGCGCTCCAGCTGCTGGTGAAGTTTGGCGGGGAAGGCGCGCACGCAGGGGAGCGAGAGCTCGCGAAGCGCGCAGACGATCTTCTGGGCGACGCCCTCGACGACGAGCACAGTAAGGTTCGCGAAGAAGCCTTCCGCACCCTTTGGGCGTGGCATAGCGCTTCTCCCGAGCCGGCCCTCACCCGCGCCGCCGCATCCCGACACGCGGACCTTCGAAAGCGCATGGTGGGCGAGCTCGCGCGCCTCACAGATCAGCCCTGGGCGGACGCGCTGCTGCTAACGCTCGCGAAAGACGCTTCCGAAAGCGTGGGTCTTGCTGCCTACGCCGCGCTTCTGGACGTCGAAGCCAACAAGACCCGGAAGGAAGTTCATGAAGCGGCGCTTTCGTCGCCTTCCCCGAAGGTCATCGCGCGCGCCTGCGCAACGATCAACGCGAGCGCATTCCTCGATCTTCGCGGACGACTTCTCGACTTTCTCGAGGACGAGCGCATCGTCGTCAGCAAGGCCGCGCTCCGCGCTTTCGATCGCCTCAAGCCGAGCGACGAGGCCGCGTTCTCCCGCGCGTTTGGGAGCATCTTTTATGAGCTGCGCACCACGGCCATCGAGCTCTGCGGTCGGCGCCGCGACACGCGCTGCATCGTTCCCGCGCGCGCGCTTCTAGCGCTTCCGGAAACCGACTCGAACCGGCCCTCCCCGAAGCTGCGCCAGCGGATCGCGCGCGCCCTCGCCGACGTCGGTCACGGGAGTCTGATTCCCTTCTTCGTCAATCTCCTCAGCGACACCGACGGGCTGGTTCGGGAGTACGCGGCCCGCGGCATTGCGACCGCGGCACGTCCCGGCCATGCGCAGCCCCTCGTCGACAACCTCGCGCACGAGGATCTCGCGGTGCGGAGCTGGCTTGCGGAAGGACTCGCGCGCCTCGGCGATCCGCGGGCGCTTCCGGTTCTTGCCGGAACCCTCGGCCACGATCACCGCCCGATTCGCCTCGGCGCGATCATGGGCTTTGCCGCCCTCGGTCCCGAAGGAACACGCGGCCTGCTCATGGGCCTCGACGACGCCGATCGCGAAATCCAGGACCTCGTCTTTGCGGCCATCGTCGCGCGCGACATCGCCCTCGCGGAAAAGGGTCTCGCACCGGATCTTCTGCTGAGCGCCCTGAGCTCGACGCATCCGGAGGTTCGCTTCGCTGCCGCACGCTTCATCGAGGCCCGCATGGCCGGCGATGTGCGGCAGGCCGCCCGCGAACTCGTCGGCCCGATCAAGCCATCGAAGGCCGCCGACATGGAGAAGTGGCCCGAGGAAGCCGACCGGGACGCGCTCCAGGACATTCTCGTCCGCGCGCTTTCGAGCGATGACCCGCCCCTTCGCTACGCTGCGACGCAGGTGCTCGCGCTCCGTCCGAAGGCGGACGCCTACTGGCGTGAGATCAAGCGGCTGCAGGGGCCGGTTCCGGCCGGCGCCCTTCGGATTCCGCACACGAACTGGGCGGACGAAAACGCAACGCCGCGAAAGCGTGGCTGGATGCGCACGCTCGTGCAGGGTCTCGACGCCAGCGGCGATGCGTCCTTGCGACAGCTGATCTTCGGTGTCTACGCGGGATTGGTTCGGCAGGCGCCCACCGGCGACGCGGACGAAACCCACCGCATTCGGCGGGACGCCCTTGGCCGCATTCAGGCCCTTGCGACGCACGTCGGCGAAAGCGCGGCGCTCCCGGTGATTCGCCGCGGCCTCGACGATCCGCACCACCTCGTTCGCAAGGCTGCGGTCACGGCGCTAAAGCAGCTTCACGCGGACGGCGACAAGACGCCGCTTACGCTGATGCTTCGTGCGCGCGCTGCCGACGTTGGAAAGGCCGCGGTCGACGAATTGATCGCCGCCGCCCCGAACGACAACGCGGCGAAGGACCTCGCCGTCGGCGCTCTCGAAGCGCCCAACGCGGACGTTCGTTCCCACGCGCTCGGACGACTTCCCTCGCTCTACGAGCAAGGGTCTCTCGAGCCTTTCCTCATCGCGCTTCGCAGTCGCTTCTCGGACGTGCGTCTCGCAGTCGTCAATCGCCTCGTCGGTTCGCAGGACGATCGCGTCGCGGATGCGCTCGGCAAAGCGATGGAAAGCGAGCACGAAGACCTTCAGCTTCGTGCGGCCGAGGTCCTCGCGGCGCGCGGCGATCGCCGCACCCTCGACATCCTTGCGGGAATGCTCCGCAGCGAAAACGCCAAAGTGGTGGGCGACGCCGGCCAGGCGCTGGTTCGGCTTTCCCAGGCGCGCTTTCGGGAACGTCGTTCGACTGGG
>JBCDAA010000700.1:0-2426 GCA_039186435.1 Myxococcota bacterium | reverse complement strand
GGCGTCGAAACCCGCATCAACGCCCGCGTCGTCGCGTGTTCCGGCGTCGGTTTCAGCGCTCGCGTCGGGCGCGCCGCTGTCGGCGTGGGCGGCGTCTCGTTCAACGGCGGCGTCGGCTTCGGTGGCAGCGCTATCGCCGCAGGCGCCGCTGATACCGCCGACGAAGGCAAGGGAGAGAAAAAATCGCATCATGGGTAGGTGTAAGAACGCCGAAGATCGGCTCAACTCGGTCGAGGATAGAGCGTTTCGCGTTCGGTGAACGCGGAAAGGGGTCACGACGGGACGAACTCGTGGGCTTCCGGCAGCCGCACGCCGAAGCGCTCCGGCGTCTTTCCCCAGAGCCACGTCCCGTCCGATTCTTCCGAAAGCACCAGGCGCCGGCCCGTGGTGATCGCGCCAAGGGAGGCCATCGCCATCGTGGAAGAGTCTACGATGATGGCTTCCTCGCCCCCGACGACGACACGCCCGTCGGCGAGGACCGCGAGGGCGTGCTCGCCGCAGCACTCCGCAGGGAGTGCAACCTGCGTCGTTCCGCGGGCGGCGGTGTAGATCAGAAGCGAGCCGTTGCGAAGGGCCCACGCGCAAACCCCGCACGCCGGATGGAAGGCGCTGGCCATCTCGTCCTCGAAGACGTGGTGTTCGAGAGGCACAGGCTCCTCCCCCGCGCGCGCGACGACGGCCGTCCCCGCGCCTGCGAACCCGACAGTGCTTCCGTCGAAGAAGAGTCGCGCTCCGCCTCGCGGAAGACCGACATCGAACTCCCTCTCGACGCGGCCATCGCCGACGCGAACCGAAGCCCAGCGCGTGCCGTAGAGGGTCGTCGCCCCCTTGGTGATCGGCCGCATGCGAAGAAGGCAGAGAAACGACGCGCCGTGGTCGTCGAAGTGCCCGGCGACTTCGGAGGCGAGCGTTCCGCCCTTTTGGGTGGGCTCGATGGTCACCAGCGGCTCCATCGCCGGAAGAGCGCCGACGCGAAGGGCGTGCGCGTAATCGTCGTAGTCCTTCACGCCGCGCCGAAGCGACTGCAGCGCGAGAAGACCTCCGGGGCCGCCCGTAAAGATCGTCCCGCCGCTGACATCGGGCCTTCCGGGAAGGGTGCGGACGACCTCGTCGAGGGCGGGTAGCGCGACGATCTCGCCCCCCGTGCGAAGCACGTATTCATGGGATGCCGGGTCGTAGGGATCGCCGCGCTCTTCGAGGGTTCCCACGCCGGGAAGGATCGCTTTGACCCGTCCTCCCTCGCCGAGCGTGAGACGCCGGGTTGCGAGTTCGACGGCGACTGTCTTCGCGGGCGGGGGATCCGGCGGCACGTCGCTGGCGACGAGTGGCAGCGGACCTTCTTCGCCGTTCCAGGTCACGCTCCAGCCGTGACGCTCGTCCCCGAACTCGATCCATCCCTCGATGTGAACGGCGCCAAGGTCCCCCGCTGGAACTTGCGCCACCACACTCGGAAGGAAATCGACGAAGGGACAGTCGTATACGCTCCAGGTGCTCCAGGTTGCGCGGCCGCGAACTCGAAGACGCGTCATCCACTCCGCCGGTTCGTAGTCCTCGATCTCTTCGAAGGCCTCGTCGTCGTCTGAGGCGGGTTCGGATTGAACGACCAGGGATTGGAGGCCCGGTGCGGTCGCGCTTTGCCGAACGCGAAGTACGAGTTTCGAAAGGAGACTCATGGCGAAGAAGTAGTTCGGCTCCCGCCGAGGGTCTAGGATCCTTCCGTGGCGCACAGGATTTTTCATTCGTTTCCCACACCCGAGGAGGTGGATGAACGCGTCCGGTTGTTCTTCGCGCGCTTGAGCGACGGAGAGTTTGTGAGCGCAGCGGTCCTCTGTCCGCTCGATGGTGCCTACGGTGTTCGCGGGGATGCGTTGGCGGAAGAGATGCAGCGACGCGTCGGCTTTCCCCTCCCGAGTCTTAAAGCGATGAGCGTTGGTAGCGTGCGCATCACGAGGACGCCGAGCCAAGGTGAATGCGATGTGGTCGCGTGTCTCGACGGCGAGGAATCGTGGACCGCGCGATTCAAACTACGCACGAACGGCCGGTGGGCGCTCTATTTCGGCACCCTCGAGCCTCGCTGAGCCACAGACGCCGAGTTTTGAGGCCTCGGGGGCTTCGCAGAGCTGTGGCTCCCGCAGCGATGTGCTCCACGACTCGATCAGGGAAGCGGGCTCGCGGCGACCTTTCGGTCCTCCGCTGCGCCTTCGAGGTCGCCGTGCTTCGCACGAAAAGCGGCGCGGGCGGTGAAGGTGCGGGCGCGATCGCGGGCGCGGCGAGGACGCGGATCGCGAAAGGTTCCGGGTGGGTCCACCGCGGCGACGGCTCGGTCGTGAAATTCAGCGGCTCCTGGATCGCCAAGCTGCTCCGCGAAGAGGGCGCGCGTGGTGAGGTACTGCGCGTGCGGGTCGAGTTCGAGGCAGCGGTCGAGG
>JBCDAA010000699.1:0-2445 GCA_039186435.1 Myxococcota bacterium | reverse complement strand
GCAGCTCGATCTGCTCACCGCGTTCGCAGAACGACTTCGACTTCGTCAATCGAAGCCAGCGGAGGAAGAGTAGCTCACCCTTCCTCCCAAACGGCCCGCATCTGGGCCGCCGCAGCGTGCACCCCACCCGGTGAGAGATGCGCGTACCGCATCGTCACTGAGATCGAAGAGTGTCCCGCGACGTCGCAGATCTCGCGCATGGTCCAAACCCGCCCCCACGACCCCTGCGCGAGGTGAGAGCAGAACGTGTGCCGGAGATCGTGAAAGCGAACGTCGCGTTCGATGCCGGCGCGGGTGCACGCTCCCGGACGCGCACGGAGCTTCCCGTCTTTCCGGTAGGGGTGATCGAACCACCCGTCCGTGAACGTGTCGTCGTGAACTCCTCCGTCTTCGCGGGGCCAAACGAGTCCGGTCGCTCGACGGATCCCGCCTCGGTCGCGCCACTCGCGAAGGGCTTTGATCGCCGGCGGAAGAAGCGGAACGTCGCGAACGGCACGCGCACTCTTGATTGGCGCCCGCACTTCGACAAGTGGTCGGGTGCCCTCCAGGCGGACGCGCTCCCACCGAAGATGCCAAAGCTCGGACATCCGAAGACCGGTGAAGATTGCGGTCGCGTATACCGCGCGACGGCGAAGGTCGTTGCGAGGGAACTCGACCGTGAGAACCGACGCGATTTCCTCTTCCGTGAGGAACGTCCACACCGGAGCCGCGGGCTGCCCACGCGGAACCCGCACGCCCGTTGCCGGGTTCGACTCTCGAAGACCTTGATCGGCCGCCGCGTCGAGGCAGGTTCGGACGAGACGCAGCGCATGCACGACCGTCTGTCGACCGACCGTCCGCCCGAGCGGTCGATAGCGAACCCCTTCGCGCGTCTTGATGGGACTTACCGCCTCGCGCTCTTGCATCGCACTCACAAACGCGGCGACGTGCTTCCGGCGAATCGCCTTGATCGGCATCGTCGAGATCTCGCTTTTGAGCACGTGGTGGCGCCACACCGAGCGCTCCTTCTTCACATGACGCACGCCGCCCGAAAGCTCGCGACGGTCGAGCCACTTCGCGCCGAACGTCGCCAACGTCTCCGGCGCTTTACGCGCCTGGGTTCCGAGCTCGCGCATCGCTGCGAGCCAATCCCACGCGTCTTGCTCCGCGTCGAAGGTCTGCGAGAACGCCTCGCCGTCCAGCATGATCCGCGCCTGCCACCTCGAGCCGCGCGGGCGGACGCTCCCCTTCCCTGACTTCCTACGCGGCATCCCCCGGCACCTTCCGTCCCTTGCGTCGAAGCGCTGCGGCCGCTTGGAGCATCGCCTTCGAGGTGAGCTTCCCGTCTTCGTCGACGCGCGCGTCCATGAGCTCGGAGAGTATCGTCTTCACGTGCTGCGCGGAAAGGTGCTCGCCGAGGATCCGCCGAAGCCGGCGCACGGTGACCGTGATCGCAGGATCTTTCTCGCTCACGGGACGTCCCACCATTCCGGCTCGGCCGCGCGACGACCCCGGACGAGGTCCGATCGAGCGAAGTGCGTCACCGCGAACTCGTGCCGAGGCGTTCCTTGCATCCCGGAGAACCGCGGGCGCCCCTCGAGGATGGCGTGATGCAGCATCCGCCCGCGGGACCACACGCACTCTCGTCGCTCGCGCCCTGCCCACGCGGCGAGGCGCAGCACCGCGACGAACTCCCCCACCTCGTCGACCATCCGCCGGAGGTGCGCGGTGTCGAGGCCGTCGGTAAACGGCGGGTTCGCGAACACGATGTCGTGCGGAGGCAGCGGCGGGAGCCGCAGGTAGTCGCCGGCGATCACGCGCACGGCACCGCGCTCAATCCGCTCTCGCTGGTCGCGACGGAGTCGACGGACCCATCGTCGATCCATCTCGATCGCGGTCACCCGCGCATCCGGCAGACGATCGAAGAGCGCGTCGACGAGGACGCCACCGCCGGCGCTCGGCTCGAGGACGCGACGCCGCGCGAAGACGCGCCACCATCGCGCGACGATCTGCTCCGCCAGCCACGGGGGCGTGTGGTACTGGTCGAGTCTCAGGTCGAAGCGCAGCGGCACGGTTCAGTTCAGCTCCCAACTGTCTCGCGGTGTTTCGCGAACCTCCACGCCGAGCTTCTTGATCTCCTCCTGGAGAGCCGCGCCAAACTTGATTGCGAACATGACCGCGAGCGGCTTCGGCAAGGGCCCATGCGCCTCGACGATCTGACCGTTGAACCTCGCCACGACGAACCAACCGGACAACGACGGCGCAATCCCGACTTCAACTCGCAGCTCCTTCCCGTCGTCGCTCATGAGCCGGGCCCCAGAAGCGGCGGGAGCTTTCCCGTCTCGTATGCCTCGACGAGCTTCGGGAGCCAAGTTCACCACCGACCACATCTCGATGGCCGGGCCGTGGCTGAAGTACCGCGGTCATCTCGAGAACATCTCGGGCAACCTCTACCTCGGGGCGGTC
>JBCDAA010000698.1:0-2451 GCA_039186435.1 Myxococcota bacterium | reverse complement strand
GATCGCCGATTTCTTCACCTTCCGCCCCAAGAAGCGCTTCGCCCGGTCGACGCTCGATCTTCACAACCTGACGAGCGTCGTCGCGCTGCCGTTCCACTTCATGATCACGCTATCGGGTCTGGCGATCTTCTTCTCACTCTACTACCCGACGGTCCAGCGGGCCGTATACCCAGGCCTGTCAACTCGCGAGGCACGCGTCGCCCTCTTTGCTGAGTCCGAAGGTCGCCGCGAGCGCGAAGCTTCTGGAACATCCGCTTCGTTGGCTTCGCTCGACGACATGTACGAGCGGGCGAGAGTGTATTGGGACGGGAGACCCCTTCGCTACGTGACCGTCAACTACCCGAACGACGCGGCCGGCTACGTGACCTTTGCCCGCCTCGGCGGCGACCGGGTGTCGATGCGGGGCGACCGCGTCGTGTTTGCGGCGAGCACCGGCGAGATCCTTCAAGAGCCCAAGTTGGGTGCCGCGCTCGCCGTGCAGCGCTTTCTCTCGGGCATGCACCAGGTCCACTTCGACCACTGGGTCCTTCGGTGGCTCTACTTCATTGCGGGACTCCTCAGCTGCGTGATGATCGCCACCGGCTACTTCTATTGGATCGAGATTCGACGCAAGCGACACCGTGAGGCCAATCTCCCGGGCGTTCGCGTCGTGGAGGGAATGACCTGCGGTTCGGTCGCAGGACTGATCGCGGCCACCTTGGCCTTTCTCGTCTCGAACCGCCTGGTCCCGGCAGGATTCGAGCTGGGCCCGCTCTCGCGCCTCTACGTCGAAGTCTTGGTCTTCTATCTGGTCTGGGTGGGCAGCTTCGTCCACGCTTGGCTCCGACCCCAAAGAGCCTGGGTGGAACAGCTGGGGCTGATCGCCGCGCTCGGGTTCGGCGCCGCTGCGCTCAACTGGGTTACCACGGGCGACCATCTATTCGCGACGCTGACGGAACCCAACTGGCCCGTCGCCGCGATCGACTTGCTGCTGATCGCGTCAGGGTTCGCTGCGATACGGATCGCGCGACGCCTCAATCGCGGACTCCAGCGGGCGGCCTAGGTTGACCGCTCGGGTGGCGCACCCAGTCGGCGAAGCGATTCCAGGAAGCGTTCGTCGACCGCCGGGTCGTCTGGGTCCCATCCGAACGCGCTGCAGATCCGCTCCCGGTTGCTCACCCATTCGTAGACGGCGCTCCGAAAGTTCCAGATCAGATGCTCCGCGGGGATGTCGTCGCGTAGCAATCCGCGCGCTTGGACTTGTTTCACCAAGACGGTGACCATGCTGAGCATTTCCGCCTCGCCTTCGAATTGCTCGTTTCCGCGAAGCTGGGCCCACAGACCGATGCGTCGCGCCTGCGGGGTGGCCGAGGCGTGCGCGAAGAAGGCTAGGATGGCGGCCTCGACGCGGTCGGCTGCGTCGGAACGCTTAGCGACTTCGGCCATGAGCGAGGTTCGCGCGAGCGTGACGACCTCCGCTTTCACCGCATCCCAAAGCCCGTCTTTCGATCCGAAGTGGTAGCTGATGAGAGGTTGAGACACGTCTGCGCGTCGCCCAATCGCGCGAAGCGACGCGGCTTCGTAGCCTTTTGCGGCGAACTCTTCGATGGCTGCGGCGATCGTGCGTGCTCGCACCCCGTCCGGGTCACGCATTCGCTCGCGAGTTCCTGCCACGTTCTTCGCTTCCGTCTTTTTGGACCTCTTCGAACCCACCGCGTCCGGCCTATCACGCGGCCCCCGCCCGATCGACGGAGGCGCACGCCCTTGGGACTTCAAACCAAGCCTTCTTCGCCTAATTTATCGTATGATAAGTAGGCGCGATGCGTCACGGGGAATCCCCGACGCTCGGCGGCTTTGCGCTCCACATTTTTTCGGGGCTGCGTATCGGTGCGTGCCCCGACCTTCGCCGACTTCCGCATTGACATGTTTGGAATTAGTGATATTGAAAACCAATATCAATAAGATGCAAGCGAGCCTTCCCGTCACTCTCGGTCCTGTTCAAGAAACGCTGCTCATCCCGCTGCTCGGTCGCGCGCGGGAGACGGAGAAGAAGCGCGGGATTCTCGGCGACCCCAAGGCTCTCGAGATCGTCGACTCGCTCGCCTTCGACTTTTCGAAGTGGGAGGGCACGCGGAGCCTGGTGGGAACGTGCGTGCGAACCTGCATGTTCGACACCTACGTTCGCGACTTTCTGAAGCGCTACCCCGATGGGACGGTCGTCGAGCTCGGCTGCGGGCTCAACACACGCTTCGAGCGCCTGGATAACGGCCTCGCGCGGTGGATCGAAGTCGACCTTCCGGACGTGATCGAACTCCGCCGACTGTTCTTCGAAGAGGGGCCGCGTCGCACCCTCATCGAAGAACAGTCGGCGGAGTTCGATCACGTCCGGAAGGTCGACTTCGATCCACCGCGCGAGGCCGTTATCCAGGCGCTCGAAGCGTGTGTTGAGCCCGCAGCCGAGCTCGACGACCG
>JBCDAA010000697.1:0-2465 GCA_039186435.1 Myxococcota bacterium | reverse complement strand
GCGGTGACCGCCATCGGGGTGTTGCAGTAGCTGTCGGTGAGCGCCTCCCAGAGGGTGTCGATCATCTTCGGCGGCCGACCGAACTTCTGTCCGTCGCGAAGCCCCCACACCGAGTGCGGCGCCTGGCTCATGTTTTCGCTGCCGACGGCGAGAACCGCTTTTGCGTCGCCGAGAAGGATCTGCTCGGCGGCCGAGACCACGGCCTGAAAACCCGAACCGCAAAGGCGGTTGACCGTGAGCGCCGGCGTCTCGATCGGAAGACCCGCTTTCAAGCCCACGTGGCGCGCGCCGTAGATCGCGTCCGCGCTCGTCTGCTGCACGTTGCCCAAAATCACGTGGTCGATCTCGTCCGCGTTCAGCGTGCTCTGTTCGAGCGCGGCCTTGCTGGCGATCACGCCGAGGTCGATCGCGCTGATGCCCTTGATGGTGCCGTTCATGGCGCCAAAGGGGGTGCGCTTTGCCGCAACGATCCAGATTTCCTTCGACAGCTTTTTCATTCGTTCTCCTTTTGCGCGGCGTTTCCGCGCTCCTGAGCGAAGGAATAGAGCGTCGATGCGAGGGCGGCTTTGACCTAAGTCACAGCGAGGGAACGAGCGCGAGGACGTGCTCGGTTGGGACCGGACCAATCATGGGATTTCGACTGTCGTTGCTGCGATCGCGGTGGTCGCCGAGGACATAGACGTGACCTTCCGGTACCGCGATCGGCCCCACTCGAAGCTCGCGGTAGTCGCTCGCCTGTCCCGCGATCCAGGTCGCGCCGTTTCGGGACTCGCGCCAGCACACGTCGACCCCCTCGCCGGGACACTCCACGTCCTCGGTGCGGAGCGCTTCGCCGTTGACGCGGAGCACACCCTCGGCCACTTCAACTTCGTCACCACCCACCGCGATCACGCGCTTGATGATCTCGATGTCGTCGACCGGGTTGGTCAACACCACCACGTCGCCCACCTTCACGTCGGGCGGTCCGAAGATGCCGTAGCGGTGTTTTCGTACCGTCACCGTTTCACCCTGCGCAAACGTCGGCTCCATGGACGGTCCATCGAAGACGTAGCTCTTTGGGCGCACCACCAGCAGCGCAGAAACCGCCGCCACCGAAAGCACGATCCACCCGATCAGAATCCAGTGCTTGAGTTTCAGCGCGCGCACGGCTGCGGCTCCGATCGGGGCTGAATCGTTTGGCGTACCCCGGCTTGAAGAGTGCCGAGCAAGGTCGCGAGCTCCGCCTCACTGATCGTGAGCGGCGGCACGACATAGACCGTGTCCCCGAGCGGTCGCAGCAGTACGCCTTCCTTTTTGGCGTAGCGATGCACGTCCCAGCCCTTCGTCCCGAGATAGCCCCCGGGGCCGATGTCGATGGCGCCGATCATGCCGAGCACGCGCGGAGCGCTCGTTCCGGGGAGTTTGCTGAGCTCGTCGAAGGCGCCCCGGATCGCGCGCTCTTTCGCGGGCAGCGACTCCAGGATGCCTTCGTCTTCGAAGATGCGGAGCACCTCAAGAGCGACGGCCGCCCCCAGGGGGTTGCCGTAGAAGGTGTGCCCATGAAGAAGCGCGCGCGACCCGTCGCCGCGAAAGCCTTCGAAGATGCGGTCCGTCGCGAGGGTCGCGGCGAATGGAAGGAGACCTCCGCTCAATCCCTTGGCGGCGCAAAGAAGATCGGGAACCACACCGGCGCGCTCACAGGCCCAAAACGCGCCTGTGCGGCCGAAGCCGGTGAAGACTTCGTCCGCGATGAGAAAGGTGTCCGCTCGATCGCAGGCGGCGCGGATTCGCCGGAGGAGGGCTTCGGAGTACATGCGCATGCCCGCCGCGCCCAGGACGAGCGGCTCGACGATCACCGCGGCGATCTCATCGGCCTTTTCCTCGAGGATGCGTTCGAGCGCAGTGATGGCGCGCTCCCACTCGTCTTCGTTTTGGGGGGTTTCCCCTTCGTTCAGTCCCTTCAGAAGGGGGGCGAATACGCGACCGACTTCCTCCAGCGCGCCCACGCTCATCGCGCCGATCGTGTCACCGTGATAGGCGCCGGGAAGTGCAACGAAACGCGTGCGCTCCGGTCGACCGTTCTGCGCCCAGTATTGAAACGCCATCTTCAAGGCGGCTTCAACGCTTGTGGATCCGTCGTCGCTGAAGAATGCGCGCGCGAGCTTTCGATCGCCCTTGGGCGCGCGGGCGACGAGTGCTTCCGCGAGCTCAGCCGCGCGTCGGTGGGTCGCGCCGGCCATCGCAACGTGTGCGAGGATGTCGACCTGTCCCTTCAGGGCCGCGCTTAGACGCGGATGGCCGTAGCCGAGATTGCTCGTCCACCACGAGCTGGTTCCGTCGAGAAAACGCCGGCCGTCTTCGTCGATCAGAAAGCAGCCTTCCGCACCTGCGACAACGAGGTCGTCGCCGGTCTCATGGTCAATGCTCGAGGTGTAGGGTCGCCACACATAGCGACGGTCGAGCGCCAAGATCGCGTCGCGTTCCAT
>JBCDAA010000696.1:0-2515 GCA_039186435.1 Myxococcota bacterium | reverse complement strand
CTGCAATCAAGAGTGCATCGAGGCGCGCGTAGTCTTCCGGATCCTCCGAATCCTCGGCTTGAAGCGCGAGATGCCGAAGCGTCTGGTGGGTCTCTTCTTCGGGGTTCACGCTCACGAACCGAATGGTACTCGGTGACGACTCTCGGTCTTCGCGAACAAATCGGGTCCCCGACCCAATCTCGCGTCGCGCCTCGCTGTCGTAGAATGCAGACCATGCAAATGGGGAGGACAAGCATGCGCTCCGCGGCGTGGCTGGGGGCTGCAGGGTTGCTCCTGGTCATACCGGCGCTGGCCAACGCCCAGCCGGGCGCGGAAGAAGCGCGAAGGGTGCTCGGCTCCGACGCCAGCATCGCCGCCCGCTGGCGAGGACCGGCCGGCCCGATCCAGCGGGTTAGCGTGTGGTCGTCCGACGCGGATGCGATCGTCCTGGTCGACTACCACGCTGGCGGTCAGGCCTACCGAAGTCACGCTCGCTTGCGGCTTTCCGGGCTGGAGAGGCCGATGGTGCAAATCAAGCCGCAGCTTTTTGGCCCCGGGTTGATTCACGTCGTGGTGCGAGGGTCGGCGCCGCGCACCAATGCAGACCGCGGCTCGAGAGATCGTCGATCGAGGCGTCGCAGTCGCCCATCGCGGGTCGGGGAGGTCCACGAGTTCCTCTTCTCCGTCAGCGCGCAAGGCGTCCGGCAGGCCCTCCACGCAACCACGCGAAGCGAGGGGATCCGCGGCGGCCACTTCGAATGGAACGCCGACGATCAAACGCTGACCCTGAGCATCGTGCGGCGGCTCCCTCCGAGGTATGCCCGGTGCCCCGCGATGGAGCCGGAGCACACTGTGTATCAATGGACGAATCAAAGCTTTCGCCTCGTTCGGCGGGATGAGCGGAGGCGACCGTGCCAGCAACCCGCGGAAAGCGGTGGCGTTGGCCGTCCCGCAGGCGCCACAACATGGTACCCTCAGGGAACTTTTCCGCTGCGAGAGGTCTAACCCCCGATGGCTGAAGCTCTGACCGCCGCCCAGCGCCCTCTTCGTGTCGCGCTTCTTTGGAACGAGACGATTCAGGAAGACGAGCTTCTCTTCGAGCCAGGAATGGTTCAGCTCGGACCCGGCGGGATGTTTCCGCTCCCCGACGAGGTCGCGGTCGACCCGGTCACCGTGCTCGTGCCCCAAGGGAACGGCTACGCGCTCCAAGCGAACGGCAAGCTCGGCGGCGACGTCTGGATCGGTGGACAGCGCCAGCGGGTGAGCCAGCTCCAGGGCAACATCGCCCTCGGCCCCTCGGACTACGGCGTCGTGACGGTCGGCCCGGTCGCGCTCTTCTTTCAGCACGTTCGAGGCGCCGCACCTGCGCCCCGGAAGATGTTCGACTTCGACATGTCGGTCGTCTTCGCGGTGCTGCTCTCGGCGTTCCTCGCCGGGGTCGTCATGATCATCGGCTACTTCGACTGGGTTCGGCACGGCGCCGGCGAAGTCGACCCCTTCGAGCTCGACACGGAGCTCATCAGCCGGTTCATGGTGACGCCGCCTCCGGAAGATCTCTTCGACCAGATGGAGTCCGGGACCGAAACGGAAGACCCGGGCCTCGAGACCCGCGACGACACGGGCGGCGAGCGGCACGAAGGTGAAGAGGGACGCGTCGGCGAAGAGAACGCCGCCCAGGAAGACACCTTCATCGAGGGCGAAGTCACCGACCGCATCGCGACCAAGGTCCGCAACATGGGTCTTCTCGGCGCCTTGAGCGGCGGCGGGGAAGGCAACGCGATCGCCGCGGCGCTCGACGTCCCAAGCGTGAGCGACATCCTCGGCGGCATGGGCGAAGGCGTGACGGTGGCCGGACGAGGCTCCGGTGGCGCCGGCCTTCTCGGCGTCGGCGGAGGCGGCGGCGGCGACGGACCGGGGGCGCTCTTTGGCGCGGGCAATGTCGGTACCGGCCAGGGTCGCGGACGCGGTGGTCTTGGTATGGGCATGGGCGGCGTCGGCGCGCGCGGCCGAAAGTCTCGCGAGGTGATGGTCAGCGTCACCCGCGGCATGGCGCGCGTGAACGGCTACCTGAGCGCGGAGCAGATCAACCGCGTCGTTCGCGCGAACCAGGCCGCCGTTCGCTACTGCTACGAGGTCGAGGTCCAGCGACAGCCGAACCTGCGCGGCCGCGTCGAGATCAACTGGCGCATCAACCTCCAGGGCGCGGTAACCAGCTCCCGCGTCGCGCGCTCGACCTTGCGCAATCCGCGCGTCGAAGGGTGCATCGTTCGGCAGGTGCGAAGGTGGCGCTTTCCGCGTCCCGACGGCGGCGAGGTCAACGTGACCTATCCCTTCATCTTCGGCGTTCAGGGCGGCTAGAGAGGCGCTCTCGTTGTGAGGGACTAGATAGAAAGGATGAAGTGGCCCGCCCTCTTCACGGGGTCGTCAATACTGACGCCTCAAGAATAAACGCGATCTATGTCGCAGGAAGAGAGACGGGCCGTGGAGTACATTGGCATCGATCTAGGCAGCCGGAAAAGCCACATCTGCATCAGGG
>JBCDAA010000695.1:0-2533 GCA_039186435.1 Myxococcota bacterium | reverse complement strand
TCTTTGGGGCCTCACGGGCAATCTCGGCAAGAAGGGCGCGCAGTACATCATCACACCCTTTTCCAACATCGCGAGCGGCCGCTACAGGCGTGACTCACCGGTTGCCGGCGCGCGCATCATCGGCGGTCTTGTTCCCTGCAATGTGATCGCTGAGGAGATCTTGAGCGACCACGACAAACGCTACCGGGCCATGATCGTCGAGGCGTCGAATCCGGCGCACTCCCTTGCGGACAGCAAAGCGATGCGCGAAGCCCTGGCGTCGCTCGACACGCTCGTCGTGATCGACGTCGCGATGACCGAAACCGCCAAGCTCGCGGACTATGTTCTTCCCGCCTCGACGCAATACGAAAAAGCGGAGGCAACCTTCTTCAACGCAGAGTTTCCGAAGAACTACTTTCACCTGCGTCCCGCGCTGCTCGAGGCGCCGGAGGGCCCGCTGCCGGAAGCCGAAATTCACGCGCGCCTCGTCGATGCACTCGGGGCGCTCGACCACGAACTCATCGACCAACTTCGAAGCGCAGCGGAGGAGAGCCGCGAAGCCTTCACGACGGCGTTTACGAAAGAGGTCGCGTTTAACCCCAAGCACCAGGCGACGGCTGCGGTGATCCTCTACCGAACCCTCGGCGAAGTCCTCCCGCCGCGACTGAAGGAAGGCGCAGTTCTGTGGGGACTTGCCCTTCAACTCGCCGCGAAGAGCGGCCCTTCCCTCGCGCGAGCCGGGTTTTCCGGTCCACCGGCGGTCGCGGGCAATCAGCTCTTCGACGCCCTCGTCGACAACCCGTCGGGCATCGTGTTCGCGGTCGACGAGTGGGACGACCAGCTCGGACGCGTGCAAACCAAGTCCAAGAAACTTCAGCTTGCCCTTCCCGACCTCCTTGAGGAGCTCGCGCGCCTCGACGAAGTCGACGACGTCACGAGCGAAGCCTTTCCTCTCGTGCTCTCTGCCGGCGAGCGTCGATCCTTTACGGCGAACACGATCGTTCGGGATCCTGCGTGGCGAAAGAAGGACGCCAAGGGTGCGCTGCGCATCAGCCCCGACGACGCAGAAGGCCTTGGGGTATCGAGCGGCGATCGGGTTCGTCTCGTCACCGAGCGCGGAGAGCTCCTCGTCGAGATCGAAGTCAGTACGCAGATGCAGCCAGGCCACATCTCGCTGCCCAATGGAATGGGCCTTGGCGAAAACGCCGAGGGTCAGGGTGGCGTCGCTCCCAACGAGCTCACCGCGTCTGCGTGGCGCGATCCTTTCGTCGGAACGCCGTGGCACAAGCGCGTTCCAGCCCGTGTCGAGGCACTGGCATAGCGGTTGCTCATTGTCGCTTCGGAGGGACGCGAGCGTGCCAAGTTGCGCCGCGTGAACGACGAATGCGCTACCTACTTCCCCTGGTCTTTCTCGTTGGGTGCTTCGGATCCCGCAACCGCGACACCGAACGCTGCGACTGTTGCGGCACGACGGTCGAGATCGAGGCCGGAGAGACTTGCGCCTCTGGCGTTTGCGATCCCTTTTGTTCCCGCCGCATCGACCCGGATGGCGGGGTGGATGGTGCGGTGGACGCCGGGTTCGATTCCGGCGTGGATGCCGGCGATCCGATGACCTGCGACTGCTGCGGCACGGAGGTCACGATCGATCCAGACCAAAACTGCGACTCCGGCGTGTGCGATCCCTTCTGCCTCGTCGGCTGCGAGGAGCGTCCCATCGACTTGATCTGTGGGTACAGCCACATCCCTGCGGGAACGCCCACGACCTTGCCCGTTCAAATCGGCGGTCGCGATCAATGCTTCTGCGGTGAAACCGTCCAGTGCTCCGTCGGACGCCCCGGCTCCTTCACCCTGGAACTCTCCACCGAACTCTGCAGCGCGGGTGCGCTTTGCGACGCGTGTTTTCCCTTTGTCGAAGGCACCTGCAACCTACCCGCCCTCGAAGAAGGAACCTGGACCGTCAACGTCAACGGCCAGCCTTCCTTCGAACTCGGTGTCATCCCCAGCGACGTCCTTCCCGAGCGGGGATCCGTCTGTCAGCGACGCGCCGACCACGATTCCTTCTGCGGCGTGACCTGGCCGGCGCGCGCGTACGACCCCGGTCTCGTCTGCCATCCCGGAACAGCTCCGGCCGGAACGCGCATCGCGATCGAAGTCACGGACTCGTGCGGAGGCTGCGGTTCGATCGCCGGCGAATGCCGCGTCGACGTCTTCGACAACATCATTCGCGTCCAGCCGCGCTCGTTGGCGTCCGCCTGCGACATCGACTGCCCGGCGGTCTGCATCGAGCGAGAGGATGTTTGCTACACGCCGCCCCTCGATGCCGGAACCTGGCAGATTGAAGTTGGCGACTACACCTCGACGATCGAAGTGGGCACGCCTCTCGGGCCCGAGGAAGTCTGCGGCCCGTTCATTCCCCCGACATTGCGCTCATCGCGGGGTACAACCGGCAGGCGCAACCGGTCGGTCAGGGCTACGTCCTCGGCGCCGAGCTCACCCTTCCCCTTTTCGATCGAAACCAAAGCGCTGTACGAGAAGCGGAGGCGCTTCAGAGCGG
>JBCDAA010000694.1:0-2538 GCA_039186435.1 Myxococcota bacterium | reverse complement strand
CGTCGGGTTCGTCGGGTTCGCCGCCGCCGAGCTCAACGTCGACAACGACTCCGTCGCTCCCAACCTCGACACGAACTTCGGTGCCCGGAAGCGCTTCGGCGACAGCGTCGACAAGAGTCGATACTTGATCGCCGATCCACTGGCCCGTTGGTTTGATGGCTTCTTCCCAAATCGTCTCGGCGCCGTTCGCGACAACATCCAGCGCGCGCATGGCAACATCCGCCCAGTTCGTTTCTGGAACCGCCGGGGTGTTGCTTGGGGGAACGATGACGGGAGCAGGCCAGTCGTCACCATCGTCGTTTCCGGTGTTCGCGAGGGGGTTATTGCACCCGTCGCTGGCCGTCATCACCGCCTCCATGCAAGCGGCGAGAGACTCCGATTGCTCCATCAACGTGGAAAGACCGTTTTCAGAACCGGACGGACCTGCGCCTTGCCCGCCCGGTCGGTTCTCCTGGTCTCCGGCCGAGAAACTGCCGTAGTTGAACCCTCCGGCGCCGCAGCTACCGTTCGCAATCTCGTCGAGTCGCTGGGTGAACTCCGCATCATCCATCGCGACCCACTCGGGCGGAGCAATCGTTACGCATTGATCCTCAAACGAAACGCGGAGCTGCTGCGCTAGGAGCGTTCCGATGTACGAGTGGTGCAACTGCGTTTCTGAGATCAGCCCCTGAAGTGAATTCACAACCGCCGTATCCATCGACTCGCTCCAAAGGCGTAGCTCACTGGACTCATCGCAGATGCCGTCAGCGATGTCTTCGTAAGCTGTCTTGAGGGAGGCCGACGCTTCCGGGTGGCCACCGAGTTCCGCATACGCGTTGATGACCGGGGTTCGCGCGGCTCGAATTCGAGCTGCACGGCAGAGGACAGCCCTCGCGTCGAGGTCGGCGTTTTCTGTGGGCTCCTCAGGGGGCGGGTCGTCATCATCAGTGCACGACGAAACCGTCATGGTCAGGCTACACAGGCAGACAACGAGAAACTTCCTCATCGAGCCCCCTTCCGGCGTAGGCCTGCGTTCGAGAGCCGCGTCGCGACGTCGCCTCCGGGTTGTGCTCTGCCGCTTCCTTGATCCTTGAGGGCGACTCCGGCAGAACACCGAAGCGTCGCCATCCATAGAGGTGTGTGTTTCATCGCTCCACTCCTTCCAGCGCCTCAGCGCTTCGGCGGGGTAGAGCCGGCTCGCCAGGGATGTGAGAAAGAAAGTTGGCCGCAGATACCGAAACCCAAGCGAGACAGGCGTTCGAGGCCGGGGACTATCAAGCCGCCACCACGCGACTGCTCGAGGGGTACGGGCCGGAGGTCCTCGGCTGGCTGATTCAGCACGCGGCCACACGGAGCGATGCGGAGGACGCCTTCGCAAGGGTCGCAGAGACCTGCTGGACCTCCCTCCCGGACTTTCGCTGGGACTGCAGCGGCCGGACGTGGCTTTATGTGCTGGCTCGAAGCGCCCTCGCGAGAATCCGGCGGCGGCCTCAAGCGCGGCGCGAAATCCCCCGCGCGGAGATCACCGACCTGGTCGCGAGTGTTCGTAGCCAAACCAAGCCCTGGCTTCGCACCGACGTAAAAAGCGAGTTTCGAAAGCTCTACGAATCCCTCGACGAAGACTCACAGATGCTCCTCAGCCTGCGCATCGATCGCGACCTTCCCTGGGAGGAGATCGCGCGCATTCTCGGCGAAGCGGGCGACGTCAAGAAGGCGAGCGCGCGCCTGCGGCAGCGGTTTCAGGGCATCAAGGCGCGCTTGCGGAAGCAGGCCCTCGCGAATGGTCTCTTGGAGACCAGCGACGCCTCTCGAGCGCCGGGTCTGCGCCGAGACGACGAAGAACGCTAAGGGCGCGGTCGATCGCTTCCGGATCTCCGCTGCACAGCGAAAGGGTTAGCAGGGTCGTGGCCCGCTCATAGGGATCGTCGATCGACGGGAGAACCGCGACCAGCGCGCTTCGCGCAGAGGGTTGGAAAACTGCGCGCGTCCGGGCGCAGAGGGCAGCTTCCGGCCCCTCAGCGGCGGCGTCCATCGCATCCAGCGCTGCGTCGACACTTCTCTCCCCCCGCGCCGCGCGCACGCGCGCGAGAACCGCCCAGGACTCCGCAAACTCCGCCAGCTCTCGGGTTGCTGCGTCCTTTGTCACCCGAAGCGCGTGTTCTTCCGCATCCTCGTAGCGGCGTTCGTCGCAAGCGATGAGCGCGAGGTTGTTGTGCGCGACCTGAGCGAGAGCCCAGGCGCCGTGGCGGTCGGCAATGCTTGCGGCCTCAAGGGCATGGGCGCGCGCAACGCCGAGCGCACCCCGATTGAGATAGACGACGCTAAGGTTGACGTGCGCGCGCGTCACGCCGCGGAGATCCCGGGCGTCCAGCGAGTGCCCGAGGTCGAGAAGGTTCGAAAGGAGCTGTCCGTTCCAATCACCCGCGCGAAGCTGAAGCGCGCCGAGGTGGCCGTAGAGCGTGCCGATCACCCGCGGGTACATCCAGGGACAGACCGCGGAAGGGATCGCGCTTCTCGAGCGCGCGCTTTTTCATGCCTCCCAGATCGACGACCCGCGGG
>JBCDAA010000693.1:0-2541 GCA_039186435.1 Myxococcota bacterium | reverse complement strand
TCGGCGAGGATCGCGCTGGTCGCGAGGGTGCGCACTTCCTGCTTCGTCTTTCGCGACGTCACCGTGATCGGCCCGGCCGCGGGCGCCTTCGCTTCCATCGCGGACTGTGCGCGCGCCCCAAGCTCAGTGCCGGCGCCTTCCGGATGGTGCGCCGCAAGCCACGCGCGAAGACGCTTGGCAACATCGGCCGCCTTTGCCGGACGCGCCTCGACGTCGCGCGCGATCATCTCGTGCACCAGCGCGGCGAGCTCTTCGGGGATGTGACTCGGAAGCCGCGGTGGCTCTTCCTCGAGAATCGCGCGCCGGGACGCGTCCCGCTCCCTTCGCAAGAATGCCGGCTCCCCCGTCAGGCACTCGAAGAGAAGGGCGCCCAGCGTAAAGAGATCGCTGCGACCGTCGAGGGCTTCTCCGCGAAGCTGCTCCGGCGACATGTAGCCCGGCGAGCCGAAGACCTCACCGGTCGCGCCTTCGGCCGGCGTTGCGATGCCAAAATCGACCAGGCGAACCTGCCCCTCAGCGTCGATCAATACGTTTCGCGGCGTGACATCGCGGTGCACCAGGTTGAAGCGCTCGTGCGCGTGCTGAAGCGCGTCGCAGGTTTGCCAGCCGACCCGGGCCACCAGCGGCGCGGCAAGGGGTCCCTGTGCGAGCATCGCCGAAAGCGTGGCGCCCTCGACGAGATCCATCGCGAGAAAGTAGGTCCCGTCCACGACACCGAGCTCGTAAACGGGCACGATGTGAGGGTGGCTCAGCCGCACCAGCGTCTTTGCTTCCTCGACGAACATGCCGACGAAGCGCGGATCAGAGGCCAGCTCGGGGCGGACCTGCTTGACCACAAGGGGCTTTTCAAAGCCCCCCACACCTCGCAGCCGCGCGCGATACACCCGGGCCATGCCCCCTTCGGCGATCAGCTCGTCGAGGAGGTAATTCCCAAAAGGGGTGATGGTGTGCGGCGATTGCCTCGGCGCGGGCATCTGGGAAAGGATACCGCGTGCGGACGCTCTTGACGTCTTTGCTTCTCCTGACGGCGTGCGGCGGGCGCGATCCGGAGGTTCGGGTGGCCGGAATGGAGCTGCGTCTTCTGCGCGCCGAAACCTGTCAGCCCGGGACGGATGTCACCCAAATTCTCGTGCAGGCCCTCGGTGATTTCCCCCCGAGCGACGAGGCGACGATCGACGTCCTACGCCCGGCGACGGAGCCCGGGATTATCGACCGATTTCCGCCCGACACGCAGCTCGTCACGGTCCGGGCCGCATCGAGCGACTGGGTGGGCATCGGCGCGCGGGCGCTCTCCGATCTTGGCGAAATGGGCCCTCTGTTGCTCGTTCCCGAAGGACGCTCCTGCCCGCTCGCCGACTTTGGACAGATCGCCCCTGGGGCGCGCGCGGTCGCGCTCCCGGACGGAGGCTTGCTTGTCGTGGGCGGCGAGGACGGCCTTTTTGGCTCCCGGCGCGTGATGCGGCTCGGTCCGGGCGAACGAATGGCGACGGTGCTTCCGGTCGAAGACGCGCTCGACCGGCGGCGCGCTGGGCACACCTTGGTGGACCTCGGCGACCGAATTCTCATCGTGGGCGGTTCGGAGGGTTCCGCGTCGGGACCGGCCGACGATCGCTACGAGGTATACGACGTCGCGTCGGGACGCGTCACCGAAGGCGGCGCCCTCGGAACCTCGCGCACGCTCGCGGCGGCCGCGGCGCTGCCAGACGGGCGGGTGCTCGTTGCCGGCGGCAAAGCCTTTGTCGAGATGGAGTCCCTTCCGACGGTGGAGGTCCTCGACCCCGATGCAGGAACCAGCACGGCGGCGCCGGACCTCGACATCGCGCAGAGCGAAGCTCACCTGGTAACCCTCGACGATGGGGCGGTTATCATGCTCGGGGGCGCAGGCAACGAGGCGCGCTTTCTTCCCTTCCTCTGGGCGTGGGATCCGAACGGTGAAGCGCTCGTGCGCGTCGACGACGCGGCGATCGGCGCGTGGCCTGACGGATATGACGTGGCTGTGCTGGAAGGGGGTCGCGCCATCCTGGTCGGCGATACCGTCGGAAGCAGTCAAACCCGCGACGCCCGTCTCATCACCCACCTTCCACCGGCGCCACTCCGCTTTTCGGTCGCAACCGTCACTCTCGACATTCCGGACCTCGTCAATGTGCGCGCGGCGACCCTTGGCGACGGTCGAGTTCTTGTGACCGGTCGCGACGAGGTGGGCGATCCTCGTGCGTTCGCCTTCGATTTGGGCCAGGTGAACCTTCGAAACGAGGTCATCCGCGACGAGCTCGATGCGTCGCGCGTCCCTACGCACCTGCTGACGCTCGCGGACGGACTGGTTGCCGAGCTCGGCCTCGCGAGCAGCTCGCTCCGGCGGGCCGAAGGCATTCGCACGCCCTTTCACAACGCACCGGCGAGTTTTGGCGCGGAGTTTCTCGCGCTCGACGCGCCCTTTCGCTGGTTCATCGACGCGGCAACGGGCGCCGTCGTCGCGCAGACGGACGACGCGCGGGCGGACATCGCAACCCTTCGTTTTGACGACGTTGCCATCGAGCTCGA
>JBCDAA010000692.1:0-2572 GCA_039186435.1 Myxococcota bacterium | reverse complement strand
GGTGGCGATGGGAGGCGGACTTTTGGGTACCTGGTGGCGATGGGAGGAGGCGGACTTTTGGGTACCTGGTGGCGATGGGAGGAGGCGGACTTTTGGGTACTGGTGGCGATGGGAGGTATGCGGGTACCTGGTGGCGATGGGAGGATGGAGGCGGCTGGCTCCACAACCAATCATTGCCCAAATCAGCCAGACAATCGCCGCACCAAGTCTTGCCCCTGCCCGTGCCCGTGCCCGAATCAGCCAAACACCCGGGTGGGAGGATGGAGGCGGGTGGCGATGGGAGGTATGCGGTTGCGTCGACCGGTGGGCGGACTTTTGGGTACCTGGTTGCGATGGGAGGTATGCGGTTCGCCTCTCTAGTTGGAGAGAAGAAACCGGAACGTAAGCGGCGGGTCGAAGGTTTGCGGCACCGGAACCGGCGCTTGGCCGCGGAACGCCTGGCGCGCAAAAACGGAGCCCACAATGCGCTCGTTGGTCGCATCGGTGACCAGCACAAAACCATCGGTAACATCGAAGTTGCCGGCGGGCGCGCCCGTAAGCCGAAGCGTGAAGCTGTGCGGCTGGAGTGACGAGAGCTCGTAGAGACCTCGCGGCCACGCGATCTTCTCCACCGGGATTTCGTCGCCGAGCAAGCTGGTGCCGCCAAGGTCGAGCTCGAGGCGAAGTTCGGCCGGGAAGGTTTCGCCGTCGAACTCCGCGCCTCCCTGAACCGTCATCACAAACACGTAGCGGTCGTCCCGCGTTCCGATCATCGCTTCCGGGTTCGCCGTAAACGTTCGCTGCACCGCGCCGTCTTGGAGGATCGTGATCCCTTCGGTATCCGCCTCCAGCCCGATGGCCGAACCGGCGCAGGCCTCCACGGCTTCGTCGGTTAGGGCGCCGAGGTCGCGAAGAAAGAGCAGCTTGGCGTACACCGCCGCCAAGCGCTGCGGAACGTTCGCTTCGGCATAGTCGCGCATCGCGATGCACGCGTAGTCGTTAACCTGCGGCGGCGGTCCGTCCGGAAGCCCGGCGGCGCGCATGAGCGGCGCGGAGAGCGGGTACGAAAGCGTTTCGGCGATGTCCTCGTGGTGGCTCTTGGTCGCGTACTGCGACACCATCCCGTAGCGAGCCATGCCTTCCGGATCGAGACCCCGGATCATCTGACGCTGGAGCGGCGAGAGCGCGGGCCCAAGAAGGTAGCTTTCCGCCCACCCAGCACCGAAGAAGCCACCGTGCAGTTGTCGCCACGCTCGGCCAAAGCCCCCGCGCAGCCGAACGCGATCCACGGTTTCCGCGGCGAGCGAGCGCTGCGTTGGGCTCCATTCGCCAACCCATTGTGTCGGCGCGACTTCGCTGTTGAGAAGCCACTCCATCGCGTGGCCACCTTCGTGAAAGATCACGTGCTCCAGCCGTGCGCGCTGTCCCGGCGCTTGGAGGGAGAGCTCTCCGAAGTTGAGACCGTCGTAGTCCGCGCGAACGTTGAGGAGCACCAGATCCCCCGCGCGAACGCTCACAAGTCCCGCGGTTCCCGTGTCCATCGGAATCTCCACGAACGCGATGCGCGAGATTCCCGCGCAGTGAATCGGCTGCATGCGTCCGAGGGCAGCCCGTACGACCGCTTCCTGCGTTGGCGTCACGACCTGGAGTGGATAGTTCTCCTGAAACCAGTCGTTGTAGTAGCCGAAGGAATCGAAGAGCCCTTCGATGAGCACCACGTGTGCGCAGGGCCCTTCAGGGGCTGGGCGAATCAACGCGTCGCTCCCGCGGACGTCCGTGCGAACGGCTTCTCCAGGCGCCGGTGCAGGGATTTCCGCGAGCACGGTCCCATCCGGTTCGACCACCGCGATCCGCGTCGCGGCATCGCTCACGGCGAGATAGCCGATCGTGTCGACGGGAACGCCCGTGAGGGGAACCTCGATGATGTCCTCGAGCCCGTCTACGGCTTCGATTTCCAGGACGTCGGCAAATCGAAGAAGTTGAAGCTCCGTCGCGGTGCCGTCCGCGCCGAGTGCGGCCAGGGCGACCTCTCCGTCGAGCGGTCCCTGCGGCGCACCGATGACCTCTGCGATCTCCGCTTCGACAATGTCGCCGAGTCGGTAGGAGCCGTCCGCTTCGCGAATGACGTGAACCCGCCAGATGGCCTCGCGTCCGCCGGGGATCGCGTTGTCCGGAGTCATGCATCCGTCGACCATCGCGCATGCTTCCTCGAAGGTCGCCGGCAGCTCGGGGTCACTTCCACCGCCGCCACACGCGGCACACAAGAGAATCGCGGTCCATCGCATTGTGAGAGATCCTACTCGCATTTGAACTACCCGTGCAGCGGCGGGACGCCTAAGCTGTCGCCTGGGTCTCCTCCAACGACGCTTCGCGCGTCGCTTTGCTCCGTTGCATGCGCATCGCCGTCCTCAGCCAGAGCATCGAGCTCTACTCCACGCGTCGCCTCGTCGATGCGGGCCGTCGCGCGGGCCACCAGATGCAGGTGGTCGACTACATGCGCTGCCGCATTGGCATCGGCGGACCTCATCCGATCACCGTCGAAGGGGAGCCGCTCGGGCCCATCGACGCCTTCATTCCCCGCATCGGCGCGTCG
>JBCDAA010000691.1:0-2578 GCA_039186435.1 Myxococcota bacterium | reverse complement strand
TGGCAAAATACACCACATGGGGGTCGCGGCGAAGGACCTCGGCCGTGTCCCCGACTTCAACCCGATCCACACGCAATCGTCGCCCCCCGAGATTGGTCCGCGCAGCAAACTCCCGAAACGCCCGGGTCATCGCCTCGGCGTCGCGACGACCGCTCACATCGGTGACGACCAGAAGACGCACGGGTCCAGTCCCGCCGCGAAGCACCCGCTCGTATCCCAGCGCACGCACGATCACCGCAGCCCGCAAGTCGGGCGGCACGGTCTGAGCGGCAGCGCGCAGCGGTCCCCCCACGAGAAGGAGCGCAATTAGCCCCCCCGTGGCAATGCTTCGGGCCATCGTCTTCAGATAGACGCAGCGACCGGCCGGCGGATTCATCCGCTCATCCCCCGGTAGGCTCCAGCTCCACTCCAACCAGAAAGGTAGCGCCGACAGGCGACGAAAAGCCGCTGAGCCCCTGAATCAAGTCTTCGCGATCGCGAAAGAAGGCCGCGAAGTTTCGAACGGTCGCAAAGATGCGCACGCGCTCGTCGACGACCGAACGCGAGATCGTCAGGTTGGCGTCGTAGATATTCGGGGAGCGGACAAAGCCGCTCGTGATGATCGGGGTTCCCTCGAGCGCACCGAGCTCCTGCTGGGCGATGCGGGTGACGAAATAGAAGTCAGCGTGCAGTCGAATTCCAAGCCCAAGCTCGCCGTCAATGCCGAGCCCGCCCACGTGCACCGGCCACACGTCCTTCTTTTCGCCCGTCTCATCCCCGCGACTGCGCATGTAGCGATAGTGCGCGTACGCGGAAACGCGCTCGTGCGGCGTCAGGCGAAGGTCCACGTCGAACCCAATGTGGTTCACCGTCTCTGTGTTCTCGTAGAAGAGCGGCAAGCTGTCCGCTGCGGTGACAAATACCGTCGAGCGTGACTCCTGCAGGAAGGGCACAAACTCGACGCGCAGCGCGTCCGCAATATCACCGCGGTATCCGAGCTCGATCGTGCGTACTTCCTCCGGCACCAGGCGCGGGTTCGGTACCACGAAGGGAATCGGCGGGTCATCCGGACTCGGCGCGGGTCGACTCACGCCTGAGCTCACTTCGATCGGCGTCGCGACGCGATATCCCGTCGCGACCGTCAGACGAAGATCGTGCCCGCTGCTCGGGCGAAAGATCAGCGACACGCGCGGGTTGGCGTTGCGGTATTTGAGGATGACGCCTTCGCCGTCGTCGTAGCGCGTGAGGTCAAAGCGCACCGTCCCGTTGACGAGAAAACGCTCGGGCAGAATGCTGAGCTCTTCCTGCACGACGAGGCTGTAGGTCGTGACCTTCGGCTCCACCGGCGTAAGACGGGTGACGTTGAGGCGCGCCAGCTCGAGGCCGAGCGTCGTGCGGCTGCGGTCGTCAAAGAGCGCGAGGTCCGCCTGCAGGCGCACGTTGTGCTGCCACTGCGTCGCGTCGCCGAAGCCGGTGGTGTCCATTCGGAGAACGGACGTGTCGTAGGCAAGGCTCAAATCGAGAACCTCCGCGATGGACGCCTGCCGCGCACGAAGACCCCACGCTTCCTCCCGAAAACGAAAGACGCTCGTCTCCGCGTCGCCGGAAGTCAGCGACGAAAGCTCGGTGTCTGCATGGGACGCGATGACGAGGAGTTCCGTGTCCTCCGAGGGCGCGTACTGGAGTGAGAGGCGCGTGTGATAGCGATATTCTCCCCGCCGAAAGCCTTCGCTCCCCTCGGGGCGAGTCCACTCGGGAGTTAGGCCGTAGCCAAAACTCAGCCGAGCACCCATCGTTCGGGCTTCGTTGGCCACGCCGTAGGCCACGTTGCCGACGCCAAAGGTACGAACGGAAGATGACTCGTCCCCTTCGGCAGGAAGAAAACCGACGCCGCCCGCAAGACGCCCGCTAAACCCGATCGCATCGAGGGGACGCCGCGTTCGAAGGCTGACGACGCCGCCCTGCGCGTTTGCGCCGTAGAGCGTCGAGCCCGGACCGCGGATGACCTCGACGCGTTCCAGATCATCGACGGTGATGGGCAGCCACTGAAACGCCGTCAGGTTGGAGATCCCGTCGCCGACCGGACGCCCGTCGATGAGGATCGGAGCCCGGTTGCTGACGAGGGTCGCGGGGTCGCGAAGCGAGAGGCGGTAGGAGTTCGCCGCGGTGCGAAAGACCACAGCACCGGGAACGCGGCGAAAGAGCTCGGGGACGTCGAGAACGCCCATCGACGCGATCGCATCGCGCGGAATCAGGGTAACGGCGGACGCAGCGTTGTGAATCGACTGCTCGCGCCGGGACGCGGACTCGACGATTTCGACCGAGAGAAGCTCTTCGAGGGACATGTCCTCGAAACCGCCGCCGCCCTCGTCGTCGGCGGGTCCCCAGGCGTCTTCGGTTCCCGCGAGAAGGGGATCCTCGCCGATTTCCAAGGTGGTGTCTTCCGAAGCGGTGTCTTCCGAAGCGGTGTCTTCCGAAGCGGTGTCTTCCGAAGCGGTGTCTTCCGAAGCGGTGTCTTCCGAAGCGGTGTCTTCCGGAGCGGTGTCTTCCGAAGCGGTGTCTTCCGAAGCGGTGTCTTCCGAAGCGGTGTCTTCCGAAG
>JBCDAA010000690.1:0-2584 GCA_039186435.1 Myxococcota bacterium | reverse complement strand
GCCGGGTTCGCGCCGTAGCGATCGCGGAGGTAGCGCATGTAGTTGGCGCCGACCGCGACGTTGACCTCGGGTTGCCGCAGGGTGCGGGCGTTGATGGGGACGTCGAGGTGCCGTCCGAAACGGCGCGCGGTGGGCAGGATGACTTGCACGAGGCCGTAGGCGTGCGCCCAGGAAACGGCGCGCGGATCGAAGGAGCTCTCCTCGCGAGCGATCGCGCGAACAAACGACGAGGGAACCTCGCGATCGCTGGCGGCATCCTCGATGAGCGGCGCAAAGGCGCGCGGATAGGCGAGGCGCCAGCGCTGGTACGCGTCGCCCACCGGGAGCGCGCGCCGAAAGCCGTTTTGACGCGGACGAAGAAGACGCGCGACCTCGGGAAGAGCGTTGCTCTGCGCAAAGACCGCGGCGACCACCCAGACCATGTCGTCGTCGTGAGTCGCGCCCGCGTGACGAGCCTCGCGACCGGCAAGGTCGTTGCGCCCGACGGCGGCGAGCTCGAGAAAACGCGTAAACCACGCGGTGTCCATGGCGTCGGTTCGAGGAAAGACGCTGCTCGCACCGTCTGCCTGGTGCATCGACTGAAGCACTTCGGCGTGGCGCGTTTCGTTGAGACCCGCGAGCCGATGCATCGACTGCTGCGCGTAGTAGGAAAGCGGCCAGCGCTGCGCTAGCTCCGCGAACGCGTCGACGGCTTCGTCGGTGCGTTCGAGATCCTGCAGGGTGCGGGCGCGCCAGTAGGCGATACGTCCGCGAATGTCTTCCGCTTCTTCGCCGATGGCCTCGCCGTCGCGCAGCCCGCGGTCGAGCCACGTGAGCGCAGCCTCGTGGTCGTCTTCCGAGCGGGCATGCATCACGAGCCGAAAGAGCGCTTCGCCTGCCATGTCCCCATCGGGAAAACGCTCGGGAACCGCTTCGAGGCGCGCCACCATGCTCTCGAGGTTGCCGGCGTACATGTCCGTGAGCGCCGCGCGAAAGAGCGCGTCGTCCGCAAGCCGGTGCCCGGGCGCCTCGGCGAGAAGCGCCTCGTATTGCTCGATCGCCTCGGCGCGATGCCCGGTCTGACCGTAGGCGCGGCCGGCTTTGTAGCGCGCCCACGCGCGTACGTCCGTGTCTTCACAGCGTTCGGCGACCGCCCGCATGTGTTCAGCACCCTGCGCGCGACGTCGTCGTCGAAGCATCGCTTTTCCTTGCTCGAGCTGCGCGCGGCACCGGGCTTCGTCGTCGTCGTCGAGATCCCGCGCGAGTTCGGCGTAGGCGCGCTCCGCGTCGCGGTGATGCATGCCGTTGTAAAACGCGGCCGCGCGCGCAAAGCGATCCTCGATCGGAACCTCGGAGAGGGCCTCGCGTCGTTCTTCCGGAAGCGATTCCCACACCTCGGTAGCCCGCGCCGCTGCCTGCGCGCCGACCCGCGCTTTCGGCGCACGGAACGCAACACGGCGATAAAGCGCGAGTGCTTCTTCGCGTGACGCGGCGTCTTCGCGTTCCGAAAGGTAACGAGCGAGAGGCATCGCGACGGTCGCCGCGCCGGAGTGTGCGGGGGCCTCCGCAACGAGGGCACGAAGTCGATCGACGGCGCCTTCGTCTTCTGCTGCAAGGAGCGCGAGCGCGTGAATCTGCCGTGCGGTGGTTTGACCGGCCCAGTCCTCGCCGATCCACGGCACGACAACTTCGGCCGCATCGGCAGGAGCGTGGGGCGTGAGCCATCGCGCGTGTTCGATCGCCGCCCACGGGGCAAGCGGGTGGTCCGTTTCGATCAGCGCGGCGAGATGCTGGTTGGCTTCCTGCCAGCGCGATTCGTCCGCGGCACGGTGGGCCGCGATCCAGCGAAGACGTCCGGCTTCGCGCGGGGTTGCGCTCTGAAGCGCGCGGTCCACCTGGGAGAGCGGCATCGTTCCGTCCCGAAGGGCGACCACCACATCGCTCGGCGCAGCCGCCGCAGGATCAAAGGGTGGAGGTGGTGGCTCGGGCGCGGGTGGCGTTGCCGGTGCCGGCTCCGGTGATTGTGCCTGCCCGCCGCAGGCCAAGCCCACAGCGAGGAAGAGTGCCCCAAGTTGTCGCCCCATGGTCATTGCACGCTAGGTTTCGCCGCCCTCGGCGTCCACTTTGTGCAACATCCGCCCGCCGATGGGCCATTCCCCGGAACGGGGGACGCTCTTCTTGGTTGGCGAACGCTTCACTTTCGTCACTTCCGAAACTGACGAAAGTGAAGAAGAGTCCCCTCCCCCAACTGACGAAGCTGAAGAAGAGCGTCGCTTCAGTGGTTCCCGAATCCTTGGGAAATTCGACCCGAGACCGCCGAGACTGACGAAACTGAAGAAGAGCGTCCCTTCCCCGGAAGAGCGTCCCCTCCCTTAACCCTGCGCCCCCTCCTCTGGCCTGCGCTGAGCTCCTCTTGCCCTGTCGCGCAGAGCGGTGAATTGACGAAGACCGTCGGCTGCTCACTTCTTGTGGGTCGCGCTCGCGCGGTCGTCGGCTTCGTCCTCGGCGCGCTTTTCGGCGGCGGCGCGCTGGGCCGCCTTCCAGCGCGCGAAGTGCTTTTCCACGGCCTCTTTCTGTGCGCGCGCGTCCGCCAGCGCAGCGCGAG
>JBCDAA010000689.1:0-2600 GCA_039186435.1 Myxococcota bacterium | reverse complement strand
GTGCCCTTTTCGGTGACGGTCGTCGGTCAATTCAACAACCCGCCGCTCTACTGGCGTGTGCGAACAAAGGATGCCCTCGTCGAAGTCGGCGTTTCGGCGACGAACGGTCTCGTTCGATCACTGGTGCTGACCGCGATCTCTTCATCCGGGTTGACCCTCTCGACCGATTCGCGGCACCTCCCCGTACGAACTGGAGTGCCGCGAGTCGACACCTCGATCTGGCGCCCTCGCCCTGGATTCGAATCTCGATTCGTCGAGGTCAACGCAGCTCCGGCGCTGGTGCGCGGCGACTCGGAAGCGACGCTCTACCTTTCGGATGCGCGCCCCGCTTCTTGGACGGGGAGTTCGCGCGTAAGGTTCGGAGTTACCGCGTCGAGCCATCTCTGCGGCGTCCAGCTATGCAGCCTCTCCCCTGCCGAGATACGAACCATCGCCGAGGGAACGCGGTGACCGGGGTATTGGTCGCGATCGCGTACAACGCGTTCTGTTTGTGACCTAGATGCCCGCCTTCATCGCGTCAGGGCTCCCTCAACAAACTCCGTCACGAGCTGAACGAACGCTTCAGGCTTTTCGAAGTAAACGAAGTGCCCCGCGTCATCGACCCACGCGAGTTCCGCCCCCCAGCGCGCTGCGGCTTCGGTGATTGCCGCTTCGCCGATGACGCGGCTGGCTCGACCCGCCACTAGCAGGGTCGGCGCTTCAATCGCGACCGCGACGTTCGGTGGCGCGTCGCCGAGGTAGCCCTCCCGCTCGAAGGCGGCGACCACCTTGGAGGAGGTGCAACCAAGAAAGCCCGGCTCGGCGTCGAGAGCCTCCATTCGCTCCTGCGCGTCGTCGCTGGCGTAGTGGAGGTGACGCTGCATCGGCAGTCGTCCAAGGAGCTGATAGAGCGCGCCCAGACGCACAAACGCGGTGGCCTCTCGGGCCGCAATTTCGTGCACCTCCGCGGCCTGCTCCGGAAACGCGTCGTCCGCAATAGCGTCGATCGCCGCGACTTGATTCGCCAAGGCCGTACCCACATCGGGCGCACTGTCGATCTGCACGACCGCAGCGACGCGTTCCGGATAGCGATGCGCGTACGCGGCAGCGACGATCGCGCCGAACGAGTGACCCATGAGAACGAGGCGCTCGGCACCGAGGTGAGCGCGAAGCTGGTCGAGGTCTTCCACCGTCGGCGCCATGCCGTATTGCGACGTATCGCCATCAAACGAGGACCGACCTGCCCCGCGTTGGTCGAAGTAGAGCATTCGAAAGTGCGCTTCGAGCTGCTCGCCCGCCGAGCGCTCAAAGGCATAGGCGTTGTAGCCCGGCCCCCCGTGAAGGTACGCGATAAGGGGCGCATTCGGCGGCCCGGCGACGCGGTACCAAAGCTCGACACCATCGGAACGCTCTAGGTATTCCCCACCCAGACGCGCCTGGCGGCCGCACGGATCCGGCGGTTCAGCCGTGGTTGTCGGCGGGGAGGAAACACCGCACCCAAACGCGAGGGCGAGAATGACCGAACGCATGGCGTCAGTGGAGCTGGAGGTTCCAGACGCGCACGACGACGCCACGGCGATCGAACCCGACGATGAGCGACGGGACCGGACCTGGGAAGCCCTCTCCCAGCGCGCCGACGTTGTAGAACCAGTCGTCCGAGTCGAAGCCAAGCTCGCCGCAGCGAGGGTGGCGAGAGCACGCGTCACCGCGGCCGAGCTTTTCCTCGACCTCGAAGCGTCGCAACCCCTGGAGCGCGTCACCGTCCACCGCGTCCTGGACCACGCGACTGTGCTGCGCCGCTTCTTCCTGGGTGTTCACGGGAGCCTCCATGGCGCTTCGGAGGTTCGTGACGAGGGTCTCTCTGGGAATCGTCGGACCGCAAGCCACCAGAAGAACAAGCAACGCAAAACGGGTCATGGACGGAGGGTCGCCCACCAAGCGTCGTTCTCGCAACAGACCGTTCCAGTCGCACGTCGCAGCGCAACGATGAAGTGCTTGAGTGCTTACGGACGCAGCCGGGAACTACCCGCAGACTGTCGGCATGGGACGTTTGATCGACGGCGTGTGGAAGAGCTCTGATTTTGGCATCGACGAGGAAGGCTACTTTCGCCGCACGGCGACGACCTTTCGCAACGTCCTGACCCCCGAAGAGGTCCGGCGAGGACGCTTTCATCTCTACGTTTCCTACGCGTGTCCCTGGGCCCACCGCTGCCTCATCGTGCGCAGTTTGCGAGGGCTCCAGGACATCGTTCCCGTGAGCGTCGTCCACTGGTTCATGGGGGAAGACGGCTGGAGTTTCGACGAGGGCTCGGGGGTCGTCCCGGATCCGGGCGGAGCGCGTTTTCTTCGCGACGTGTACCTCCGCGCGAAGAAGGACTTCACCGGGCGCGTCACTGTGCCCATCCTTTGGGACACCGAGACAGGCGCGATCGTCAACAACGAGTCGCGCGAGATCGTTCGCATGTTCGACGACGTGTTCCCCGGCAGAGCGGAGGTGAACTTTCACCCCGCCGACCTTCACGACGCCATCGAAGAAACCATCGACGCGATCTACGAACCGATCAACAACGGCGTCTACCGCTCCGGCTTTGCGCGATCCCAGCGCGCGTACGAAGAAGCCG
>JBCDAA010000688.1:0-2601 GCA_039186435.1 Myxococcota bacterium | reverse complement strand
GTTGCTTCGATGAAGAGAATCTCGCCGCCGACCGCGGTCCAGGCAAGGCCCGTGGCGACGCCGGTTTCGCTCGTGCGCTCGGCCACCTCGCTCGTGAAGCGGGGCGGTCCGAGATACTCCTTGAGGTCTTCCTTCACGTTGATGGCGAAGGGACCTTCGGCGCCTTCGGCAACCTTGACTGCGATGCCGCGAATGACGCCCGCGATTTGCCGCTCAAGGGTTCGAACGCCGGCCTCGCGGGTGTAGCTCTCGATCACGCTCTCGAGCGCATCGTCGGTGATCGATACCTGATCGGGACGAAGGCCGTGCTCGCTGATCTGCTTTGGTACGAGATGCACCTTGGCGATGTCGAGCTTTTCACGGCGCGTGTAGCCGGGGATCTGGATGATCTCCATGCGATCGCGAAGCGGCGCGGGAATCGTGTCGCCGACGTTCGCCGTGGCGATGAACATCACCTTCGAGAGGTCGTAGGGGATCTCGAGGTAGTGGTCGCTGAAGGTGTCGTTCTGCTCGGGGTCGAGAACCTCGAGGAGCGCTGCCGCAGGGTCGCCACGGAAGTCGCGACCGACCTTGTCGATCTCGTCGAGCATAAAGATCGGGTTGATGGTGCCGGATTTCTTCATCCCCTGAATGACCTGACCGGGGAGGGCGCCGACGTAGGTCCGCCGGTGACCGCGGATGGCGGCTTCGTCGTGAACGCCGCCGAGGCTGATGCGATGGAACTTGCGACCGAGAGCGCGCGCGACGCTTCGGCCGAGGGAGGTCTTGCCGACACCGGGCGGACCGATGAGGCAGAGGATCGGTCCCTTTTTGTCCTTCTTGAGCTTGCGAACGGCGAGGTACTCGACGATGCGCTTCTTGACCTTTTCGAGCCCCGAGTGATCTTCGTCGAGGACCTTTCGGACCGACGCGATGTCGAGGTTATCGGTGGTCTGGCGGCTCCACGGAATGTCGAGGATCCAGTCGATGTAGGTGCGGACCACCGTGTACTCGGCGGAGCCAACCTGCATCGAGCGAAGGCGCTTGAGCTGCTTGCGCGCGACCTTGTCGGCTTCCTTCGGAAGGTCCGCCTTGGCGATGCGCTCTTCAAGAACGTCGAGATCGCCCGAGTCACCGTCCTCCTCGCCGAGCTCTTCCTTGATGGCCTTGAGCTGTTGACGCAGGACGTACTCGCGTTGGTTTTTGCCCATCTCCTCTTTGATCTGAGAGTTGATGCGCTCGCGCATTTTGAGGATCTCGAGCTGCCGCGTGAGCAGGCGGAGCACCTTTCGCACGCGGTCCTTCGCGTCGATGGTCTCGAGGAGCTGCGCTTTTTCGTCGACGGGCGCATCGAGGTTCGCCGCGACCAGGTCTGCGAGCTGTCCGGGCTCTTGAATCGAGTCGATCAGCGAGCTGGCTTCGCGGGGAAGCTCCGGCATGAGCTGGATGACCTGCTTCGCGATGTCGCGAAGGCTCATGGCCAGCGCTTCGGCTTCGACGTCGTCCGCCTTCGGCTCTTCGAGCTTGGAGACGCGGCAGCGAATGTAGGGCGCGTCCTGCGTGAACCCTTCCATGCGCACGCGAACCAGCCCCTGAAGGATCAGGCTGTAGTTGCCGGAGCTGTGCTTGAGCGCCTTGAGCACGCGCGCCGCGACACCGACCGGGTGCAGATCTTCCTGCCCGGGGTCGTCGGTGGCGGGATCCCGCTGCGCGAAGATCGCGATGACCGGTTGGTTTAGGTTTTCGATGTCTTCGACGAGCGCGACGGACTTCTCGCGGCCGACATCAAAGGGGGCGACGGCTCCGGGAAAGAGCACCGCGTTGCGGATGGGCAACACCGGCAGTTCGTCGTCAAAATCGAGGTTTTCGTCGTTATCAGACATAGGAAAAGTGCGGTCCTTCGACCTTCCGGGACCATAGTTCCGGCCCCTGGCGCTTGCAACAGCAGCGGGAGTGTCCAGTGCTACTTCGCAGAGGGGCTATTCGCAGGCCGAGTCCGGGTCCCGCGGACGACTCAGGCGGTCCTGGAGATCGCCGCTGCCTTCGCTGGCCAAACGGACGCCCACGCGAGCGTTGCCGCCCTGCTCGAAGTACTCGATGCGAATGTGGTGGAGCCCAGCGCCGAGTTCTTTGCGGCCGGTCGCCCACTGCGCCGATTGGGGGCTCCAGTTGTTTAGGACGTTCTCTTCGTTGATGAAGACGCGATGGCCGTCGTCGGAGCGGACCGAGACCGTAATTTCCTCGTCGCCGTCAAGGCGGAGGCAGGTGTCCCAGCGGGCGGTGAATCGGTCTGCGGGGAGTCCGCCCATGGGGGCGCTCGACCCCCAATCGAAGGAGATCCGGAGATCGCCGCGTTCTTCGGGCTCGCCCTGAAAGTTCAACGCGGGGTAGTAGCGGCCGATCCAGGGAGCGTTGGCTTCTTCGATGCTTCGCACGATGCGAAGACCGATCAGGACGAGGACGATCGAGACCGCGCTGACGAGGTAGAACCAGCGGCGGCGCCGAACCGCGCGAAGTTCCCGGGGAGAGCGGGTGCCGTTGACGACCGCTCGAACGATGCTCGAGGTCGACTCGCTGATCTGCTGGTGAAGGCGGGCGTCGGCCGCGCTCACCTCGTCGTCC
>JBCDAA010000687.1:0-2633 GCA_039186435.1 Myxococcota bacterium | reverse complement strand
GCGAAGCCCGGACCGGCTCGACGTCGGCGAGGCGCGCCGGGTGCTCGACGAAGATCACCACGGCCTCGACAAGCCGAAGCGGCGCATTCTCGAGTACATCGCGGTGCGAAAGCTGCGCCACGACGTGCGCGGACCGATCCTGTGTTTTGTGGGTCCGCCCGGCGTCGGTAAGACGTCCCTTGCGCGCTCGATCGCGCGGGCCACGGGTCGGCAGTTCGTCCGCGTTGCGCTCGGCGGTGTTCACGACGAAGCCGAAATTCGCGGACATCGGCGCACATACGTCGGCGCCTTTCCTGGCCGCATCATCACCGCGCTCAAGCAGGCCGGAAATCGAAACCCGGTGATGCTTCTCGACGAGGTCGACAAGCTCGGCCGCGATCAGCGAGGCGATCCGGGCAGCGCGCTTCTCGAGGTGCTCGACCCCGAGCAGAACAACACCTTTGCCGACCACTACATCGAGGTCCCGGTCGATCTCAGCGGCGTGATGTTCATCGCGACCGCGAACCGCAAAGATACGATTCCGTCGGCGCTCCTCGACCGCATGGAGGTGATCGATCTTCCCGGCTACACCCGCGACGAGAAGATCGCCATCGCGGAAGAGTTCCTGGTTCCGCGGCAGCTCGCCGATCACGGTCTGACACCGGAGCGCCTGGAGATCTCCCGCGCGGCCCTGGAGGCGGTCGTAGATTCCTACACCCGCGAGGCAGGCGTACGCCGCTTAGAGCAGAACGTTGCGGCCATCTGTCGCGCGGTGGCGGTGCGTCTCGCCAACGGTGAAGACGTGCGCATGACCGCCACTCCGGGCTTCGTCGAGGACACTCTAGGGCCCGCTCGCTATCAAACCGAAAAGGCCGAACGCCGCGCCCAGGCTGGCGTTTCGACAGGGCTCGCCTGGACGCCTGCGGGCGGGGACATCCTGCACGTCGAGGCGCGCCGAATGCCCGGCTCCGGCAAGGTTCATCTCACCGGTCAGATGGGCAACGTCATGAAGGAGTCGGTGGCAGCGGCCTTCACCTACCTCCGTGCCCGCGCGGGCGAACTTGGACTGCCGGAGGACTTCCTCTCCAAACTCGATGTGCACGTGCATCTTCCGGGCGGCGGTGTTCCTAAAGACGGGGCCGCAGCGGGCGTCACGATTCTCACCGCGCTCGCATCGATGCTCACGCGTCTCAAGGTGCGACCGGACGTCGCCTCGAGCGGAGAGATCACCCTTCGCGGCAACGTGATTCGCGTGGGGGGCATTAAGGAAAAGTGTCTCGCGGCCCATCGCGCGGGCATCAAGCACGTCGTCTTTCCGCAACAGAACGAACCCGACCTCTCGGACGTGCCGGAAGAGATCCTTCGCGATCTCGAGGTGCACTTCGTTCGCAAGATTCCTGAGGTCCTCGACCTCGTCCTGGAGAAGAGCACGCCGGTCGCAACGACGTGAGACAGCGCCTGCGCAACGTTCGCTTTGAGCACGTCGCGTGGTTGATCTCGGCCGCGCTCGGCATCGGCCTCGCGACCTCGCGACTCCTCGGAATTCATGGCCCGGAGAGCGCGCTTGCTCTCGGCGTTGCGCTTCCTCCCTTTGCGGCGGTCCTGGGAGCGCGCGCCGCACAGCACGCCCGCGAGACCGGCGAAGAGCGCGAGCTTCGCGTGCTGGGGCTGGCGCTGCGACGGGGCCTCCTCCTCTGGGGCCTTCCGACGCTCATTCTCGCCCTCAATCAGCTGCGCGTTCGAAACTGCACGCCCCTCGAAGGATTCGCGTTTCTCGTCCTCGGACCCGGACTCGGCGTTGCGCTCGCCACGCTGATCGGCGTCGCCATCGGCGCCTGGATTCCGCGCCGACGCCTCGCAATCACCCTCGCCGTGCTGACGCCGATCGCGGCGGACCTCGCGGGCCTCTGGGCGTTTTGGAGCACGCCGGCGATCTTCGTCTACGACCATTTCGCCGGCTGGTTTCCCGGCACGCTCTACGACGACGACGTCGGTCTGCCCACCGCTCTGCTCACGTTTCGTGTCGTCACCATCCTCTGGGCCGGCGTTGTTCTTAGTCTGATCCATGCGCTTTGGCGCCCCGACCTCGGCGGGTTTCGGCGCCCGCGGGTGCTCCCCGCAACGGTGGCGGTCCTCTTGGCGAGCGGTGCGATCGCAGCGAACGTTCACGGCCCTTCCCTCGGACACCGCACCGCCGTCGCCTCCATCGACGAAGCCCTCGGCCAGAAAGTACGGGGCGAACGCTGCATTGTGCACGCGCCGCGCGAGCTCGACCCCGCCGCCATTCGCCGACTCCGTGAGGATTGCGACTTTCGCGTCATGCGCGCCGAGCGTGCTCTCGGGGTCACCCAACAAGACCCGGTGCACGCGTATTTCTACCGGAGCGCCGACGAAAAACGTCGCTGGATGGGCGCGGGCGGAACGTTCATCGCCAAGCCCTGGCGCAACGAGGTTCACCTGCAGCTTCGGGAGTGGCCCCACTCGGTCCTTGCGCACGAGGTTGTGCACGTCGTCGCTGGAAACGCGGCGGTCGGCCCCTTTCGCGTATCCGGAACCATCGGTGGCTGGCTGCCAAACCCCGGTCTCATCGAGGGCATCGCGGTTGCGATCGAATGGCCCGAGCGGGACGGGATGACGCCCCATCAATACTGCCG
>JBCDAA010000686.1:0-2653 GCA_039186435.1 Myxococcota bacterium | reverse complement strand
TGTTCTCGGCCGCTGTGTTCTCGGCCGCTGTGTTCTCGGCCGCCGCGGTGTTCTCCGCGGTCTCTTCCGGCGCCGGTGTGTTCTCCAGCGCGGACCCGAACGCAAGCGCAGCGGCGAGGGCCGCCGCGACGACGAGCGCCAGCGCAATCATTCCGACGCGTCGCGAAGGCGCCTTCTTCGGCTCCACCGGAACCACTTTTTCCTTCACGCCGCTTCGTTCGTCCGCGGGGAGCTCCACCGGCGTTGCCAAGAGGGCGTCTCGCGCATCGCGGGCCGGGGTCGCGAACGCTGCCACCACTTCCGCGATCCGTTCGGCCTCGACGCCGTCGTGAATCGCTTCGAGCGCGCGGCGCATCTCCTTGGCCGACTGGTAGCGGTCGTCCGGATGCCGCGCGAGGGCCTTGCGCACGACCGCGTCCACCTCCGCGGGAATGTCATCGTGAATCGTCGAGGGCGGCGTGACGTCGTCCGCAAGGATCGCCATCATCGATTCGGCCTGCGATTGACGCTGAAAGAGTCGCCTTCCGACCAGTGCTTCCCAGAGCACAACGCCGAGGGCAAAGATGTCGAGACGGTGGTCGATCTCCGACCCCTGAAGTTGTTCGGGGCCCATGTAGGCGGCTTTGCCTTTGAGAAAGCCGGTGTCGGTTTGAACCAGGCGCCCGCTCGCACGCGCGACGCCGAAATCGGTCAGCTTGATGGTCCCGTCGAAGGTGACGAAGATGTTCTGCGGCGTGACATCGCGGTGGACGAGGTCGAGGGGCTTGCCGCGCGTGTCCTTTGCACAGTGCGCGCCGTGCAGTCCGTCCGCCGCGCGCGCTGCGATCTCCAGGGCCACGTCGACGGGAATCCGCCTCTCGCCAGCGAGGCTTAGAAGCTGCCCGAAGGTCACGCCGTGGAGGTACTCCATGATCAGGAGGTACTCGTTCTCCTCCTCGCGAAGCTCGAAGACCTGCGCGACGTTGGGGTGGACGACCTGCGCGGCGATGCGGGCTTCGTCGAGGAACATCTGCGCGAAGTCACGTTCCTGAAGAAGGTGGGGGTGCACCCGCTTGATCGCGACGAGCTTTTCAAAGCCGCCGGGACCCTGGCGCCGCCCGAGGTAGACGCCACCCATGCCGCCGCCGCCGAGCTTTCCGAGAACCTGGTAGCCGGCCAGGTGGGCTGGATGCTCCTCCGCTACCTGCTCCACGGCTTGGCAGCCTATCGCAAGTGAGCCACGACGGCAGTGAAGTTGTGGTCCTCCCCGACAAGCCGGGTGGCGGCGACCTCGGCGGGGAGCGTCGCCAGCGTGTCCGTGATGGTTTGGGCGCGGTGATGCTGCACGAGAGAGTCGCTGGCGAGGAGGACACGGTCGCCTGGCTGACCGGCGCTGGTCACGAGCAGGGGATGGTGCGCGCTTCCCTTCGCGGAAAGGCGAGAGAGCTGGCGATCCCGAACGAGAAACACGCTCGATGGGCCCCCTTGCGCAAGGTGAATCATGCGACCACGAAAGAGCACCACGGTTGCCCGCGCTGGGGCGTGGACGACCTGCAACCCTCGCCGCAGCGCAGCGAGCGCGTCGCGGCCCTTCCACCCCTCAAGGCTGTCGACGAGGAGGTCGCACGCGCGCCGCGCATCGTCACCTTCGGCGATCCCCGCCAGCGCGTACTTCGTGTGCTGGAGACGAAAGGAAACAAGGAACGCACCGCCACAGGTGGCTCCGTGCGCGACGACGCGGAGCGGTCGAATGCAGTCGGTCGTGTCCAAAGGAACTCTCATGAAGATAGAGTGCGAGGTGACGCGGCAGGTCCGTACTCGCGTTCGCGCGGCTGATTTCCCAGGGTCAAAGGGCGTGAACGCGGCCAGAGGCTCACATTCTGATCGTCGCGAAAGGCCGATGTCGTATGCTCCCGTCGATGGGACGATGGGCTTTGCTGGCGCTGCTCTGGAGTGCCGCGGCGAACGCGCAGGACGCGCTCTCGATCGCCGAATCTGCGTTTGCGGAGAGCAATCTGGACGCCGCGTCGGCGGCGCTTCGGGATGCACTGGCGAGCGGCGCCCTCGATTCCCGATCCCTGGCGCGGGTGTATGTGCTCGAGGGGGTGATCGCGGTCGCCGATGGCCAGCAGGAGGTCGCGTCGCGCGCGTTTGAGCGTGCGCTGATTCTTGCGCCCGAAACCGAAACGCCCGCGGAGCTCGGACCCGACGAAGCGGCCGCGTTCGAGGACCTTCGGCGTCGGGCGGAGGAGTCGCCGCTCACCCTCGAGCTCGACCATGAACCCGTCTTGCCCGGGGCGCCGGTGGTGGTGCAGGCCACCGTGCGTCACCGCAGCGATGAGCTCGTCGCGCGTTTGCAGGCCGCGGTGCTCGACGGGGAGGAGGTCGCGTGGTCGGGGACGTCGCTCGACGGGGCCTTCGCGATTCCAGAGACGCAGCGGCGCGGAGACTCGCTTCGGGTCCGCGTCCGAGCGGTCGATCCGCGCGGCAACACCGTCCGCGAGGAGACGCTTAGCGTCGCGCTCCCGCAGGTTGAGGCGAATCCCGAACCGAACGTCCTCGTGACGCCGCCTGCACCCGAAGAAGAGGCGACGCCGCTTCGGCACAAGTGGTGGCTTTGGACGATCGTTGGCGTGGTGGTGGGTGCCGGCGCGGCAGGTGTGGGCATTTGGGC
>JBCDAA010000685.1:0-2657 GCA_039186435.1 Myxococcota bacterium | reverse complement strand
TTGGCGGAGCGCGGGTGACGACGCGGTGGCTGCGCACTTAGGTTGGTGGCGGCGTTCGGTGGCCTACGGCTGAAGCCGCTGGTAGAGGGACGGCCCGTCGACAACTTCGAGGTGAAGGGCGCCCACCCGAATCCAATCACCGGGCTGAATCTGGCGGCGCACGCCCGCAGGGAGTTCGACCTCGTTGATCCACGTGCCGTTCGCGGATTGATTGTCGGTGAGTGACCAGCCATCCGCGTCGCGAACGAGGTGGGCGTGGAGTTTGGAAACGTAGGGGAGTCGAAGCACGATGTCGCAGTTGGGCGCGCGGCCGATGCTCACGCGGTCGGGAAAGGGATTGCCTTCGCGCTTGGCGACCGGTGCTGCCCAGCCGGTTTGCTCGAGAACGCGATCCTCTGCGCGCACGCCGCGAAGGACCTCAAGATTCAGATGCCGCGTCTTGAACGGAATCGCGTCCGACTCCCCGTCGGGACCCGCCGCATGCCGAAGCAGGTAGAGCCCCTTGTAGCGTTTGAGAAACGCATCGCGGCCCAGGGTTTCCGCGTGCTGGGTCAGCTCTTCGATCGGGAGCACGGGACCCTAGGATAGCGCAGCTAGTCTTCGAGTTCGGCTTCGTGTTGCGAACCCGGTTCGAGAACAGGAACCTCGGCGGGGACTTCGTGGCCTTCGACGTCGACGATGTCGGCGCCCTGCGACCAGTGGGCGCCGTAACGTTGAAAGCCGCCTGCTTGTCCGAAGCCAGGCCCAAAACCTTGGACGCGTACGGCCCCGCGCTGAATGCCACGCTCGAGACGGGAGCGAACGAAGCGCGCGAAGAGCTTTCGCGTGGGTGGGATCAACATCAGCAAGCCGAAGAGGTCCGTGAGAACGCCGGGCGTGATGAGAAAGATGCCGCCGGCAAAGACCAGGAGCCCGCCGAGGACGCCTTCCGCCGGAGTGCGCCCTTCCGCAAGTTCGCGCTGCCACTTCTGTACGACGCGAAGGCCCTCTCGTTTTGCGAGAGCGGCGCCGAGCATTCCGGTGGCGAGCACGATGCCCACCGTGGCCGCAAAGCCGACGTGTCGTCCGACGAGGATGAGCAAGTAGAGCTCGAGGGCCGGAACGACCGTGAACAGAAAGAGGAGCAGCTTGCCCACGCCGAAGCAGAGCGCATCTCGGGACGATGCGCCAGCCGGACTACCAGGGCGCGTGAATCGTCGCGGAAAGAATGTGGTTGTCGAGGAGGTGCACGACGTCGACGCCGAGGAGTGCTTTGGACGCAGCGCGCGGCCAGCCCTCGAAGTCGATGTCGCCTTCGTCGCGGAGTTCGAAGGGGAGCGGTCGTCCGCCGTCCGCGACGACTTCGTTGTTTTCGAAACGGCGCACGCGCGCCCAGCCGCCGCGCCTCAAGAGCGCGAACCCGGACGCCTGCGAGGTGGGCATGGTCCAAAGCGCGAATGCTTCGTCGGAAAGTTCGGTGAGGCGGCGGGCGGTGTCGCTGAACTCGGCATCGATCGCCGAAGGGACAAGCGAGAACGCGGCGTGCGAGTGAATCACAAAGGTCCAGCCGGCCCAGTAGCCGACGGCGGCGCCGCGAAGTTCGGTAATGCGAATTCCGTCGAGGGGTCGGCGCGGACGATCGTTCGACGGATCTTCTTCCATCTCGAACGCCTTGAGCAGTCGGGCGTGATCGCGGCTGAGGTTGCTGCGCACAAAGACGACGTCGATCTTTCGGTTCATGTCGCCTCCAGGGAAAAGACCTCGGCGACCGCTTCGTGGTCGAGGACTGCGGCAATCCAGGGATCGTCGGTCGAACCCGCTTGTTCTTTGGCGCCTTCGAAGACGATCGATTCGAGGGTGCGGCCGACGCTGCGTTCGAGCAAGGAAAGCGCCGAGGCGTGCGGCGTTGGTGCGCTCAAGTCCATGTCCGGCGTGTCGCCGTTCACGTCGCGAACGTCCGGCCCTGCCGCGTAGACCCAGCCCGTGACCTTACCGCCGTGCGCGTGTCCGGCCGTCGCGAGGTCGAGCTCGCTGTTCAGGGAGAAACCCCAGGCTTCGCCGTACGCGTCGGAGAGCGGTTCGAGGGTGACGAAGGAGCCGTTTCGAAGGCGGTCGGGCTCGAGAAGAAACGTGAAGCCCGCTTCGCGAAACACCGCGCGCAGCATCGTCTGGCCCACGAAGCTGCGGCTCGTCACTTCCTCGCGGGTCCGGTAGCCGACGGGCAAAGCGTCGCTAAGCCCCACCACGTCGAGCATCGTTTCCGCCGGGTGCTCCCCTCGCACCCAAATCAGTCCGCCGCAGACCCACATGGCCTGGAACGTAGACCACGTTGCGGAGGAGGCAGGATTTGTTGGGGTGAGGTTGGGGAGAATCGCCAGTGTTTTCGTGGTGCGCGGTTGAGGGGGAGGACGGGAGTGCGAGAGGGGGAGTGAGCCGCGGCATCAACGATGATGCGCGCGGTGAGGGCGATGTCAATAAACTCAGGTTGGCTAATTTATGCGCATGAACGGTGATCGGCCGACTTGTTTCGCGTGGGGTCAGACGGCTGCGCTTCGAACCACGACCAAACCGAAGAGCGACTTCGACTCGGCCGACGTGAAGACAAGGATCGAGCGAGCATGCGCCCCGTCGGCGATGGCGTGAATCGCGACGGAATCCGTCGGTTCCAACGCATCTCC
>JBCDAA010000684.1:0-2665 GCA_039186435.1 Myxococcota bacterium | reverse complement strand
GCTCTTCGGAGCCCTCGGCGTTCGCAGCGACGCGATCTCACGTTGAGCATCTGATCTCTCGCTAATCACCCGCCGTTCTCAGTGGGGGTCGCTCCGACGCGTAGGGTTGCCGAAAGGAATGCAACGCGACCCCAGCGCGGTATGTTCCTTCGAGCCGTGCCTCACCTCGCACCAAACTGGACCTGCTCTGGCCGCACCCGACCTCCAATCGGTTCGTCGCCGGAAGAGGCGGACGTCCGCCCAGGCATTGGGCGCCAGAACGCAGGGCCACTCCTGGGCTGCGCGCTCCTCGTTGCCCTCGGATGCTCGGAAGCGGGCGCGAGCGATCCTGCCCCCGTTGAACGCACGGAAGCCGAGGCGCCCTCCCCCCAACGCTCCATCCCGACGCCCCCAACCGAACCTGAGGAACCCGTCGCCGAACAGGAGTCTCCGTATCAGTGCACCGTCCCAGCGATTCCGATCCCGCGACCGCGCGAATGCGTTCGCGGGCGGAGCTATCCACGCTGCAAGTGGCAGATGCCTCACGCCACTCTCTCGGACGGTCGCTACCGCCGCTGGCGCAACACCATCGTGGAGCACTGGTGGGGCCGCCCGGCGCTCGTGTCCTGGATCCTTGCGTCCACTGACGACTACGAACGCATCTTTCCGGACCAGGTTGTCGCGGTCGGCGACCTCGACGCCCCGGGACCGCGCCATCGCACTCACGATCGCGGCGTTGACGTCGACCTCTACCTCCTCGGCGCAATGCGCGTCGAAAACGCGGGCGGAGGCCGCTACCCCAAGAACTACGAAGGCAAATCCGACGAGGAAGTCGAAGCCCTTCGGGAACGGGTAGAGACCCTCGCTCGCATCCTAGCGACGTGCAGCCAAGGTCAGCTGCGCATCTACTACAACGACGAGGTGGTCATTGAGCGCTTTCTCGCCTGGTACGCCGAGCAGAACTTCCCAGCAAGCGACGAGTTCGAAGCGCCCATGGTTGCCCACAACGATCTGCACGAGTTTCACTTTCACGTCACGATCCCCGAAGACCTCCCAGTTCTTCCACGCGCAGACCTCCCCGAAGGCCAGGGCGATCCGATCGCACCGATCGAAGCACCGCCCGCGCCTGGAAGCGCACCTCACCTCTCGTCGATGAACCGCCGTCCCGGGGATTGGGCAGCCGTTCCCCGCGAGTAGCTGCGACAGTTCGCGTGCGGACCGCTCCGTCGCGAACGCCCGGTGATTTGCGCAACCGTCTCCGAGCACTCGTGCGCGACAACCGCGCGCGTCAGAATTCGCTACTTCTGCCGCGAGGCCTTCTCGTCGTGACCGGAGACGCCAAAGCGCTTTGCGAGCACCGCGGTAACGTCGCGAAGCGAGAGTCCGCGAAGCTGCAAACCCACCATCGCGTGGTAGAGCACATCCGCCGCCTCGTTGGACACGCGCTCGTCCGCTTCATCCGCGAGCGCCACGGCCAGCTCATCGGCTTCCTCACGCAGCTTCGCACCGATCTTCGGCGCCCCCTTCGTCAGGAGCGACTTCGTGTAGCTCGAGCCTTCGTCACTGTCCGCGCGCGCGCGAATTGTCTCCGTGAGCGTCGCGAGCACCGGCAGTGCGCGCTCACCGTCCGGCGCGCTCGCGTCAAGGCGGCGCCAAAAGCAGCTCTCGGCTCCCGTGTGGCACGTCGGCCCGGCCGGCTCGACCAGGTACACAAGCGCGTCTCCATCGCAGTCCGCCCACACTTCATGAACCTTCAGAACATTCCCGCTCGACTCGCCCTTTCGCCAGAGCTTTTGCCGCGAGCGCGACCAGAAATGGGCTTCCATCGTTCGAAGCGTCGCCTCCACCGCCTCACGGTTCGCGAACGCAACCATCCGCGCCTCACCAGTGAAGACGTCCTGCGCCACAACCACAACGAGCCCCGCCCGGTCCCACTTCAATGCATCGAGCATGTGAAGGGGGTACCGGGCGGGGCTCGGTGGGGCAAGGAGAGGGTTAGCCCCGAATCGCAGCCATCATCGCTTCGTGCCGCGCGCGCGCGATGCTGTCTATATGCTGAAGAGCCTTGTCACGAAAGCGATCAGAAGACTCGGAAGCATCTCGAGATGCGTCTGCTGCTTCTCGCGCAGCATCGCTTTCAATCTGATGACCGTCCGCTGCAAGGTCCCGCTGAGAAGCATGGAACTCCAAGCCTGCCTCCACTGCAACTCCGCCCTGCGCTATGAGGTCGGAAATACCAGACAACCTCTTGGCGGCAGCGTCGGCCGCGCGCCGAGCAACCTCACGAATCTCGGCGGCTTCCTGTTGTGGTTCCGCGACCTCATCGGTCGAGGACGCCGACTCCGTCGGCGCTCCATCAGGAACCTCGGACGTACTGTCTACGGCTTCAGCATCTGATTTGGGTACCGAAGCAGCTGCTGAGGCGATCGAGACACCCGCAGCTGCGGCCTTGATCCCAGCGCCAACCACCTGACCAATAAACCGGCCGCGGGCTGCGTCGCGACGAGAGTCGATCGCTTCACGACGTCCTTGAATACTGATCTGTCGCGACCGTCGCTCTGAAGCGCGCATGCGCGAACTCGAACGCTCTAACTCAACACTCGCCTGTGCAATCACTTCTTCTACACCCATCGGAACAGGGGTCGAAAGCTCAGATTCCGGCACAACCATAGACGCTTGGGGTGGG
>JBCDAA010000683.1:0-2666 GCA_039186435.1 Myxococcota bacterium | reverse complement strand
CGGGTGTCGAAGCGGAAGAATGATGCTCGCCACACCAAGAGTGATCCGCTGGGTGCTCGCCGCGAGAAACCCGAGATAGGCAAACGGATCGAACAGCTGCCCCGCGTCACCGAACGACGGCACATTGTACGGCACGTCGCGCAGCCACACGGCCGAGAATCCGAGCGCCTCGGCCAGCTGAACCCGCTTCACGTGGTCGTCCATGCTCGGTACGGGGCTGTTCGCGTAGCGCTCGATCGGGACCACCAGCCCGAGGCTCAGGCGGTTCGGACGAAACACGGCGTCGTAGCCGGGGTTGATCGAAGCGAAGCGAGTTTCGATGGCAGGTTCGTGCATCATGGTTTCATCCCTACGAATGATGGGTTGCGACGCCGGCTCAAGCGAGGTCGTCCTTGCCCTCGATGAGGAAGTGCATGCTGTTCGACCCGGCGGTTCGAGCCGCAAGGTGGGGCGTGTAGTCGGGGTCGTTCATGAACGCGACTGCAGCCTCTTTGGAGGGCCAGCGAATCACGATGCGAAGGGCGGCGTCCTGTCCCTCTCCTTCGAGACGCTCATGGCTCGCCGTGCGCGCGAGGTATTCGCCCCCGTGCTTCGACACCAGCGCGTTCGACACGGCGATGTACCCGGGGACCCAGTCTTCCTGAGTCGGGGTGACGGCGAGAACGGAGTAGTAGGTCATCGGGGATTTCCTCCGGGGCGCGGCGGCCCCGCGTGAGTTGGCGTTGAGTCCACCCTAAGCCGCGCCCATAGCGTTGATAATAGCTCTTCTTTTTGAAAGATTCTTCGTATATTTTTGATAAATGGACGTTCTCTCCCTGCGCCTGTTTCTGAGCGTCGCCGAAGTGTCCGGCGTGTCTGCGGCGGCCCGTCAGCTGTCGCTCTCGCCCGCGAGCGCGAGCGCACGCCTTGCCCGGCTCGAAGACGAACTCGGCTTTCGCCTCTTCACGCGAACCACGCGCGCCGTGTCGCTCACGACGGACGGCTCCGAGTTTCTGCCCTACGCGAAGGAGGCCCTCGACACGCTCGAAGCCGGGCTCGGCCTCGTACGCGGGGAGCCGTCGAACCTCCAGGGAACGATCCGCATCACGATGCCCGGATCGTTCGGACGAATGCACGTGATTCCCCTCATGGCGGAGTTCCAAGAGCAGCACCCCGACGTCAAGCTCGACCTGCGCCTCTCCGACGAAGTGCTCGACGTCACCGAAGGGGCCTACGACCTCATCCTCCGAAACGCGCCGCTTCACGACAGCAGCATCGTCGCTCGAAAGCTCGCTGAGGACCACAGGCTGCTGATCGCCTCCCCGGCGTACCTCGAGCGCCACGGCACGCCCACGGCCCCTACCGATCTCACCCGGCACCAATGCGTCCTGCTCGCGGACGCCCATCGGCTGAGGTTTGCGAACGGCGAGGTGATCACGGTGCGAGGCTCCCTCAACATCAACGACGGCGAAGCCATGCGAAGTCTCATCGAGCTTGGCGTGGGCATCGGCGTGAGCTCGCTCTGGAACGCAGGTGGGAGCCTCGCGTCCGGAACCCTCGTTCAAGTGTTGCCGGACTTCCCGCTGGTCACCGACTCGGCTATCTGGGCGCTCTATCCGAGCAAGCGCCTCGTCCCCCCGAGGGTTCGCGCCCTAATCGACTTCTTGGTCGAGCGCTTTTCGGCGGGCGTCCCCTGGGAAACCGAGGTTCCGACGCCCGGCTAGCGCTTCGCGGCCCCACTTTTTTGCGGACTATCGCGCGCCGACGGTATCCCGGGTGGGTGTTGGGGTCCGCGTCTCACCGAGCCGCTTTTCGCGGGTTACTCGTGGCAGCCGCGGCACTCGTCGCGGTCGCGCCAGCGCGCGCCGTTGCGCAAGCGCCGGAACAGGCAGAGGGCGCCGACGGGAAGGCAGCCGCCGATGCGGCGGAAAACGCCGAGCAGGCTGAAGAGCGGGAAGCCCAAGCCACCGACACCGCCGACGAAGGCGCCGCGGCCGCGGATGAGCCGCCACCCGACGAAGCCGCCACCGATGAGGCCAGCGCCGAAGAGGTTCCAACGGAAGAACCCGAAGTCGACCCTACCGATGTGACCGACGCCGGCGTCCCCCAGGCACCGGTCGAACCGGACAAGGCCGTCGCCGAAGTCGAAAAGGCCGTCCAGCAGGTCGAAGAGGCGGTTCAAAAGGCAGAGGAGTCGCCCAAGGAGGACCTGCCCGGCGAATACACGATCGAGTTCGGCGACACGTTCGACTGGCTTCGCCTCAGCTCCGGCGAGTGGCTCAAGGGTGAGTTCCAGTGGATGCGCGACGACCAGTTCGGGTTCGACAGCGCCGACCTCGACCTCGTCACCGACGACTGGGAGAAAGTCGCCCGGCTCCATGCACCTCGCGTTCACACGTACGCCTTCCTCGACGGCACCGATCTGATCGGGCGCGCGGTCATCACCCCCGACCAGATCATCATCGAAACCGTCGACGGCGTCGTGACGATGCCGCGAAGCGAGCTCCTCGGCGTCATCGACGGCGGCCGGCGCGAACGCGACTTCTGGTACCTGAGGCTCGGCGTCGGCTTCTCGAGTAGCATCGGTAACACCAGCCAAGGCTCTCTCAACGGCAACTTCGAGCTTGGCCGAGCGGACCAGCGTAGCGTCGCGAAGCTCACCTACGACGGCACCGTGGGATACGCCG
>JBCDAA010000682.1:0-2680 GCA_039186435.1 Myxococcota bacterium | reverse complement strand
CTTGGCTGTGGCGATGACGACGGTGACTGGGCCGACGACGGCGGCCTCGTCTGTGAGAGCGACGACGAGTGTGACGACGGGCTCTTCTGCAACGGCATCGAGCGCTGCGCGCCCGAACAGACGGGGGCCTCGGTGCTTGGATGCGTGAGCGTTCCGCCTCCCTGCGCCGCGGATGTTTGCAGCGAAGAGCGTGGCTGCGTACTTCGCTGCGATACGGATCGCGATGGAGACGGAGCGATCGCGCGGACCTGCGGCGGGATGGATTGCGACGATCGGGATGGCCGGAGGTACCCCGGCGCGGCCGAAGTCTGCGACTCGAGTGGGCACGACGAAGACTGCAATCCGATGACGTTCGGGTTTGTCGATCGCGATGGAGATGGTTGGCCTTCGTCGTCGTGCTGCAACGGCGTGCACTGCGGCGACGACTGCGACGACCGGAACGCGAGCGTGAATCCCATCGCCATCGAGGCGTGCAACGGTTTGGACGACGACTGTGATCTCGTCGTGGATGAAGCCTGCGAGGTCTCACAAACTGAGCTGGGTCGCCGAATCGTTGATTGACCTTCGGGCCGGAGACGGGTAGCGACGTACGCTTGGACGACCAAGCGGACGCCTCGGCACAGGACCCCTCGAGGCTCTGGCAAGTCGACGACAAGTACTACGACCTGGAGCCCTTTCTGGAGAAGCATCCGGGCGGGCGACGGTTTCTGGAGCAGACGCGCGGAACCGACTGCACCGCGCTCTTTCACAGCACCCATCTTCACGATCAAGTTCCCCGCGCGACGTTGAAGAAGTACTTCGTTGGAACAGTCGAGGACTACCGCGCTCGTTACGATTGGGAGGGCGACGGCTTTTACCCAACGCTCAAGCGGCGTGTGCGGGATCATTACGCGAAGGCCGCGAAGGCAAAGGGCGAACGCGGTCGTGAGCTACGCCGCGCCCATCACGGAACCTCCGCGTTCTTTCTGCGATTTGCGGCGATCTACAGTCTCTTCATTGCGCTTTCGGTCGCGGCGGTCGGGTTTGGTCAGTGGTGGGCGGCGCTTTTGTGGGGGCCGGTGGCCTTTGCGATCGGCGGCTACGGTCACGAGGCGATGCACGCCGGCGTGTTTCGAACGGTGCGCGCGAACCGGGCGCTCGCCCTCTCGACGCTGGACCTCATGGGCGTTTCGTCGTTTGTGTTCACAGCGATGCACGTTCCGCTTCACCACATTCATACGAACGAACCTGACGTCGACCCGGACATCGAAGTTCACTTTCCGCTGGTGCGAGAGTTCGAGGGGCAGCCCCGCTATTTCTTTCATCGGCTGCAGCACGTCTACGCGTGGGTGCTCTACTTCATCACGTTTCCGGTTCTGTGGTTTGCCGATGTGATCGCGGCGGCGAGCGGATGGTGGTTTGGCCCTTACGGCAAGATGGAGCGACCGCGCTGGCGAGAAGCGCTTCTTTTCGCGGGATTCAAGCTGCTCTCGGCAAGCCTTTGGTACGTGCTGCCCTACTTTCTGCTTCCGTGGGAGACCGCGCTGCTGATGCAGACGCTCATGATCGGCGGCGCCGGACTGATGGTGCAGGGAACGTTCGCTCTCAGTCACCAAAACGCGCTGGCGATGAACCTACGCCACGACCCGAATCCGGACGTGCGCGATTGGGGCGTCGCGCAGATGCGTACGACCGCGGACTTTCAGCACGGCCACTGGTTGCCGGTCACCTTCTTCGGTGGTCTCGGCTACCAGATCGAACATCACCTCTTTCCCACCATCAGCTACAGCCGGCTCGATGAGATCGTCCCGATCGTAAAGGAAACCTGCGCGGAGTTTGGTGTGCCCTACCACTACTACCCGACCGCCTGGTCGGCGCTGGTCGCGCACTACCAGTTTCTGCGGCGCATGGGCGACCCTGTTTCGGCGAGTCTCGAAGACGAGGCGGTCGCGAAAGATGCCGTCGTCTAGCTCATCCGCTGCGCTGCGCGAAGCGCGATCATCATGCTCGGCGCGTTTAGCGCAGCGACGGGCGTGATCGGCATCACGGACGCGTCGGCCACCCGCAGGCCTTCGATGCCGCGTACGCAAAGATCGAGGTCGACCACCTCGCCGAGGGCGCAGGTTCCGGCGTAGTGATAGGTCGTCATGACGTTCTTGCGGGCCCAGCGCTTGAGGTTGCGGTTGAGGGGTCCCGGGAGGAGCTCTTTGCTGCCGAAGCCGCGGAGCGGATCGCAGTTTGCGACGTCCCGCGCGAGGGTGACTCCATTGAGCAACGTGCGAAGGTCCTCCGGATCCGCGAAGTAACCCGGGTCGATCGACGCGGGCACACGCGGGTCGGCGCTTTCGAGCCAGAGGCGACCGCGGCTGCGCGGTTTGCCGAGGATGACGACGATGCCCCAGAGGCGTTTGACGAAGTCCTGCACGGAGGGCTGCCGAAAGAGGGTTTGCACGCCGCCGCGAACGAGCGCCGGACCGATGCGCATGTTGTAGAGACGCTCGGGAAGCGCGATGCCCGGCAGGAGACGCATCAGGCCTTCGCGAAAGCTCGAGCGCGCGGGGTAAAAGACGAAGCAGCTATCGGCCTGGTTCGGCGCGAGGCTCGGATCGTTGCCGACGCGATGAAAGCCGTAGAGCTGCGGGTAGTTGCAGTCGACGTCGCGGCGGCCCTGAAAGAAGAGCTGCACGTTCGGGTGGTCGTG
>JBCDAA010000681.1:0-2685 GCA_039186435.1 Myxococcota bacterium | reverse complement strand
TCGCGCGACATCACCTTTCAAGGCGTGATCGGCTGGTACGACGGGCTCGTCCTTCCCCTTGAGGAAGGCGACAACGAGCTCTGGTTTGCGGTGTCGGAGAACCTTGCGATTCGCGGCGGCTGGGGACTTCAGGCGGCGTTCGGCGAGACGGAAGGCGTCACGCTGGTCACGCCCGAATAGCGCTCGCTGGGAATCCGCTTAGGATGCGGCATGCGAAGCCCTTGGATCGTGTTGCTTGTCGGATGCGGGAGTTCGGTGCCGGCGTCGTCGGTGCCGGCGTCGTCGGTGCCGGCGTCGTCGGTGCCGGCGTCGTCGGTGCCGCTGAACGTGGACGAGGAGCGCGCGGCGATCCGCCAGGTGCTCGACGACTGGCATGACGCCGCGAGCGATGCCGACGAAGAACGCTACTTCGGTCACTTTACGAGCGACGCGGTGTTTCTTGGTACCGACGCGACCGAGCGCTGGACCCTCGACGAGTTTCGAGCCTACGCCCACCCCCATTTCGAACGAGGGAGAGCGTGGAGCTTTCGTGCGACGCGTCGCGCCGTGATCGTCGACGAGGAAGGACGGCTCGGCTGGTTTGACGAAGAGCTTGCAACCGAAGGACTGGGTCCCGCGCGAGGTTCAGGCGTCGTTCGCAACGAACACGGCACGTGGCGAATCGCGCACTACAACCTCACCCTCACCGTTCCGAACGAACGCATGCGCGAGGTCAAAGAGCTTCTCGCAGCGGATCCGGCGCCTCCGTCGAACTGAGCGATCCGGCTACCAGTCGCCGTCGCGCACGCCGTTCGGATGCTTCAGCGTGATGGTCGTCGGCACCGAGACGGGGCTCTCGTCCTGAAGTGCGGTCCCAAAGACCGTTTGGTCCTTCGTGGCGACGCTCTTCACCTTCTTGAGCACCTTGCTGCCGGGCAGGGTGGCCGCCTTTTCGTCGTAGAGCTCGAACCAGGGAAAGCCGTGGCGTGCGTATTCCTTGGCCGTGACCGGCGTTTCGGGCGGCGCTTCTCCCGTGATCTCTCGCCACTGCTGGCTGTTCACCAAGTGAACGAAGACGCGGCCCGAGCGCTCGGGGTTCCATACGTCGAAGTCGTAGGGGTCCGGGTAGATCTTCTGCGACATTTGACCGCCGGCTGCGAGACCCATGCCGCCCGCGGATGCCTCGGCGGCGTCCTCGCATAAGCAGCAGTCGACTTCTTCGTCGACCTCCGGGAACGCACCTTCTTTGCTTTGGAACACCTGCAGCTGAAGACCGCCGAAGGTTTCTTTCCCCGTGACCTGCCCCTCCACCGTGTAGCCCATGCCGAGGGGCATTGCGACGAACTGACGGATGAGGCCGTTTCCGATGTTGATTCCGTCGAGCCAGGGCTGGGACGGAGTCACGACGTAGTTCTGCTCAATCAGCGAAAGAGAATCGGACCAGGGCTCGCCAGTGATGGCGCACACTTTTCCGACGCCGACCTGAACGGCGTGGGGCGACGCGGACGAAAAGCTGAGCCACATGGCTTCTCGCTGGTAGATCGGGATGAGCACGCCGCCACGTTTCGCCCACGACTTTGGGACGCGATCGAGGTAGTCGTCGATGCGGCGAATAGGAAAGCGACCGAGTCCGGGCGGGAGCGGATACGACTTGCCGTCGTCAGGGATCCGCAGCGTGCGCTGAAAGTTGACCGAGAATCCGTTGCCGATGGAGATGCTGTCGCCACGAAGGCCAATGTCGAGTTGCATGAGAACTTCCTTTCACGTCTGTCGACGCGCCCCGCTCTCGCGCTGTCACAGGAGAAAAAACGAGTGTGTGTAAATCTATGAAATCGCTTTTGGAATCAGCTTTTTTCGAGCACGCTGTGACAAACCTTCGCGCTGATTCGTCTCGTCTCCATGACCTCCGATCCCACGGCCGTTGAAGTCCTCGCCAAGCTCGACGCGGGGGATGTTCGCGGCGCTGCGGCATGGCTTGTTCGCGGGTATGGCCGCGACGTCTACCAGCTCTGCGCGACCTACGCGGCCGAGGCTGCCGAGGACCTCACGCAAGAGGCGTTCAGCAAAGCGCTCGTAAGTCTGAAGACGTTCCGTCGCGAGGCGTCGCCGCGAACCTGGCTGCTCCGGATCGCGCGAAATCACTGCATCGACTATCTGCGGGCGGCGAAGCGGCGGCTCGACGACCCCGCGGAGGAACCCGACGGACAGGTGGACGACGCGCCGCTCCCGCACGACTTGCTCTCCCGCCGCTGGGAAGTGGAGCGTGCGCTCGCCGAGCTGAGCGAGAATGATCGGGCGATGATCTTGCTGCGCTTTCGAAATGGGTTTGCGTACGATGAGATCGCCGAGGTGTTTGGCGTTCGTTCCGGCGCGATTCGCATGCGGGTGTCGCGCGCGCTCGGTCGCATGCGGCTTGCGCTCGAAGCTCCAGAGGCGAGCGCGGCGATGGTGGTCGACGAGTTCGCGTCGAGCGGGGCGGAACTCGAAGACGCAGAGTTCGACGGTCTCTCGCTTGCGGAAGGTGGGGAAGACGCAGCGTTTGCGGGTGCCGAAGACGAACCGTTGGCGGCAGGTGCGGCGGTTGAGGACGCGGCGTTTGCGGAAGAGGCCGAATTTGCGGATGAGGCCGTCGCCGCCGCCGCGCATCCGCTGGAGACGTTTTTCGCAGCGGTGGAGGCGCCTCTTTCGGAGCGGCTCGGACGCCGT
>JBCDAA010000680.1:0-2694 GCA_039186435.1 Myxococcota bacterium | reverse complement strand
GGCGCATGTTGAGCGCACGAATTAAGAAACGCTCTGCCGCCTCGTAGTCGCCGCGCATCCAGTGAACCTTGCCGATGTCGTCAATGGAGGACGCCACGCCGCGCTCGTCGCGCGCGAACGCAAAAAGCGCCTGGCCCGTTCCGAGATGCCGCATCGCTTCGTCGAGATGGCCAATGCTGCGGTAGAGACGCCCGATGCGGTTGTGGGCCACGCCGCCCTTGGCTTTGAGGTCGAGCTTGTAGGCGATGTCGAGCATCTCACGAAACGCGGCCATCGCCTCGTCGTTGCGCCCGGAAAGCTGAAGCACATCGCCCAGGTGATGGAGGCCTTCGAGACGAAGAGGCACGTCGATGTCCCCGAGAAGACGAAGTCCGCTCTCGTAGTACTCGGCGGCTTTCGCGTTCGCGTAGCGAGCCCGCGCACGGTCGGCCGCCTCGAGGTAGTAACGCGCGGCGCGCTCCGCCTGCCCGCCTTCCTCGTAGTGCTGGGCGAGCATTTCCAGCTGCCCTTCCCCCGAACCGGAAAGACGAAACTCGAGCCACTCCCCGACCACGCGATGGTAGCGGCGCATGAGCTGGCGGTTGGTGAGGCGGTGAACGGTCTCGCGTTCAAGGTTGTGTTTGAACGCGTATTCGGTCTCGCCAGGAATGGTCGAGTCCGGCATCGGAAGGACGTAGTCGCGCTCCGCAAGACCGTGGAGGAGCTCGTGGTAGTGGCTCAGCAGACTTTCGTGGCCGCCCCAGAGATCGGGGGTCTTTGCATCGAGACGCGAGAGCGCCACGAGCGCGCCGAGCCAGAACACGCCGCCCATCGTTGAGGCCTTTTCAAGGACCTCGCGTTCCGCGGGGGTCAGCGAACTGATGCGCGCGCTGATCGCGTCTTCCACCGTGAGGGGGAGCTGCGCGTCGTCGAGTTTGTCGAGGTGAACCTCCCAGCCCTGGTCCGCGCGCGAGAGCGTTCCGCTGTCGAAGAACGCGCCGACCATCTGCTCGAGGAGGTACGGGCTGCCGCCGGCGACATCGACCGCGGCATCGACGAGTTCGCTCGGCACCTCGCCGGCCGGCTCGAGAAGACGCTCCATGAGAGTGCCGGCATCGTCTGGGGAAAGGGGGCTGAGTTCGAGTTTGTGGTGGTTGCTCGCGGCGGCCCAATCCGCGCGACGTGCGAGAAGCTCTGGCCGCGCGACACAGACCACGAGAATCGGTGCATCCCGGAGTGTGTCGGCGAGGTAGTGCACGAGCTCGAGACCGTCGTCCTGCGCCCAATGGAGATCTTCGAACGCGAGAATGATGGGCTGCTTGGAGGCGTCGACCTCGAAGAACTTTCGAAGGACGGCGCGGCTTACCCGCGCGAACTGTTCGGGTTCTCCTTCGAAGGCTTTGGCGAAGGGGGAATCATCAAAATAGAGACCGAGGTAGGCGCCGAGAAAGTGCAGGAACTCGCTGACGCGATGGTCGCCGAGGGCGTCGGTGACCGCCTCTCGAAACTCGTCTTTGAGGCGCTCCGGGTCCGCGCCTTCAATGATGCCAAAGCGTGCGCGGAGGATTCGCTGAACGACGCCGTGGGCGGGCGCGCCTTCGCGGCAAACCCCTCGAAAGGAACGTGCGCGACGCTCCCGGGCCCGAATGCGATCGAGAAACTCTTGGAGCAGTCGAGACTTTCCGACCCCTGGGCTTCCGATGATGGTGACCGCCTGGGGTTGGCCGGTCGCGATCGCTCGCCCAAACGCGTCGTCGAGCTCACGAAGTTCGGGGCCGCGACCCACGATGGGCACAGACGTCGGGGCGTTGTCGCTCATCGCCCGAGGATACTTCACCCAAGGGCGCTGCGTCCCTTTCGGGTGCGGTTCGCACTCGAGTTCGTCGTCGCGTTTAAAGCCCGGCGGTAATCTGCAGCCAGAGTACGTCGTTGCGAACGGAACCGGTGGAGCCCAGCCCCGTCACAATGTCTTCGCTCTCACGGTTGTGCTGGTAGTTCAGCTGAATGCGAAGTGACTGGTCCGAGGTGGGAAACCAGTTGATCCCAAACGTCAGCCGGTAGCGCGTCGGCGCGTTGCCGGGGTCGTCGATGCTGCCGGGGGCGACGTACTGCGGGGACGCCTCCGGGTCGCTCGGGCCACGAATCGCGCGGCCGCTTTCAAAGGGCGTGTTGGGATCCACCCAGTCAAAGCGTGCGAGCACCTCGAGGGCCTGGTTTCGCACCGGGAAAAGCACCTCCGGCAAGACGTACTGCACCTGCAGGTGGGCACCGCGCGAGATGAAGTCGATCGGCTCCGTGGTCGGTCGTTCGGGATCGCCTTCCGGCAGGTTGAAGCCTTGTCCGCAGCCGTTTCCGTACCCGAGCTGTCCGCTCTTGGCCGGGCCGTTCTTCAGCCAAAAGAAGGAAGTCGACACGTAGAGGCCCATCCAGCGGAATTCCGCGTCCGTGTTCCACCCACGGTTCCAATTCTCGTCGCCGTTGCAGTTCGAAACCACCGAGCCGGCAAGGGAAAGACGCGGTCGCGTGTTGCGAGCGATGTCGCTCTCTTCGCTGGCCCCCTCTGGAACCCCGAGCACATGCAGACCAAGGCGCGCGGTGTAGAGGAGCGCATTGTCCGCGTTGTCCGGTTCGTTGGGACCCCCGCCGACGAAGGCGCCGAGCTGATACTCGAAGACCGGTTTGAACGCGCCCTCTTCGGTGTCGCCGATCCGCCCG
>JBCDAA010000679.1:0-2730 GCA_039186435.1 Myxococcota bacterium | reverse complement strand
TCGGAAGTTCGCATGCGAACCCAGCAGAAGCACCTGCGAAGGAAAGCGCGGGTGCTCGGTCCACTCGTTGCGAGGAATCCACGGATGCTTCTTGGCGTTCATGGTCGGTTCTGTCGCCGCTCGTGCAACAGCGTTGCATCTAGGACAGACCATTCCACCGATGGGACGATCGCAACCGAGCGCAGGTCGCTGCGTAGCGCTCGGCCTCCGTAAAGCTCGCGTATGCTTGGGCTTGGTGGGACTCCGCTTCGCCGTCGCCCTCGTCCTCGCTGGATGCGCCAGTTCGTCCGACGGATTTCGACCAAGCGAGTGGAGCGACCCCTTTTCGGTTTGGGGGCATCCTTGGCAAACGCGCGTCGGCGGCCCGACCGGACCCGGCAACAACCGGTGGATGCGCGCGGAGGTTTCCGAAGAGAGCATCGTCCTCCGCGTCGACGATCGATCCACGGAGATCACGACGCCGCTGCCGCCACCGCCGGTCGAAGTTGTCGTCGAACTGGAAGGTGACCTCCACACCCTCGATCCCTCGGTCGTGCTTGGCGTTTTCCTCTACCGCAACGACACCTCCGAAGTGGATTTCGAAGTCACGCGTTGGGGCGACCCCGATGCAGACAACGCGCAGGTCGTCATCGCGCCTGCGCGCCCCGAACGCATGTGGCGCTTCCCTTTGGAAGTCAGCGAACGGACGCTCGTGCGCTTTCGCTGGCGCGCGCGCACGATCGAAGTGGAGGTCGAACAGGACGGAGTCCGCCGGCGATGGCGACGCGCCTCAAGCCTCGAGCCCGCCCTTCACCGACTTCACCTGAACCTCTGGCGCCGCACTCCCGCGGACACCCCCGCCGAAGTCCGCGTCACCAACGTCGCCATCCGGCGCCTGCGGTGAAGACGATCGAAGAGGTGGACTCCAGCTCCAGCGCTAGGAGTCGAGATCGTCGGCGTACTTGGCGAGCTCCTCGCTCCCCAATGCGTCGGCAAACCCGCGTAGAAACGCCGCGGCATCTTTTTCGCCCTCGCGGCGGGCCTCGCGGTTCTCTTTCGCCCGTTCAAGAACGCCAGCGGGCGCTTCGGCCCCATGCGCAAGGAGGAGTTCCACCGCCACACTTCCCTCTTCCGCGGCCACACCGATCGCTGACTCACCCTCGTACGAGGCGTTTGGTGTGACTCCCAGAGAGAGGAGTCGCTCCACCACCTTCACGCCGCCCATCGAGCGAACGGCCCCAACCATCGCTTCTGCGGCTGCGTCGGACTCCGGACCCAACACAGGAACGAGGACATCGAGAGCCGGCAGGTGCCCCAAACTCGCGGCCGTGGGCAGGACCTCTTCGTTGCCATCGGCGTGAACATCCGCGCCGGCTTCGATCAGCACGCGGGCGCCTTCCCCCACGAAAGCGAGGAGCGAGAGAAGAGGTTGTCCACCACTCAACGAGTTGGGATCCAGGCCGTTCGCCAGCGCGGCCTCCAGCGGTCCGGTATCCCCTTCCTCAAGGGACGCGAAGAGCGTCGCCTCGAGCTCCGAGTCGATCGCAGGCCGCTTCGCTTGACGCTTGCGGCGCCGCCGTTCCTGCAGCTCCCCTTCCAACTCGAAACGAATCCCATCGTCCTTCGCCAGCGCGAGCGCCTTCTTAACGACTGCGTCCGGAACATCCGGGCGACGAGCGAGGAGGTTGACCATCCCGGGCTTCTTCTGCTCCGTCGCGTGAATCAAAGGATGAGGATCACTCACGCCAATCCCACCCCCGCGAAGGGCAACATAAGCGACGATCGCATCGTCGTTCGCCAGACAGGAGCGAATCACCTTTTCACGGTCCGGCTCCGATAGCATGGTTGCGTCGATCGCTCGAATCGCACCCACGAGATCCTCGTCCTGGATCTTCTCAACAATCGTTTCTACGCTCATCGAATCATCGGTCGCCCATAAACACGGAGACACTTGTGGGACAAGACGGACTCCTCTTTATCACAGAACCAGAAAAGGTTGCACGAGCGTGTCGGGGATGGCCACGTTCAAATGACACACCCAAACTCGTCACCAAGCCGAACCCCTTCGCCCCCGGCAAAACCATGGAAGTCAAAGAGTGGTTTGACCACATCCCGCGAAACACGTCGCCCTCTACCGAAGTCGTCCTCGAGCGGTTGACGAGCGAAAGCGCGCTCGCCCTCGATTTTCGAGCTACATCGGGGTTTCGGGGCGCACTCCAACGAGCACGACCTCTCTACATGGGATGCACCGACCACGACGACTTCCTCTACACGACTCCGGTGTACGAACTTGAAGACGACGACGTCGACCAGTGCTTCTCCGGCGCCTTCTTTCCCCGCTACGGCGACCGCGCAGTTCGACATGTTGCCGGCCTCCATGCCTACTTTTTTCTCTACGACTACTAGAATCCAGAATGATCGATGAAGGCGCGGTGCTGCAGGCACTCTCCAAAACCGAGATTGCGGAGCTGTGCAAGATCTTTGGCGTCGACAAGAGCGTGCGAAAGTATCGCGACAGAGTCGCCGCGCTCGCGGATCATCCAGACTGCTCCGTCGAAGCACTCGTACGCGATCTTCCAAAGGCGAAACTGAAAACGATCTTCGACGCAGCCAAACTCCCCATTCGAGGAAAGACCCGCCGCGAAATGCTCGCACGGTTGATCGGAACCGAGCACGAACTCGGTGACTTGGGCGCCCCTTACCAAACGTGGATTGAGCGGATGGAGCGGTTCGTCCAAACCGTTCGGCCAG
>JBCDAA010000678.1:0-2738 GCA_039186435.1 Myxococcota bacterium | reverse complement strand
GTTCGCTACTACGACCTTCCCCAGTTTGCGCCCGGCAACCTTGGCGTGAAGGTGCACCCGCTGATGTTCTACGACGTGTTCCGGCCCGCACCGGTGTACGGCAACACGGACTTTACGAACCTCTACGACTTCATGGTGCAGGAGGCGCCCAACCGGCAGGTTTGGTACTTCCCGGAAGCCGCGTGGTGGCTGACCTTCGACATTCCGATCCCGCTCTACCTGCCGATCACCATCGAGGCGCGCGACCGCGACATTCAGGGGCTTGCGCCGCTTCTCGCGCAGGGTCTCGACGGGCACCGGGTGTTCGGAAGCGGTCACGAGTGGGGCTACTGGCAGAACGAGTACTGCTCCTTTCGCATGGCGAGCGACCTGAGCTACCGCTGGACCGACTGCATTGACGACATCACCGCGCCCATGGGTGCGGCGGGCGCCGAGGTCAGCGCGATCCTCCAGGAGGTCGTGGCGCGCCAGGCCGAGTTCATGTTCGACGAAGAGGCGCTTCGCTGGCTCGTTGGAACCGACCCGGAGACGGAGATCGCGGCCGGGATCGGCGTGGTGTTCCACCCGCTGCCCCCCAGTCCCTCGGAGATCCTGCGCTGGTCCGAAGAGGAGGTCGAAGCCTTTGAAACCACGGCGCTACCGCTGCTTCAGGGCATCGAGCGTGACTTCTTTTTCTTCGGCAACCGCCTCCGGGCGCTCGACGTCCCCGACGGCGCGCAAAACATCTTTCAGGAGATCGTGGACGGGGTCGATGCGTTCCGTCTCCGGGCAAAGCATCAGTGGCAGGCGTACGGCGCGCTCGTGATGGTCCGCGCCGCGCGTCTTCGCGGCGAACCGTCCCTCATCGCGGATGCCGAGCAGCAGCTCCTCGACGCGGCGCAGACCACCGAAGAAACGATCGAGGTGATTCGTCGCCGCGAGGAAGGCTACCGCTACCTCCCCATCGAGCGCTCGATCGCCGGCGGCGCGGACGGATCCGAGGATGAAAACTGGACCATCTACCGCTACCGCTACCTCAACCGCACGCACCATGCGTACTACTACACGCGGGTTGACGCGATGGCGGAGGAAGCGTTCGCGGGCGCCGCGCGCACGGTCAACGTCGACGATGCCGTGATCGGGCCTGCCGAAACCTTTTCCCTCAGCCTCAACGAGAGCCTCACGTCTCCGGGGGTCGACTACGGCGACGGAACCACGGCCGCCTCTGCGCCCTTCACACACACCTACGCGCCAGGGGTGTACGAGTGCGTCGTGACCGGCAGCCTCGCTGGGGACGAGTTCCGCGAAGCGATCCCCGTGGCCGCCGTGCGCGAGGAGCACCGCACGGGCTTCAGTGGACGGGTGATCCTGCCCGCCGGCGCGGAGATTATCGAAGGCGTCCTCCCGGCGCTCGTCTTCGGACCCGTGGACGAGCTCGGGCCCGACGGGCAGCTCGCGCTCGGCTTTGCCCTCGACGAAACCTCCCACGCGGTCGCCCCCGCGGACTGGCTTGCGCTCCGAGGCACGAGCGGCGAACGCTTTGAAAACGCGCCTACGTCGGTAGAGGTCCCGGTCGTGAACCGCAGCAGCGGCAGCGCACTGACGAGCATCATCGTCGAGGATGCCGTCCTCACCCACGAGGGCGAGCGCGCAACACTTCGCGGCGCGCTGCTCTCCGAAGGCGTCGTTCAGGCAGTCGTGTCGATCGGCGGCTTCGACGAGCAGGGCGCCCGGCGCATCCTCGCGACGACGCTCGGCTTCACGCCGGAAACGCTGCCCGAGCGCCTCGACTTCGAGGTCGCCTTCGACGTGCTCCCCTAACTGACGATCCGGCTAGCGGAAACCGACTAGCGGAACCCAACCTCGCGGATCTCGACCCGCCAGTACGGTTCGGTCGCGCCTTCCTGCATCACGACACCGCTGGCGATCCCCCACGGAAACATGTCGCACTCGCATCGCTCAAACACCGCCGGCTGCCCACCGCACTGCATGCGCTGCCGCGCGCACTGACACTGCTGAGTCTCGCCGCCGATGGGGATGGCGCGCTCTTCCGTGGGCAGTTGCTCGACGGGCGCAACGCAGTCCGGCAGGGTCCAGCCGTAGAGCCGCATCAGGTCGCGGTTGTTTTCGTTCGCGAGGGGCGTGCGAGTTCCATTCGACACCTCGTAGAGCTCGTCGATCACGTGGTTCTGACGATTCTCCTCCGTGTCGGTGAGCACCTGCGCCCACTCCCGGCGCTCTTCCCCACGCTCGGCGCGCACTTCCATTTCGATCTGCAGCCCGTTCACCCGGCGAATCTCCTGGCGCAGCCGCGTAGGAGCGGGCGCATACGCGCCGGTGTAGTCGTAGACCACGTAGTCGCCGACGCGGAAGTCAGAGGTTGGCTGCGCCGCCGGAGCCGCCGGGGAAGAAGATGTACCGCCGCATGCGAGAAGCGCGGAAACGAGGACGAGTCGAGTCACCTCGCGATAGTACGTTCGCGGGGGCTGAAACGAAAACAACGCACGAAACGTCTACGGCATCGCACGTCGAACGGCGCGCCGCACCTCTCGGGCGACGCGGCGATTGGGTGCGGGCTCGCCCCAGGTGAGCTGATAGGAGGACGACGAGAGGAAAAACGGCGACGCGTGGTAGTTGTGAACCTCGAACTTCGCGTCGCGGGTTCGAACGGCCACCTCGCCATCCGCCGCCACCGAGACGAGCACCTGCTCGACGCAGATCTCGTGGCAACTGTAGCCGCGGCTCGGCCCAACTCTCAC
>JBCDAA010000677.1:0-2745 GCA_039186435.1 Myxococcota bacterium | reverse complement strand
GCGCGGATCCGCTCCTCGAGGACGCCGAGTTCGATTGCATTTTGATCCGTCGAAACGGGCTCGTCCTCTTCGACAACGCCGAGGAGCCGGGATGAACGAGGAACCGACCATGACGCAAGACGAAGAGTACGAAAAGCGAATGAAAGAGGCGGCCAATCGCAAAGCGGCGGCCGAAGCGAAGCGGCGAGAAGCGGCCGAAGCGAAAGGGAAAGCGGAAGCGCTGGATCGAATGGAGCGCGAAGCCAAAGAAGCCGAGGCCATCGCCGAGCTCGAGGCCGAGCACGGCGCCGATCGGATCGCGGTCGTTCGCACCCGCGTGGGCTGCGTCGTCGTGAAGCGGCCGCACGCGGTCACCTACAAGAAATTTCGGGACGTCGGATCGTTCAAGTTCGCCGCGCTCGAGCAGCTCGTCGCAACGAACCTGCTGTACCCCGCCCTGCGATCGGACCTCGACAAGATCACGCAACAGCAACCGGCCGTCATCGAAAAGGCCGCTGGCGCGATCATCCGACTCGCCGGTTATCACACCGAAGAGGTCACGGAAAAATCCTAGCCCAGCGCCGCGAAGCCCGGTTCGACCACGGCGCGGCCGCCCGGTGTCTCCTCGCCGCGCTGGGTACTGAGGACCACGTGACCGACGCCGAACACGTCCGAGCGTTCACCGGCGCGCTGCTCCTTTCTGAGGCGCTCCACGACATCCGACTCCTACGCACCGCCCTCGTCCGCACCAAGAAACAATGACCACCGAGTCCGCCACCTTTGACATTCGCCTCAACGAGGACGCTTCCGGCGCCGCCGAGGATGCCGCGCGCGCGCTCGAGGATCTCAAGCAAGAGATCGACGAGGACGTCGCAGCGCTCCGGCAGATGGAGCAGGCGATGCAACGACTCAAGGGCCACACCGATCCGTCGACCGAATCAATCCGCCAACTCGAGGAGACGATTGCTGCGCAGAAGGACAAAATCTCATTCGCGCAAGAGCAGTGGCTCGAGCTCGGCGGCACGTTCGGAAAGACCAAAGTTGACGCCGTCGACTCGCGGGGCGCGCTCGAGCGACTGACCGACGAGATCTCGAGAGCGTCAGGCCCGGTGGGTCAACTCGGTGTCGGCTTTGGTTCGCTGCGCGCACAGCTCCTCGGCGGAACCGTCTTCCTCGTCGCATCGCTCGCCGGTGCAATGATCACTCTCGCCGCGACGACGGCAAAGGCGACGTTCGAGCTCGCCAAGTACTCCGTCGCACAGTCGGACGCGCGCCGCTCGGAAGCGCTACGGATCGAAGGGCTCAACACCCTCGACGAACAGCGGCGCCGCTTCACCGTTGGCGCCGCGGAGATGCAGCGGTCCATTGATACCGTCTCGGATCGGACGAACGTCGGCCGCGACGCGCTGGCCGGGTACGCGCGACAACTCGCCCGCACCGGACTTGAGGGCGACGCACTCACGGAGGCCCTCGAGGCGATGGGCTTCGCCGCTCAGGTGCAGGGGGAAGAAGGCGCAAACCGGTTTCTCAACCTCGCCCGAAGCGCTCGCTTCACAGGTCGTTCCGTCCGCGATCTCACGGCCGATTACCGCGCACGCCTTGGACCCATCGCGCGCCGCGAGATGCTCTCGCTCGACAACCAAACGGATCGGCTGCGCTCCAACATCTCCGAGCTCTTCTCAGGGCTTCGCGTCGACAGCTTCCTCGGATCGCTGAACGAGATCGGCGACCTCTTCTCGCAGAGCACAGCGACCGGACGCGCGCTGAAACAGATCGTCGAAGTCCTCTTCCAGCCGCTCATCGGCCAGGCCGAAGGGGTGATCCCCGTCGTAAAGGAGATGTTCCAGCGCATGGTGATCGGCGCGCAGAACGCGGTGATCACGTTCCTCGAACTCCGAAACACCCTCAACCAGGTACGGATCGAGTTCGGGCGCGTCGGCGCATCGATCGACCAAGTCTTCGACGACTCCCGGCCCGAGGGGATCATCGAAGGACTTGTCGACGGTCTCTCCGGCGGCGGGACTCGCGTCTTCCGCGCGATGCAGGGGATCGGTGATCAGGCCGCGGCGGGCCTGCGCGACTCGCTCGAGATCCGGTCGCCGTCGCGCGTGTTCCAAGGATTCGGCGACGACATCACCGCGGGACTGGTCGCCGGCATGGACTCGCGCCTCGTCGAGCTCGCCGCGCAAAATCTCGCGGACTCCGCCTCGGTGACGTTCGGCGGCGCAGCGCCAGACCAAAGCGGCGACTTCGCCACGTCGATCGACGCCGGCGCGACGGCCGAGCCCGCGGCCTCGCGCCAGGTTTCGATCGACACCATCCACATCCACATCCACGCCGGCGAGACCTCCGAGCCGCGCGAGCTCGCGGTGAAGCTGCGCGACGAACTCGCGGTCGTCCTTCGTGGCGTTCTTCTCGAGATGGGGGAGGCATGACCTTCAACCCCATTGCCGCGCCGATCGATCACATCCTCCTCGCGAACCGAAGGTCGCCGGGCGTCGCCATCGTTACGAACGCGAACTCGCCTCGGCGATGGGACGAGCGCAAGGGATACGCGCAGTCCGGCGCGAGGGTCGTGTTCCGCGGGATCGGCCTCGCTCGCCCAATCGTCACGCTTCGGCTGACAGAACAGCAACACTGGGACGACTGGCACGCGTGGCGCGAGCTCGTGCAGCGTCCTCCAATCGGCTCGAGAGCGCGCGCGCTCGACATCTGGCACCCGATCCTCGAGGACCAGGACATCAAGGCCGTCGTCGTCGAGGACGT
>JBCDAA010000676.1:0-2761 GCA_039186435.1 Myxococcota bacterium | reverse complement strand
CGGCCGGGCTGCTCCTCGAGGCCGCCCACGGCTTCAAATGGTCGCCCTACCTCGACGATGCACTTCGACGGGAGCTCTGGACGCTTGCGCACGCGCACGGCGTGGGCCTCGCGCTCATCGCCATCGTGCACGCGAACTTCGGGCCCGGTCCCGCATGGACGCGGCGGGCCATCCTGGCAGCTGCGTTCCTCATGCCGATCGGGTTCGTCCTCGGCGGCATCGCGCACCCCGAGAGCGACCCCTCCGCCGGCATTGTTCTCGTTCCGATCGGAGCCCTCGTTCTCCTCGCCGCGCTCGGACGGACCGCGTTCAGCGCGTTCGCGCGAGGAGGCGATGAATCGGAAGACCGTCCTCCTCCGCCCGACGCTCCCGATTGCTGACCGCCCCAAAGGGGTTCGTCGCGAGCGCGCGCACTTCGAGGACGAACGAGGGGTGCGCTTCGATGGTCGCAACGTAGAGCGCGTGGCGATCCTCCACGTCGGTCTGCACAAAGAGCTCGCCGCCTGGCACAAGCAGCCGAGCGAGCGTGTCCAAGAACGAAGGCTGCAAAACGCGTCGCTTCTGGTGGCGTTTCTTCCACCACGGATCCGGAAAGTGAACGAAGACGCGATGCACGCAGCGATCGGGACCACATCGTGAAAGTGCTTCCCGCGCATCCGCGGCCCAGACCCGCATCCTCTCGAGGCCGAGGCGCTCTCGTCGCCAGTTCACCTTGGTAGCCCACTTCGCCTTGATCTCGATGCCGAGAATCCGGCTCTCCGGGGACACCTCCGCCCGCGCAAAGAGGCTCATTCCGCGGCCAAAGCCGACATCGAGCTCGAGCGGCCCCTCTCCAGGAAGCAGCGCCTCAAGGTCCACGGTCCCTTCCGGAGGACGCGGCGCGATCGTGTCATAGCGCCTGGGTTCAGGGGTTTCGACCGGGTCCATCGGGCCACCGAACATAAGCGCAACGCCGAGCCCTGCAAGCCGTTGACACTGGCCGTTTCGGCGGGGAAGGTCCGGGCCTTGCTACGGATCATCTCCCTCTACGTCGCTCTCTTCCTCTCCGGGACCGCCGCGCTCGTCTACCAGTCCACCTGGGGCCGAATGCTTCAGCGCGTGTTCGGGGTGAGCGACCTCGCCGTGGCCACCGTGCTGGCGACCTTCTTCCTCGGCCTGGGTCTCGGGTCCGCCCTTGGAGGCCGCTGGGGTCGAAAGGTCCGGCGGCCGGCCCGCGCCTACGCGCTGCTTGAAGTCGCCATCGGCGCCTGGGCGCTTCTCTCCCTCCTGCTCATTCCGAACGTGCACGACGTCTACGCCGCCATCGGAGGCGGGATGGGCTTCGGCGCGCTCACGATCATTCGTTTTCTGATCGCGATCTTCATCCTTCTTCCCCCCACGCTCCTGATGGGCGCCACGCTCCCGATCCTCATCGCGGCAACGGCGCGACAGGGCGTCGCCTGGTCCTCGAGCGCAACCTGGCTCTACGCGACCAACACCCTCGGCGCGGTCGTCGGCGCGGGCATTACCGGCCTCTACCTCGTGCCGAGCTTTGGCGCGAAGGTCTCCGTGGTCGTCGCCGCCTGCGCGAGCTTCGCCGCGGCCATCATCGTCTACGTCGTCTGGCGCGGCGCGAGCGACACCGAGGAAAAGGAAGAGCCGTCCGAGCGCGTGCCCGTTCCCTCGCGGGTTCGCCTCGCCATGACGCTCGCGGCCATCGCCGGCCTTGCGTCCCTTGCCAGCGAAGTTCTCTGGACCCGCGTGCTCCGCCTTGTCGTCCAGGGAACCACGCAGGCGTTCGCGGCGATGCTCGTGAACTATCTCATCGGCATTGCCCTCGGCAGCATCATCGCCGAGCGCCTGATGCGAAAGCCGAATCGGAACCCGACGGTTCTCTTTGCCGGGACGCAGCTGCTCCTTGGCATCCTAACGGTCGCGGCGATCTACGTGGGGTCCCAGCTGCCGCGGCTCGCGGTCCTCGTGCAGGGCTCGACCAATATCGTGCCCCACGAAGCCTGGGTCATTCTCGCGCTCTCGTCGTTTCTTCTGCTCCCCCTTGCGCTCGTCCTGGGCACCTCGGTTCCTCTCGCCTGGCGCATTGCGGGCGGCGGCACCGACGACGCCTCCGAACACAGCGGACGCGTCCTCGCCGCAAACACGCTCGGTGGTCTCTTTGGCTCGCTCGGCGCAGGCTTCCTGCTCATCCCCGGATTCGCCGCGGCGCTCGAGGGATCCGACCCCGCCGACATCCGCGTCTCGGCCGTGGAGCTCTCGCTCCTCGCGGTGGTTTTCGTGCACCTTCTCGCGGCCACTATCGCGCTGGTCTCCGCGGCGCGAACCTCCATTCAGCGCATCTTCGGGATGACCGGCCCGCTCGCCGTGGGCGTCGTCCTCGTGCTCATTGGACCAAGCCTCAACCTCCCCTTCCTTCTCGACGCCTGGTACGACCCGTCGAGCGCCGTCGTCACCGGGCCGGACGACTACTGGCGAAACAACGTCGTCTTTCTCGAGGAAGGTCGAAACACCACCGTGTCGATCCTCGACCGAAGCTCGACGCTGCGCCTCTTCAACGACGGCCGTCCCGAGTCCGGATTTGGCGAAGACGACCCGGGCTTTGGCGAGGAGCTCGCCGTTCTTGGAAGCCTTCCCGTCATCTTCGCAGAGAAGCACGAGCGCGCGATGGTCATCGGACTGGGCGCCGGGCACACGACCGCCGTTCTTCTCGGCGGTCCTTGGCAGCAGGTGGATGTCGTCGAACTCGAGGGCGCGGTCGTGAACGCGG
>JBCDAA010000675.1:0-2777 GCA_039186435.1 Myxococcota bacterium | reverse complement strand
GGCATGGGCGCGCCGCTCGAAGTCTTTGAGTTCCTCGACTACCGCGAGTTTCTTCGCGCGTACTACGAGCTGAAGAAGGCGGGGGGCCGTTTCTCGTATCGCGCGTTTGCGCGGCGCGCGGGGCTGAAGTCCCCGAACTACCTGAAGCTGGTGATCGACGGCGACCGCAACCTGACGCCCGCGATGGCGCAGCGCTTTGGCAAAGCCTGCGGACTGGAGGGCGAAGGGCTTCGCTTCTTCGAACATCTGGTGGCCTTCAACCAGGCGAAGACCTCGTCCGAGCGCGCGGAGCGCTACCGCGATCTTTCGGGCCACCGGAGTTTTCGCAAAGCGCAGAAACTCGACCTCGCGCACGCCGCGTACCACAGCGAGTGGTTCATTCCGGCGGTTCGCGAACTGGCGCGCCGAAAGGACTTTCGGCCGGACGCGGGCTGGATCGCAGGCCGGATGGTGCCGACGATCTCGCGGAGCGACGCCGCGCGAGCGCTTCGAATTCTCGAGGAGCTCGGCATGCTCGTCGAGGAGAACGGCAAGGTGCGACCGAGCGAGTCGATCGTGTCGACGGGACCGCAAACGAAGTGGGTCCACATCGGCGAATACCACCGCGTGATGATGCGCCGCGCCGCCGAAGCGATCGATCTCGTGCCAGCCGCGGAGCGCGACATTTCATCCCTCACGCTCTGCGTCGATCCGGGTCGCCTTCAGCAGATCAAAACGCAGCTTCGCGATCTTCGGCGCACGCTTTTGGCGCTCGAGGAAGAGGCCGAGAACCCGTCGCAGGTCATCCAGATTAACTTTCAGCTCTTCCCTCTCTCCAAAGGCGACGAGACGTCATGAGACTCTTTCTTTGCATTCTTTTCGTGGGCTGCGTCGGCACCGAAACCGGAAATCCGCCCTTTCAGCCCGACCTCGATCCGGAGCTTGTGGAGCTCACCGACAACGGAGACGGAATCCTGATCGTCGAAGGGGAGCCCGGCGCGATCGACCCGCCCGGCGTCGAGGTGCAGAGCACGATTTTCGGCACCACCGATGCGCCCGTGCGCTTTCCGACGAACGAGGACGGAAGCTTTCGCTTTGAGCTCCCGGGCGCGTCGACGATTCGCCTGCAAGCGATCAACGGTCGCCTTCGTTCGGACGTCTTCGACTTCGCAGCGCTCGCCGGCGCGCTGACCGCGATCTGCCAGCCCTCCGTCCCGGAGTTGTTCGTTCGCATCGAAGGCGAACCGGGCGAAGAAACAGCGATTCGCTTTCCTGCCCGACCGGTCTGCGACGACGCGATCGGCGTGCCAACGCTCCGGCGCGGTGACCAGGGACTTTCGGTGACTGGCATGAGTACCGCCGAGGGGCTGGACGTCATCATCACCTTCGACGGCCGCGACGGCGAGGTCGAAGACATGCTCGAACTCCGCGGCAGCGAAGACGCCGTCTTCATCACGGTCGTCGCCGAAGCGTGCGCCGGGGGCTGTCCCCTCTAGCGCTGCGCCTCTTCATTTCTGCCTGCATCACCGCGCCTGCCTTGGGCGTTGGCAGGCCGCTCTGTGTCTTGCTTCTGAAAGGAAAACGTCATGAATCGAATTGCCCTGAACCGAATCGCACTGCACCCGATCGCACACTGGACCTTCGCCTGTCTCGCCCTCGCGGGGTGTACCTCCGAAAGTAGCGGCTTCACCAAACAGGAGGTGCGCGCCATCGGCGAAACGGAAGTCGACTACTGCGAAGAGTTTGGCTGGTACGGCGACGGGGAGTGCGACTCCTTCTGCCTCGAGGCCGACTCCGACTGCGGAGGGTGCATTCGCACCGGTTGCTCTGGAGAGATCTGCGGGGACACGCCGATCGACAGCACCTGCGAGTTCCGGCCGGAATACGCCTGCTACAACGAACACGGCGCGTGTGAGCGGCAGGCTGACGGAGCGTGCGGCTGGACTGAAACGCCCGAGCTGAGCGCCTGCCTCGACGACCCGTCCCCCGAAGTCGGCGAGTGCCGACGCACCGGTTGCTCCGGACAGATCTGCGCGGACGAAGACATCGCAAGCACCTGCGAGGTGCTTCCGGAAGACGCCTGCTACGCGGATCACGGCATCTGCGGTCGTCAGGACGACGGCGAGTGCGGCTGGATGGAAACGGCCGAGCTCGAGGCGTGCCTCATGGACCCGACCCCCGATCCCGAGCCCGAGCCCGACCCCGGTGAATGCCGACGCACCGGTTGCTCCGGCGAACTCTGCTCCGCCGAAGACATCGCGAGCACCTGCGAGGTGCGCCCCGAGTTCGTCTGCTACCAGCGCTACGGCGTCTGCGGAGGCGGTGAGGATGGCTGCGGCTGGGAGGACACCCCCGCGCTCCGCGACTGCTTGGCCGAGTTTGGGTTGTAAGAGACCCGATGGAAGTCGAGAAACGCGTCGCGACAGCGGCGCGTTTCTAGTTAAGGAACGCTCCGCTGAGGGTGCGCTACGCTTTTTGAACGTAGTCGGGCGACTTTCTGATTCCGTGCTCCCTGTGCGGGCTCGACGGGGGGTACAAGCTTTCGCTCCTCGTCCGGGACACTTCCACCGGCGAGATCTTCAGGATCGAGTCGCCGCTCACGTTTCCCGAGTGCGTGTCCTGATGGGCTAGCGCACTCGCGTCGGGAGCTCGGGCAAACGACCCTCGTCGAGCCACGCGTACACGCCCCACGTCTGCAGCACGCGCCGGGTGTAGCGCCGCGTTTCGTCGTAGGGAATGCGCTCGACGAACTCGTCGAAGGGAAGATCGCCGCGCTCGCGAATCCAGCGATCGACCGC
>JBCDAA010000674.1:0-2852 GCA_039186435.1 Myxococcota bacterium | reverse complement strand
CAGCATGAGCACCAGCGCCGCAACCACGAGAGAGAGTGCGACCTTGGTGCCGTGGTCGTGCGGGTTGGGGACGCACGCGGTCACCGTTCCGTGATCGGGGACCGGTACGACGTGGGTTCTTCCGCGGCAGGTTCCGGCCGTCGCGTAGACGACTTCGCCGTTTTCGCCGACCAGCGTGAGATGGACGTCGAACTCGCGTTCCGCGGAGCTGACGAGTTCCTCGCGCGCGGCGGGATCGTTCCAGACGGCGGCAAATCGCGCCGCGAGAAAGCGTTCGACTCGTTCGATCTCGGCGCGCCAACGATCGGCGTTGGAGATCTTGAAAACGAGTCCAGCCGCCCCCGCCGTCGCGATGATGGCGAAGACGAACCAGGCGAAGAGGCGACCGCGGAGTCCCCCGCGTCGATGGGGGCAACGGCGACGACGAGACTGACGACGTCTCATCCGCCAGCCATGACGTAGCCGACGCCGCGAACGGTCCGAATGAGCTTCGGGCTTCGCGGGTCGTCGCCGAGCTTCTTGCGAAGCTTTGAGATGTGTACATCGACGGTGCGCTCGCCAACGACCTCGTCGCGTCCGGCCTCGGAGAGAAGCGCGCCGCGCGGAACGACCCGCCCTGCGCGTCGGAGCAGCGCCACCAGAATGTCGAACTCGAGGCCGGTGAGCTGAATGTCCGCTCCGTTGACCTGAACGCTTCGGGACTCGACTTCGACCACAACCCCGAGGGCAGACAGGCGTTCGCTACTGAGTTGAGGCCGGGTTCGTCGAAGCACGGCACGAAGTCGCGCGAGGAGCTCCCTCGGGCTGAAGGGCTTTGCAATGTAGTCGTCCGCGCCGAGCTCAAGGCCGACGACGCGGTCGGCTTCGTCGCCGCGGGCGGTTAGCATCAGCACCGGAATGGTGCTCTTCTGACGCATCCGCCGGAGCACTTCGAGGCCGTCCATGCCGGGCATCATCACGTCCAGGAGGACGGCGTCGAAGGCTCCCTGGGAGAGCGCCGTGAGACCGAGGCTTCCATCTTCCGCGTGTTCGATCGCGACGTCGTGCTGCGACAGGTAACGTGTCAGCAGCTCGAAGAGCCGGGCGTCGTCGTCGATAAGGAGCACGCGGGTGGCCATCGGTGAGAGGATAGCGCTAGCGCGGCGCTTCGGGGTTGCCTTCGCGGGTGTCGCGAGCGTCCGCGCGCCGAGCCGCATCCACGCAGAGCTGGGCGACGTGGCGCTCAAAGTGCGCGCGCCGGTGATGGTGGTGTTTCACCGAGGCGATTCCCGAGCCAAAGCCCGCGAGCGTTCCGAAGGTGAAGAGGCCGATGAGTAGTTTTCGCTTCATGGTGAATCTCCGAGGTTGAAGGTGATGGCCGTGGTGAGCGTGGCTCATCGGTAGGGACCCCAGCCCGCGAAGCCGCCGCGGCCGCCCCATCGTTCGAGCCAGGCGGCAAGCTCATCGCGTTGTGGCTCGTCGAGCGCCTGGTGGATTCGCCCGAGCGTCTCTTTCAGCTTGCTTCGCACCTGCGCGATTTTTTCGTCCTGCGCATCGAAGAGCGCGTCGAGACGAGCTTCGTCGAACTCATCGCGAAAGGACTCGCCGACCGTCGCGCCCGCCGAACGAAACTCCCCGCGGAGTCCGCGCATTTCGTCCACGAACTCGCGAATCGCGCTTCGAATCTCGCGTTCCTGACCCGCGCTCGTGTCAAGGCGCCAGAAGAGGTGATGAAGCCATCGGGGACTTCCGTGTCGGGATCTTCCCCACCTTTGGTGACGCTCCCGATGGCAGCGACGGTGAAATCCGCGAGGACCCCGAATCACTTTGACGAGCCCCACGAGACTGAGGGCGCCAACAACAAAACCGAGCATAGAACCTCCTTTCTTCTGAATGGGGCCCGCTCTTGAAGGAGTGCTTCGGGATGCGTGAAGAAATGTTAAGAGGGCGCCTCGTATCCCTCTGCGAAGCGGGATACGCTTGCCAGGGGATGAAGCGGGTTCTGGTCATCGATGATGACCCGTTCGTGCTAGAGCTTCTGGAGGGGGTTCTTACCGAGGCGGGGTACGTCGTGCGCACTTGCGACGACGCGACGGAGCTCCTCGGCCTTGTCGAGACCTTCGAACCCTCGGTGGTAATTCTCGACGTCGGCATGGCGGGCGTCGACGGGCGAGAAGCGGCGCTTTCCTTGGTCAAGCGCGGGCGTCCCGTGCCCATCCTGTTCTACTCCGCGCGACCGACCGCGGAACTGCACGCGATCTGCCATGAGATCCCGCGAACGTCGTTTATTACCAAGGGAACGCCGATGAGCACGCTGGTCGATAGCGTTCGGCGGATTGCGCGCGCGTCGGGTGTATTTAAGGCGCCGGACGCCTGAGGTAGACCTCTCCGCCGATCGGTGGCAGAAGAGGCGCGATGCGATTCACGATTCTTCTCGTGGTGTTGGCGTGGGGGACGGCGACCGAGGCGCAGACCCCGCCGAAGTGCTTTGGGGGCGAGGAGGTGCGAAGCGTTCCGCTGACCCTCGGCGCACGCGTCACGCTCGATGCGGGCTGCGAGTTCGCGCGGGACCCGGGCGGTCCCTTTCGCCGGCTGCGCGATCGTCCCTTCGTCGTCGACGTGCTCGAAGGTCTCGGCTGGCAGCCGGGAGATTCGACGACGGTCTACGGACGTCCGGCGGGAGATCCTACGCAGCTCACGTCGGTCTTCGTGGATCACTGCAGCGACTACCTTCTCGCGCCGGGCGGTGCGTTTCAGGTTCGTCCCGGGAGTGAGCGGGGAGCGCTCGATGTCGTGCGTGTTTCGTCCCGCTGCGGCGCGTCTGCGCTTCAGCTTCGTTTTGTCTGCCCGATGCGAGATGCGCCAGAAGCCGT
>JBCDAA010000673.1:0-2876 GCA_039186435.1 Myxococcota bacterium | reverse complement strand
GCCTGATCAGCGCGCGCTGGTGGAAGCGCTCGGCCGCAGCCAAGGACGCGAATGCCCGGAGGTCACCCTCGGCGAGGCAGCGCGCATGCTCGGTGCGTCGGAGCGCCTTGGTTCGACGCCCGGGCTCGCTGATGCCGTGGAAGGGCTCACGAGTTTCGTCGCGCGCGCGGTGAGCGTTCACGAACTTCGCCACGTCGCGGATCAGCAGGGGCTCCGCTGCATTGCCTGCCCGGAAGGGATGAGCCGCGCCGCGCAAGACGAGCTCTCCGCCTACCTGGCCTCCTTTGCAGAGGAAGGAATCGGCTACACCGCGCTCCTCCAAGCGTGCTCCATCGAACCCACCGGCGTCAGCGTCTCGGTCGCCCCCCACGCGCAGGCGCTGGCGGTCGCGTTCACCGAGATGCTCCCGGAAGGCTGCGCCGGGCCGATCCCGGACGACCTCTACGAGCGCGCAACGGAAGCTCGCGTCCACTTCTTTGGGGAGCAGTCGCCGAGCCATACCCCCGACCTGCCGCAGCGAGTCACGCTTCTCGCGCGCTGAGCCTTGCGAAGGCGAGGCGGTTCCTTCAGACCGAACAGGTGACCGAGCTCGCCCGCTACTGGACGCCCGAGTTTACCGACTCGTACATCGAAGCGCTCAACAAGGACGCAACCTTTCAAAGCGCCGCCAAGAGTATGCGCGAGTCGATCGCGCTCCGGTGCCTCGACACGCCGGACAAGACCGATTGCTACCTCGTGTACGCGATCGATCGCGGACGGATCTCCGTCGCGGAGTGGACCGAGGAACCGTCGCCCTCGTCGGCCGTTCGCAACCGCGCGTTTTCGAAGCGTGATGCCCTCGCGCGAACCACCGCGCCCTACGATTTCTGGATGCGTCTCGACAAGAAAGAGGTCGGCGTGATCGATGTGATCATGTCGCCGGACTATCGCCTCGAAGGCGCGAAACTCAAGGTGCTGCGCTACCTCCGCGTCTTCAATCGCATGGGCGATCTCGCGTCGGAACTTCCCAAGAGCTACTAGACCGCGCGATCCCTTCAAAGGAAGCGCGACTAGTTACACGACTCCGCCAGCAGGACGCGGGTTGTCCGTGACTCGAGAGCCGACGAATCGAGGGCGATCGCGAACACCCCAGCGTTGTACACCACGTCGATGGCATCGATCGGCTCGGGCATGTCGAACTCAAACACCTCTTCCGGTGTGCCCAGCACTCCGTCCATCAGCGAAAAGATCGCCCGCGTGGGGAGCGTCGGGTGTTTGGTAACCAGCAGCCACGGTTCGCTCTCCGCGCCTTGGGCAGCAACGCCGATGCGATCGCCGATCGCAACGAGGCCCACCGGATCTTCACGGTCGAGTGCACTCGAAACAATGTCGAGCTTGAGCTCTCCGTCCGCCCCGTAGAACACCGCCCATCCCGATCCGGCCGGCGCGATGACGGGAGGCGCAATCAAGCTCCCCAGATCGTAGCGGTTAACGACCGACTGCCCGTTGCGTTGATAGTCGATGAGGCGCATCGACGCGGTTTGCTGGAAAACGACGTGAATGCCCGGAAGCGCGTCCTGTGCGAACACTTCCAAGTACCCATTCGCATCGCTGCGTGCCCCCGCGAACGCGACGCTGTTGAGGACCCTTCCCGGAGCAGAGCGCCGCGTGAGCGCCGTGGTGTCGTTGGCGCGCAGAAACCCCTCGGCACGACCACTGTGGGACGCGGAACTGCACTCGCCCGATGGCGAAAGATGCGAAAGGGTGAACTCGTCCACGGCGCTGGGAGACGCGGCAGCGGCGGTCAAACGATCCTCCGTTGAGTTCAGATAGACATCCAGAAAGGGCCCGCCGCCGAGGCAGTCGCCGTTTCTGTCCACGCTGTCGAGAAACCCTGCGACCGACATCGACGGACCAGGTTCCCCGTCCATGCGGACCTCTCGGACCTCGTAGTCTTCGTCGGTGCGGCGGGAAACGAAAAACTGCCCGTCGATCGCGAGGACCTGAACCAACTCAAAGGGCAGCGGCGCGATTCGGCCTCGGCCCGCCTCGTTGTACGCCAACACCGGTGACGAAAGACCAATCCCCGACGCCGTCGTCATGCAGTCCACAGTCGCATCCGGACGATCCGCATCGCTCGCATCGGAGAGACCGCCATCCGTACTCGCGTCGGTGCCACCGTCGAAGCCACCGTCGAGGCCGCCGTCGGCCAGCGCAGAATCGAGGTCATCGCGATACTCGTAGCCGAGGTCCAGCAACGGGCTGCAGCCGAACAGCGCAAGCACGAAGCAGAGTCTCAAAACGACCCCCGTAGCGAGACCGTGCAACTTCCGGGTCCACAGGCGAGCGTGGTTTCGGTGGAGGAGCGTCGCTTCGCGGCGCGAATGGTGAGCGCGAGGCCGACGATGCCGACGACGGAGGCGATGGGCCACATGACGTCGGTCGCGATTCCCAGATTGCGCGCCCGATCTTCGACCGATCGATCGGCGGGATCACAGTTCACTCGCGCAGGGCATCGCTGCTCGAGGGTGTCCGCTTCGCTCGCCGCACGCACTCCAGTGGCCACCGCAACCGCCCCAAGAACCGCAGCGGCGCCAAGCATCGCAACCCCGGGCGCGAGCGACGGTGGATCGGTGTCTGGCTCGGGTTCCGCTCGACCGTCCTCAATCGCGGCGAGGCGCGCCTCGAGAAGCTCCCGATTCGGAATGTCCTCCGCTTCCTCCAAATACCGGCGAAGCGAAGCAGCGGCCTCGGGAAGTCTCCCCGCGTCGCGATGCGCGAGATAGATGTTGTGCTGGAGCGCCGCGTGGGGACGAATGGCGTAGCTCGCCTCGAACTCGGTCACCGCCTGGTCGAAGCGCCCCGCCTCGTAGTGGCTCTGCCCGGCTCGGAAGTGC
>JBCDAA010000672.1:0-2882 GCA_039186435.1 Myxococcota bacterium | reverse complement strand
CTCACCGAGCTGAAGCTCAACAAGAACGCCTTTCTCGCCATGATGCGAAGCCACGGTCTTCGAACGACCAGCGTTCTCGGCAGCCTCGACCTGGTCGACGAGTTCGCGGAGGCGCAGGGCAAGCACTGGGTGCACGGGAAGGGTGACGCGAAGGCGCTCTATCGCTAGCGCTGGCGCAGCGCGTCGGTTGCTTCGCGGAGCGCGGCAGCAATCCCGGGCTCGCTGTCGGAGTGCCCCGCGCCTACGATGAACTTCAGATCGTACGCGATGCCTGCGGCCTCTAGGCCTTTCGCAAAACGCCACGCGGCTTTGGGAAGGCAAACGTGATCGCTTCGTCCGTGCACGATGCGAATGTGGATGCCTTTGAGCTTCGCGAGATTCTCGGGAGCGAGGAGCGAGGACGTGAGGAAGCCCTCGCGGATCATGTAGACGATTTCGCAGGCGGCGAAGGGCATGAAGGCCGACGGATCTTCGAGCCGCGCATCCATTCCGTCGAGGTCGACGTGGACCTTGCTGATGGAGAGCTCGAAGCGAACAAACTCCTGCGCGGCCTCTTCGCGGAGCGCGGTGTCTTCGAGCATCGACATGTACGCGCGAATCAAATCGGACTCGTCCGGGCGATGGCGTTTCGCAAAGGCGCAGTAGCGCTCCCACTCGGCCGGGTAGTGGTCGGCGACTCGTCCGTTTCGGAAAAGGCCGTCAACCTCGTCGCGCTCGAAGGTGAAGATGCCGCGAAGAACCAGCGCATCGACACGCTCCGGGTACGCCTCGGCGTAGGCGATGGCGAGGGTCGAGCCCCACGATCCACCGAGCACAAGGGGCCAGCGCTCGACGCCGAGGTGCTCTCGAATGCGCTCGATGTCCGCGATGAGCTTCGGCGTGTTGTTCTCGTGCATGGCCGCGTCGAAGTCATCGCCAACGTTGGGGGTCGACTGCCCCGCACCGCGTTGATCGAAGAGGACGATGCGATAGTGCGCGGGGTCGAAGAAGCTGCGCACCCTCGGCGCAGAGCCGCCCCCCGGACCGCCATGCAGAAAGAGCGCAGGCGCGCCCTCCGGGTTGCCGGACTGCTCTAGGTAGAGGGCGTGTCCATCGCCAACGTCGAGGTGCTCGGTGCGGAAAGGCTCGGGGAGTTCGGTCATGCGGTCTCCTGTACCTGCCTCGTACCCGGTCCGTCGCCGAAACGCTACGGCACGTTTTGACGCGTGCGGACGGCATGTATGGGAGCATCGACACGCGGTGATCAATAGCCTGAAAGTCTCCTTCTCCGAGGATCGCCGGTTACGCGCACGCATCGACCCACCGCTACAAGCGCTCGCCAGCTACCTTGAGCAAGACATTCAGTTCTCCGCGGAGGGCGCGGAGCAGATCCTGACCGCGTGCGCGAACGTGTTACGGACCGGCGATGAGTGGGAAGGCAGCGGCAACGCATTTACCGTGACGTCCGGAACGACCTCCGTGCGAATCGAGTGTGACTACGCGACGGGACCCGGAAGTTCGTGCGTCCTGACCCGCGAGGACTTCGTGACCGCGGTGCAAGCTTGGCTGGACGCGATCTACCGCCGCATGAGCGAGAAGTACGCACAAAGCCTCGAAGGCTAGAAACAGACGATGGTTTCGTAGAGCACGACCGGCTCGTCTCGCCCGCGTGTCTTCGTCAGCAGACGTACCTGCGAGCCCTCACTCGTTTCAGTCTCAAAGCGCGTTCCTTCCGGGACCGTGACCGTCTGAACGTCTTCGAGGCGGCTCCCGTCGTCCGCGACGTGGCCAAGGCTGAGCTCCGTTCCCTCGAGTCGAAGCAACACCGCGCGTTCCTCAACGACGACGAAGCGAATGGTGGAGAAGCGTTCGCCTTCGAACTCGGGGAGGCGTACGAACGGACGAACGACATTGCCGGTCGGTCCGAGGAGCGCAGTCCCGAGGCCGTCACCGGTGCCCACGGCGACGAGGACTCCGTCCTGCACAGCGATCGCTTCGAACGCACCGACGCGCGCGTCGTCTTCGAGGGGAATCGTGAACGCGGGCGGTCCTTCGGTGTCTTGGGCGAGCCGATCGCTCGTTGTCTGCCAGTAGACTTCGCCATCGAAGACGTCGACGTAGGGGAGCGCGGGCTCGTCGCCGACTCGCGTGACGATTCGCCAGCGCATGGAGCCGAGGCTTCGCTGGAAGTGTTTTTGTTCGCCGCTTTGAGGTCTGCCGTCGGTGCCGAAGCGCTGGCTGAAGATCCCGTCGGAGAGGTCCGTCATCATGAAGATTCGGGGGGTGCGGAGACGGTTGTCGTTCCAGAAGAGCCACGGGCTTCCGCCGTCGTCGATGAACATGGGACGGTCTGCGGGGGAGCGTGGTGGGGTGACGCGCATTTCGCCGCGGCCGGCTGGGCCGTCGTAGCCGTAGTGGACCTCGCTTCCGGTAGCGCCGAGGTCGGTGTAGAGGCCGGTCCAGGCGAGGGCCACGGCGTCGTCGCTGAGGTGCAGCGCGGTTTGGGATTGCAGAAGGCTTCCTCCGGGAACGGCGACGGGTGCCCATTCGTGCGTTCGTTCTTCAGTGTCGGTCCAGCGAACGAGGGTTGGGATTCGATCGGGGGTGACGTAGCCGGCCGCGTAGCCTTCACCGTCGAAGGCCGCGCTGATGTCAAAGGCGTCGAAGGCACGAAGCTCCGTTGGTGGGCGGGGTGTGCAGGTTGGCGCGGCGTCGAAGGCGTCGGGCGCCGAGTCGACTTCGCTATCGCTCGCCGCGTCGAAGCTCGGCGTTGAATCGTCGCCGCACGCGAGCAGAAGGCCGACGAGGAGGCAGGTGGTTCGAAGCATCCGGCTGTAGACGCGCGCGCTCCGCTCTCGGTCAAACGCTCCGTGATGGAAGTCACGAGTGCGAAGCGCGAACGG
>JBCDAA010000671.1:0-2979 GCA_039186435.1 Myxococcota bacterium | reverse complement strand
GGCGCGAGCGCGCGACCGCGACCCACGTTTCGTCCGGCGAAATTGCGAAATCAGTGACTCGGCCGAGCTGCGTTAATCGGAGGGAGGAAAGCATGTCGAGACGCGATAGTATCGCGGCCATGGCGATTCGATACGTGCATGGGGACGCGACCGCACCGGTCGGCGATCCGCCCTGGGTGCTGGTGCACATCGTCAACGACAAGGGCGGCTGGGGAAAAGGCTTCGTCGTCGCCATCTCACGTCGCTGGAAGGCTCCCGAGCGTCGCTATCGCGCGTGGTCCAAGGGAAAGGAAGACTTGCCCTTTGAGCTCGGAGAAACGCAGCTCGTTCCGGTTGCCGAAGGCTGCTACGTCGCCAACCTCCTCGGACAGGTCGGAATGTACGCCCGGCGTGGCGTGCCGCCGATTCGATACGAAGCGGTTCGGGCCGGTCTTCAAAAGGTCGCCGAGTTCGCCCTCGAAGAAAACGCGAGTGTTCACATGCCTCGCATCGGCTGCGGTCTCGCCGGCGGAAGCTGGGACGAGGTTGGCGCCATCGTCGAGGCGGAGCTGCGCAACCTCGACGTCACCGTGTACGACTATCCCTGAATCGCGCTCGTGAACCAGTACCGCACCGAACACGGTTTCCTGGTGCTCCTCGTGGCGGGCTTCGCGTGCGTCGCGACCGCCCAGTTCGCGACCTCGGTCGCCGGCGATAGCTATTTTTGCCTCTTCTTTGGGCGCGACCTCCTCGCGAACGGATTGCCCCACGTCAACGATGCGACCGTCCTCGGATACGGGGAGTGGTGGATCAACGCGCAGTGGATGGCGCACGTCGTCTTCTACGGCGTCTACGAGCTGGGCGGCTTTCCGCTTTCGCTCATTCTGGTTGTGGGTCTCGAAGTCATCGGGGTGATCTTCGCTGTGCGCGCGGCCATGCGCGGTGGAACGAGCACCCTCCGCGTGCTGATGGCAGCGATGATGGGGCACTGCATGCTGCCCACCTTTTCGGTGATGCGGGCTCAGGCCTTTGGCTGGCTTTTTCTCGGGGTCGCCTTTTGGCTCATCGTCGACGACGACGAGCGACCCTCGCGCCGCTACTGGTGGTCGGTTCCTCTGGTTGTCCTTTGGACGAACGTTCACGGCTCGGCGCTCGTGGGCGCAGGCTTTCTCGGTCTCGGCGCGCTGATCTCGATGGTGAAGCATCCCGAGATCCGCAAGGAGCGCTTCTTTTTGGGCGCGTGCATCGCCGGCGCTTCGCTCGTGTCGCCCTACTGGCTACCGCCTTATTGGTTGAAGATGACCACCGACGCCGGTCCCTTCGGCGAGTGGTTTCGCCCCACCTTCGAAAAGAACCCGATCGAGTTGAGCTTCGCGATCCTTGCCCTGGTCGGCGTGCTCTTTGCGTTTCGCCGGATGAAGCGAACCCACGCGATCATGCTCGTGGCGGCGGCGGTGATCGGCCTGCAGGGGGTTCGCTACGGTCTCGTGGTCGCCTTCGGTTTGATCGCCTTTGGGCCGAACCTTTTTGAAGCGCTGCTCGGACCTCGGCGGATGCGTGTTCGGCGCGCGGCACCCTTCGCGGTCGTGGCCTCCATCTTGTGGTTCGTCGGGCTCGGCATGGGGCTCTACCGGCTTCCAAGGCTGCTCCCGAAGAACTATCCGCCCGCGATCCTCGCCTGGCCCATGGAGGGCGGAAACATCATGGCGAAGGAGACCTACGGCGACTGGCTTCTCTACGAGCGGCCGGATCTTCGCGGCCGCATTCTTGTCGACGTTCGTTCTGAAGTCGCGACCTACGAAGATTGGGTCACGCTCATTCACATCGAAAACGGCGACGTCGACCGCATCGAAGAGCTTCCGGACGTCCGTCACCTCGTCGTTAGCGAAATCGCCGGCGAGAAACTTGTGGAGGCACTCGAACAAGACGCGCGATGGCGAAGGGTCACCGGCACGGACGCGGTCTCCCTTTGGACTCGTTCGGGCGTGTGATTCCACACGAGTTTGGCGCGCCCGTCGTGAAAGAGTGAGCCGTGCGCGTTCTTTTGCTTTGCGCGGTGGTTGGCTGCACGGTCGACACCGCTTCTTCGGTTCGCTCGGCGATCGTCGATGGGACTCCGGCGCCGGAAGAAGAGGCGGTGGTCCTCGTCAAGGTCGTGGGCGGCATCGGACAGTGCAGCGGCACGTTCATTTCCCCGAGCGTCGTGCTGACCGCAAAGCACTGTGTGCAGGCCGAGCGTATGCCGATCCCCCACGCGAATAGCGTCCTCAGCATTGGCGTCGGCAGCGCGTTCGGTGACACGGTCGACTACCGCGTGCGCCGCGTCGACACCACGCCGGGCGCGTACTCCTCCGGCCTCACCGGACTCGTCGGTGAAGACGTCGGTGTGATCACGATCCTTCCCGACCGCGACGGGAACTTTCCCGATGTCGATCCCATTGGGGTGTATCGCGAGTCGCCCGTCGACCTCGTCGGCCAGGACGTCACGTTCATCGGCTACGGTCGACAGCCGAGCGGCGTAAGCGGTCGCAAGATGAAGACGACGGGCGCGATCACCTCGATTCAGGGGAACGTGATCATCTCGCGCCAGAACATCTGCCAAGGCGATTCGGGAGGACCGATGGTGCTCGAGGGCTCGCCTCGCGAGATCGTCGGCGTCGCGAGCTTTGGTCGTTCCACGGCCCCGGGTGCGACCTGCCCCTCCGCGGAAGACGGTCACAACCGCGTGGACGTTCTTCTCGGCATGATCGACGAGGCGCTTCTTGAGGCCGGCGACTGCCCGGTGATGGAAGAAGAGATCTGCGACAGCATCGACAACAACTGCGATGGCGTCATCGACGAAGGCTGCAAAGGACTCGGCGAGGCGTGCGAAGCGGACAACGAGTGCGCCTTTGCGCAGCTCCCGGAGCGGTTTGGTCGCGGGCTACGCGGCCTCTTGGAGAACCCGGTCACCTGCGGAGATACGCCTTCGGGCCGCGTGTGCACGCGCCGCTGTGATCC
>JBCDAA010000670.1:0-3004 GCA_039186435.1 Myxococcota bacterium | reverse complement strand
TCGAGGCCATGGCCGATGGGGACGCCCAAGAGATCGAGACCAAGACTGGTGCTCGCGCCGTAGGTCGCCATCGCTGCAGCGACCCCCAGCGCAGCGCCGACCCGCAGTCTGCCGATGGGGTGAACCTTGCGCCGGGCTTCGTCGAGGAGCATTCCGAGAGCGAGCGCGAGGACGAATGCGCCCGCCCACGAGAGTTCGGAGCGAAGGGCGATGCGTTCGCCGACAAACACGACGACCAGACCCGCGAGAACGATCGGAAGGCCCCTCATCGCTGCCTCCGTTCGCCGATCGACCGCCCCGCCGCGTAGACGCCGACCGCGGCCACCGAAAGCAGGTAGACGACGTCGCTGAGCTGCACGATGCCCCGTCGAAAGCTCTCGTGGTGGTTCCACACCGGCGCGAGTGCGCGCAGCCACGGACGCCACTCGAGGGACGCCACCCCCGCCACGTAAAAGCTCAGCTCAAAGACGCCGATGATCGTGGCGGTTGTGACGAGCGCAACGATCGGGTGCCGGGTTCCCGAAGCGACAGCCGCGCCAATGCCAAGACACGCCGCACCAACGAGGAGGGTTCCGGCATAGCCCGCGGCAACATGTCCGAGGGAGACCTTTCCATACGCGAGAATCAGCGCCGGCAAGTAGAGCGAGGCCAGCGTCGCGATCGCGAGAAACGAAAGCGACGCCAGGTACCCGCCGAGCGCGAGGGTCCAGGGTCGCACCGGTGCGGAGAGCAGCAGGGGTGACGACGTCGGTGCCAGGACAAGACGCGTCGAGAGGACCACCGCAAGGACCTCGGTCACGAAGGCCGCGTTGAGGAGAAACGTTTCGAGCACCACGGTGGACGGTCGATCGCCAGTGCCCATCGCCACCGCGTTGAGCTGTAGCGCGTTCAGCAGGAGCGTCACCCCGATCAGAAGAAACCCGATCGGCGTCCGAAAAAGGCTCGCGAACTCGCGCTTCGCAACGACGCGGACGCTCACGCACCCTCCCGAAGCTGGCGAAGCGTTTGCTCGAGTTCGCTCTGGCGCGTTTCAAGGGCAAGAAGGTCCGCGCCCGCGTCGACGACCGCCCGCGCAAGCTCCGCGCGAAGATCCGTTGCGCACTGCACCTCGAGCTCAAGATCGTCGGACCGCCTTCGAACCTCCACCGCGGTGACGCCTTCGAGCGCCTCGAGCGTCGCGACAAGGCCTTGGTCGCCTTTGACCCGCAGCACCACGTGATGGTCGAGCGCCGCAAACTGCTTCGTGACTTCTTCGCGGGTTCCTTCGGCGGCGACGCGCCCTTCGTGAAGCACCAGCAAGCGATCGCAGGTCTTCGCGATCTCACCGAGGATATGGGTGCTCAAGACCACCGTCGTTGTCCCGCGAAGGTCGCGAATGAGATCGCGCATCTCGACGATCTGCAAGGGGTCGAGGCCCTGAATCGGTTCGTCGAGGACGAGCAGCGTCGGCTCGTGAAGAATTGCCTGCGCGACGCCGACGCGCTGCCGGTAGCCATGGGAGAGCGTTGCGATCGGCGCGCTGAGCACCTCGTCGAGGCGACACTGCGCAACGACGCGCTCGAGCGCTTGTTCGATCTCCCGAACCCCGCGAAGTTCGCCGACGAAGCGCAGGTAACGAGAGACGATCATCTCGTCGTAGAGCGGCGGGCGGTCCGGCAAGAACCCGATGCGCTGTCTTGCGTCCGGCGATTGCGTATCCGTTCCTTCAAATGCGACGGTTCCGGACGTCGGCACCAAGAGCCCCACGAGCATGCGCAGCGTGGTGGTCTTTCCCGCGCCGTTCAGGCCAAGCAGACCCACGTGCTCGCCCGCTTCGATGCGAAACGTGAGGTCGCGGACGGCGGCATGGGCGCCGTACCACTTGGACACTCCGTCGAACGCGATCACGGAGCTTCGGTGGATCCGTAGCCAAGGAGGACGGCGCGAACCGCGGCGTTTCGGCCGGTGAGCTGCGCCTGCATCGACGATTCAACCATGACGGGGCCGACGTCCGGACAGTAGACGGTCACGATCGTTCGCCGATCCGCGCCGCCTCCTTCTTCCACGCGTACGCACCCTTCAAAGGTCTGACTCGTCGTTTCGACCCGTTCGTTCATCGCGGCGATTCGCATCGTCCGTCCCGACGGGCCAGCCCACTCCGCGCCTTCTTCGATCGGCGTTCGCAGCAGGTAGGTCTCCGTCGCAACGCGCCAGATGCCTTCCGGTCGGCGCTCGTAGACGACGACCTCGCTTCGGTTGTTTTGAACCTCAAAGCGGTTTCCTTCCGCGCCGACGATTTGCGAGATCGCGAGGGTGGGCGGCGTGTCGTCGCCCGTGTCGACGTTGTAGGACCAGACCAGTCCTTGCTCGAGGGGATAAAGGCGGTCGGGCGTGAGCGGTTCGCTGGTTGTCGGGCCGGTCGCCGCGGAGCCACAGCCGAGCGCAAGCGCGATCACAGCAGAGAGGAGCGGAAGGGAAAGGTTGGGCATGGCAGTGCGGCCGGTTTGGACATTCGTTCGTTGCGGATTCGTTCGAGAACGTTCGTGCGTCACGAGAGCACGTACTTCCAGGTCACCCAGCCGAAGAAGAGGAGGCAGAGCACCAGGACGCCAATCTGCGCCGGGTCAACCTGCGTCCTTCGTCGAAGGGCCAGCGCCAAACGAGCGATTTCCGGGTCTTCGTGTTCGGTGAGTGCGTCGGTGAGCCTACGGACCTCGGCATAGTCGCCACGCGTAAACGCATCCTGTGCTCGCAGCAGCTGTTCGTTCTCCGGCTCTTCGTTCTCCGGCTCTTCGTTCTCCGAGGTCACGACCGGCGGAGCATAGCTCGCTCCTCCCCCTCAGCCCAGAACGCGGCGATGGGTCAGTCGATGGGCGAGAAGAGTGCAGACAACCAGGAGTACAGCCGACGTTCCCATCAGCCACAGAAGTGACGCGCCGACCTGGCCGAGGACGACGAGTTCCCGAAAGGCCTCCGCGAGGTGGTAGAGCGGGTTGCAGTTCATCAGCGCTTGCAGCCAGGCCAG
>JBCDAA010000669.1:0-3005 GCA_039186435.1 Myxococcota bacterium | reverse complement strand
CTCCTACTGGAGCCTTCGCTTCGCTTCGGCTGCGCGACCCGTCGGGACTTCGTCCCTCGGGACGCTGGCCAGACAGTCGGTCACCCCCCGCCCCGCTCCCTCCCTTCAGGTCTTGTGTTCCGTTTCTGGTCTTGGCCTGGATCCCCCGAAGCGGAGGTTGGTCACTGGCCGGGCGATGCACCGCCACTGCTTCGCAGTGTCGTTGTCTCGCTTTGCGACTCGTCTTCGCTGCTTTGCAGCGAAGGCGTTTCGCCGATGTGCGCGGCTGGGACGTCGCAGGAGAGGTTGACGTCGTGGTTGCCTGATTTCGTTCGGTGTTTGAAATTGTTAGAGTGAGATCAGGGGACGGAGTTCGTCACTTTCTTCGGTCAACAGATTGGTTGGTCGAGATCAGGCGACGGAGTTCATCACTTTTCGGCGCTAGGACCGCGGTCCGAAGCTTGAGGTGGGATCCCGTCAGGAGAAATTGTGAGGGCGAGATCAGGGGACGGAGTTTGTCACTTTCGTCGGTGGAGCGAGATCAGAGGACGGAGGTCGTCACTTCCGGCCCGATCGGTACGACGCTTCCGGTCAGAGCGACGACGCGGGGACGTAGAGAAAGCCGAGTTGTTGTGCGAGTCGTTCGCTTCCGGCGGACGCGCCGATGTAGGTGACCTTCGAGGGGGCGACGCGTTCGCGGCGCATCCACTCCACGACGAGTCCGGGGACGGGCTTTCGGCACCAGCATCGCAAGGGACCGGCTTCGTGCGGGCAGTAGGCGAGGGTGGCGGGGAGAGCGAGCTCCTGGAACGCGGCCTCGACCTTCGCAGGATCGAGACGACCGGCGCCGATCTGCGGAAGCCAGGCGAGCACGAGCATTGCCTCCGTTCGTCCGCGCAGCTTTTCGACGCGCGCAAAGGGAGTGGCCCCTGGCCAGCGTTGAGGATCGACGAGCGCTTCGAGATCGACGACGACGCCGGACGCCGTGTGTTCGGGTAGGGGGCGACGTTCGAAGGTGATGCGCTCGACGTCGGCGAAACCTTCGTCTTCGGTGGGCGCTTCGAACGCACGCTGAAACCGAAGCTGCGCCGCGGGGGGAAAGAGGTTTGGGTCTTCCTTCGCTGCAACCTTGAGTTCCTCGGGGGAGAGGAGTGCACCTCGCCGGTCGAGCATTCGGTCGATGGCGTTGATCTGCGCTTCCGCCAGGGGCGTGTCGAAAAACACGCAGCGCACCGATGCGCCGGCTTCCCACGCCGTCTCGATCACCCGGTTCCGGGCGGCCCGACTCGGGTAGGTCGCGTCCATGAGCACTTGGGTAGCGCCTTCTTCGAGTTCGTTTGCGAGCGCCGTCGCGAGGTCCTTGAGGGTTCCGCCTCGCTCGTCGCGGCTGAGCCGCTGGTAGCCGTCGTCGGTCCACTTCTTCGCGCTGCTGGTCTTGCCCGCAGCGGGAATTCCCATGAAGAGGATCACCTTGCCGCGCGGCGCTCGGGGCCGTCGCTCCGCAGGCGTCGTGCGAAGAAGACGCCCGAGGGGAAAGAGCTCGTCGAGGAGCGAGCGTTCGTCGTCGCGAAGCGAAAGCGAGCCGGCGCGTCCGGCGAGCGCCGCGGTTTCTGGGCGGGTCGCGCCGGGGAGCGGAACGACGCCAAGGCTGTAGAGCCAGGCGAGCACGATGGTTTGCGGGGTGGTTTGGTGCGCGTCCGCGAGCCAGCCGAGGTCGCCTTCGCTCCCAAGGCGCTTGTAGCGTTTGGGACCGCCGAGGGGACTGTGCGCGAGGACGCGAATCCCGTGGTCGAGGCAGTAGCGCACGACGCCGCCGCGCACGGCGTCTTCGTCGAAGGGATTGATCGCGAGCTCGACGGTGTGGATGTCGACGAGTTCCTGGGCGCGCCGAAGCTGATCGAGACGTACGTTGGATAGCCCGACGGCGCGCGCAAGGCCGCCTTCCTTCGCGGCTCGTAGGGCGCGGATGCTGGTCGCAAAGTCCGTCTTTGGATCGGGCGCGTGAAGAAGGAGCACATCCGCCGCGCGTCCCAGGGCGCGCACACTTCGCTCGGCGTCTGCAAGAATCGTCTTTCGCCGGCCGTCGGGAAGCCAGCCGCCGCGGGGTCGTCGCATGCCGCCTTTGCTGATGATGGTTGCCCGCGCGTCGAGGACCTTGGCCAAAAGCGCTTCGTTCGCGTGCATGCCGCGCTCACCCGGGCCGTAGCTCGCCGCGGTGTTAAAGAGCGTCACGCCCGCCTGATGCGCGCTTTGCAGCACCGCGATCGCGTCCGCTTCGGTCCGCTTGGGGTCGGTCGAAAGTCGCATGCATCCGAGGCCCACGTCGCCCATCGTGGGGATGGTACGATGGCCCCGCGCCGATGACCCACGAGGACGAACAGCCCGACGAGCTCCAGCTTGACGAACTGGAGGAGATCGCGACCGAGCCGCGCGGAGGATCGCCCGCACCCAACAGCGTGCCGCCACCTCCCCCCGCGGTGGCGACAGCGCCCCCGCCTCCGCCGAAGGTTTCTCCGCAGACGGCGCCGCCGCCACCGCCTCCGGTCTCTCGGCCGCCAAAGCGCGTTCCGACTCCGGCTCGAAGTGCGCCGCCTCCTCCCACTGCGGCAGCGCGATCGAAACCAGCGTCCGCGAAACCGGTCGCAAAGCCGGCGGCCGCAAAACCGACGTCCGCAAGACCCGCGCCGGCGAAGCCAGCGTCCGCTATACCGACGCCCGCAAAACCGACGCCCGCAAAACCGACGCCCGCAAAACCGACGCCCGCAAAACCGACGCCCGCAAGACCCACGCCGGCGAAGCCAGCGCCTGTGAAGCCCGTTCAGCCGTCGGCCCCCACGCCGGCCCCTGCCGCAACGCCCTCAACCGAGCTGCCCACGCCCCAAGCAGTCAAGAAACGCCTGGGGCGTGGGCAGCTCGGTTGAGGGCGTTGCGGCAGGGGCCGGCGTGGGGGCCGACGGCTGAACGGGCTTCACAGGCGCTGGCTTCGCCGGCGTGGGTCTTACGGGCGTCGGCTTTGCGGACGCTGG
>JBCDAA010000668.1:0-3036 GCA_039186435.1 Myxococcota bacterium | reverse complement strand
GGAGTTCACGCTTCTCGTCGTCGATCACGACGGCGCCGAGCGGGCGATGCTCTCGCCGCACACGCTGGCCTCGCGACTGAGCTACGCGGTCGCTGGATCGCCGCCGGATGACATCCTGATCGCTGCGGCGGAAAGCGGTGACATTGCCCGCGACGACGAGCGGGAAGCGCAGGCGCGCCGTCTTCTCGATTCCCCGGCGGGACGCGCGCACGTTCGCAATCTCTTTCAGCGCTGGCTCGGGCTTCACGGTCGCTACTCGCCAGAGCGCGCGGCGGATTTGGCGGAGGTGGAGGTCGACGGTCTCTACGACGAGCTTCGCGAAGAGGCTCTCGACTTCGTGGAGCACGTTGTCTTTGAAGAGCGCGGCGGCTTTCGGGAGCTCATGCAGTCGAACCTCGAGTTTCCGAAGACGGAACGTCTCGCCGAAATTCTCGGTGAAGCGCGGAGCGAGGGAGCGGTGGCCTCATCGGGGCATCGCGCGGGTCTGCTGACGCATCCGGCGGTGCTTATCTCGGACAACCCGAGAAGCAGCCCCATCGTTCGCGGCGTATTCGTGTGGGAACGCTTTCTTTGCGACAGCTTTCCGCCGCCGCCGATGGACGCTGACGATGTCGCGCAGGAAAACCTCGACGCGATCGACTCCAACGAAAGCACCTCCCGCGAGATTGCGGAGACGATGACCAGCCCGGACCGCTGTCAGGCATGCCACCTCAAGATCAATGCGCCCGGGTTTGCGTTTAGCGCGTTCGGTCCTCTTGGGGAGGAGTGGCTCGAAGAGGTCGTCTACGCCGCGCCCGGTGTCGAGCATGCGCGACTTGCTCTGGAGGGAGACGATCAGGTCACGATGGTCCTCGACGACGAAACGCAGACTGTCGATGGCGCCGCCTCCCTCGGGGAGCGCATCGCGGGTTCCCAGGATGGTCGCGACTGCGCCGCGCTGCAGCTCTTTCGCGCGACGCATCTCCGCGACCCCCTCGGCGTCGATGCCTGTCACATGAGCTCTCTCCTCGATGCGATGGAGAGCAACACACCCATTTTCGACATCCTCGTCATGAACGCGGCGCGCGAGTCCATCTACGTCGCGGGAGATCGCTGATGCATTTCTTCGGGTCCAAGAACGATGTTCCGGTGCTGAAGTCGTCGAGGCGCATGTTCCTGCGGGGGCTGGGGGCGGCCGGAGCGGCGACCGCGATTCCCTTTCTCCCTTCGTTTGCGACGAGCGCGGAGGCGCAAGCCCGGTCCTACGATCGCGTGATCTTTGTTGCGTGGTCGCACGGGGTGTACCCGCCGCACTGGCAGCCGACCGCGCCAGGCTTGAGCAACACCGAGCATCCGCGAGTCCGAACCGCGCGCCTTCGGGACACCACCCTCGGCTTTTACATGGCGGACTATTTCCGCGGGCTCGAGGACAAGATGAGCATTCTGACCGGCATTGGTCAGGTCGGGGCCTGGGGCCATCAAACGTCGGTCGCGTTCACCGCGTCCGAGCGGGGCGAAGACAACAACTACAAGATCACGAGTACGTTTCCGATCTCGGTCGACAACGTGCTCGGCCGTTCGGCGAAAGTCTACGCGTCGCCGCCCTCGGTCGATGTGCTGCGTCTTTCGATGGGCAACCTGCACGAGACGCACTCGTACGCCGACTTCAATCACATCGCGGCGGTGAGCGCCGATGTCGCCCACGCGCAGCTCTTTGAGGGTCTCGACACGGAACCCATGCCGACGGGGCCGTCTCCTGCGGAGCTTCGCGCGCGTCGCCGACTTCGCGTTGTACAGCGGAGTCTTGTCCAGTACCGGCGGCTTCGCGATAGCGGGCGGCTCTCGGCAGCGGACCGACGCATTCTGGAGAGCACGATGGAGCGCTACCTGGCGCTTCAGACTTCGCTTCAAAGTCGCGTGGATGCCCTCGCGAGCGGCGCGATGGCGCCGACCGCATGTTCGGAGCCTTCGCTGATCGGGTCGGACTCCTCCGAAGAAAAGATGCGCGATCACATCAACCTCTTTACGCAGGGCATGGCTTGCGGTGCGACGCGCGTCGGCTACTGGCGCCTCGGCTCATCGCACGATTCGGATCAGGGGGCGCACGTCGCGGGCAACGATGCCAACCGCCGCGCTGATGGTCTTTATACGTCCATCATGCGCAACAACTGTCGCCGCATTGCGGAGCTCATGCGCGCCATGGATGCGGTGGAAGAGGGCAACGGCAAAACGCTTCTCGAAAACTCCCTCATCGTCGTGACGAGCGATATGTCCACGAGTGTCGTCGGAGAGCATCCGGGCGTCGACGCGCCCTTCCTGATCGCGGGCGGCCTCGGCGGAAAGTTCCGGATGGGGGAGCTTATCGACTACCGCGACATGGAACACCTCACTCGCGAGAGTCATGGCCACGAGTTCTACTCCGGGCCGCCGCATAACGAGCTGCTCATCAGCCTCATGAAGGGCTTTGGTCTCGATTCGTCCGATTGGGGCGATGGGGGGCCGGGCTTCGGAAACTACTCCTGCCTTCGCGAAGACCGAACGTGCAACGACACCTCTGGCGGCATTCAGGCTCGCTACGTGGAGTACTACCATCGCGTGCACGCCGACCGGCGGAGCCCCGGCGCGGAACTGCCCTACTTTCGCGTGTGACGTTCGGTAGGGAGGGCGGCTAAGAAAGAGCAGGCTACCGGCGCCGCGCGTCCGCGAGGTCACGTTCGAGGCTCATCTCCTCCTCCGGCGTGAGCCCAAGGCGAGCGACCGCGGTGCGCCACGTTGCCGCGTCGAGGGGGCGCACGATCGCGTCGGCAAGGTCGGGCTCGGAGTGCCGCCGCATGGATCCGCGGTCGAGCTGACGCGCCCGAAGAAGATGCGCAAGGCGCGTTGCGTTAGCGGACGAAAGCAGCGCGATTTTGTAGTGCACGTACGAGCGGAGTGATGCGTTCGAGCGAGGAACACGAAGCGCGCGCTCGTAGTGCTGCGTTGCGCTCGCGCGGTCGCGTTCCCGGAGCGCGGCGTCACCAAGAAAGACCGACGCCCGTGCTGCGCGGGGACACGACG
>JBCDAA010000667.1:0-3038 GCA_039186435.1 Myxococcota bacterium | reverse complement strand
GTCGATGCGGACGCGTCCCCGACGGGCGAAGCCATCTCGTTCGATCCCGCGCGCATTGCCACCTTCACCCATTCGCAGGGAAGCAACCACGCAGCGCTCGCCCTCCCCTACGAGCCGTCGGTGCTCGCCTCGATCCTCAGCGGAAACTCGGGGGACCTCACCCTCTCGCTTCTCAACAAGACCTCGCCTGTCGACATCGCCGGCGTGGTGCCCTTCGCACTCTTCGACGCCGACGCGGAAGGGCGTCTTGCCGCGACGAACTTTCACCCCGTCCTCGCACTCTGGCAGGGCTACTTCGACACGGTCGATCCGGTGAACTACGCGCGTCCGCTGCGAGACCGGCCCGTCGCTGGCGTTCCGCTCAAGCATGTGCTGATGACCTTCGGCGTTGGCGACACGTTTTCGCCGGAACCCAACATGGAGGCCTATGCAGCTGCCGCCGGACTTCCGCACGTGCAACCTCACGCCCTCGAGCTGAACCTTCGCGGGGTGGACGCTCCCTTCTCTGCCAACGTGCGAGACGTGGACGACGCCCTCTACACGCACGCGCTTCGTTCCTATGCGCCCACGGACGGGGAAGACGGGCATTTCGTGGCGACGCGAACCGACGCAGGGCGTGAGGACACCCGGCGTTTTCTTCTCGAGGCGCTCTCCGGGGAGATTCCCGTCGTGCCTTGAGGTACAACGCCACCATGTTCGACCTCGATCGGATCGGTGGCCTTTCCGCACTGCACGCCCTCGTGGATGAAGTTCTCGGCGCGGGGGCGCTCGCGCTCCACATTCAACAGCGCGGTGCGGCGATGGAACGCAAAGACGACGCCAGCCCGGTGACCGAAGCGGATCGCGCGGTGGAAGCGAGGCTCCGCGCATACCTGACGAAGACCTACCCGAAGGCGGGATTTCTCGGCGAGGAAAGCGGCGCCCAAGAAGGCCAGGAGTTCACCTGGATCGTTGACCCCATCGACGGGACACGGGCCTTTGTTCGCTCCATTCCGACGTGGTCGATCCTCGTCGGTCTCGAAGCCGACGGCGTTCCCGTGCTGGGCATCGCGTTTCTCCCCGCAGCGGAGGATCTCTTCGTCGCGTACACGGGCGGCGGCGCAACCCACAACGGACGACCCTGCCGGGTCTCGACCGTGGACCGGCTTGAGGATGCGCTCGTTGGCCACGGCGCCATTCAGCAGTTCACCGACACAGGCAACGGAGACGCGCTCCTTCGCCTCGCGGGCGGAACCTACACCCAGCGAGGCTTCGCCGATTTTGCAAACTACCGGGCGCTTCTGCTTGGGCGCATGGACGCCGTGGTGGATCCGGGCGTGCAGCCCTACGACGTCGCGCCGGCCGCCGTGCTCGTGCAAGAAGCGGGCGGCCGATTTAGCGATCTCAAAGGCGAGGAGACGATTCACGGGGATGGTTTTGTGGCGTCCAACGGCGCCGTTCACGACGCGATGATCACCCTTCTCGGAACCCCGTGACGCGCGCGCTCCTCGCCTTTTGCCTCGCTGCATGTGGCGAGGAGCCCCGCGCGCCGATCGACTTTGCCCTTGTCGATCCCTCCTCGGTTTCGGCCCTTGAGGCCAACGTGTCGATCGATGCGGACGCGCCCACGGCAGCGCGCGAGGCCATCATCCGACACACCCTCGAGCGCGACCTCAACCCGACGTGGATCGGCATCGCGCCTTGGGAAACGGTCGCCGTTGGGCCTGCGACTCGACCGGTCGACGTCCGCATTGATCGCGGCCAAACCTACCTTCGTCAGGGAACGATTCGACTTCAGAGCCGACTTGGGGCAGGCGACAGAGGCGCGTTCATGGGCGGCGTGGCCGAAACCGGCGCCCTTCGCGCAATGCTGGAGGTGCAGTTCGAGGACCGCGAAGTCCTTGGCGCGCGCTTCTTGGTGCGTCTTCACGCAGTCGAGGGGCGACCCCGGCCCCGGGACATCACCCCGGAGTACCTCCAGCGGGCGGTTCCGCGCGGAACCTATCGGGCCTGGATCGACATTCCCGAAGAGGGCGGCCGCTACCTGGCGGAGGTCAAAACCCTCGACCGCGAAGGCAACGTCGTCGGACGTGCCTGGGCCAGCCCGATCGAAGTGCGGCGACCGTGGCGCTGATCGGCCGGGTCGTCGTGGGCGTGCTGATCGGCGCCCTGACCGCTGCGCTCCTTTCAACGGTAAGCGCGCACGCGGAACATCGAGATCGATGGCGGCAAGAACGCGCGGCGCAAGGGACTCCAGCCTACGATGCGGCGGCGTCGGACGAGGCTTACGAAGCAAGCCGCAGGCACTGGTCGCGCGCGGGACTTTACGGACCGCTTCTCGCTAGCGCAGTGGTTCTTCTCCTGCTCACCGGAGCGCAGCATCGTGTCGAGGAGAAGACCGAGCTGCCGCGTCTTCGAGTTTGGGCGAGTGCGCTCTTGGACGTCGTGTTCGCCGGTTTGATCGTCTCCGCAGCGTTTCTCGACGATGGGGAGTCGGCCCTCGTCCACGCCGTCGCGCGAGCGAGCCCAGTCCTCTCCGCGGCGGTCATTGTCGTTCCGATGGTTCGGTTTCGAGGAAGCCCGGGCCTCGCACTGGTCCGCGGTCAGTGCACGACGTCCGCAGCGCGCTCCTTTCTTGTCTTCGCCCTGCTTCCTCTCGGCGTGGTTTGGCCCGGGGTGCACCTGCGTCTCGTGGGCCTTCGCGCTTATGATCGATAAGGAGGAGGAGGCGCGATCTCGTCGGCGAGCAATCGCAGTGCCTTCGCAAGCTCTCGTACCCCATCGGCGTCGAGGAGGATCGGCCCTTCCCCGTGAAGACTGACCGCATGGAGCGAAACCGAGTCCGGGCTCGGCCCCCGCTCCAGGGACCATCGAAAATGCGCGTTTCCGCCTTCGTAGCGACGTGCCATTTCGTCAGCAGAGCATTTCTTCCTCTCGCTGTCCGCACGCTCAAAAGGTGCTAGGGTCCGGGCCCGTGAGCGACCACGCCCCTGGACTTCCTGAGATTCGAGACGAAGCCGGCGATACCCCGATGTGGGTGCCGATCCTCGGCCTCGGTC
>JBCDAA010000666.1:0-3042 GCA_039186435.1 Myxococcota bacterium | reverse complement strand
TGCTCCACGCGAGCGTCCTCCCGCACCACGCATCCTGGGCTCGCTTCTTCGCGAACCTCCGCTTTGTCGTCATCGACGAACTGCACGCGTACCGCGGCGTCTTCGGCAGTCACCTCTCCAACGTGATTCGCCGCCTCCGCCGCATCTGCGCCTTTCACGGGTCCTCGCCAACCTTCGTTCTCGCTTCGGCGACGATCGGCAACCCCCGCGAACACGCCTCGCGCATCGTCGGCGAAGAGGTCGCCCTTCTCGACAAGAGCGGCGCGCCCACCGGCGAACGTAACGTGCTCGTGTACAACCCGCCGATCGTCAACGCCGAACTCGGCCTTCGCGGCAGCTACCTGAAAAGCGCGGTGCGCCTCACCGTCGACCTCATCAAGGCCGAGGTCCCCACGCTCGTCTTCGGACGAAGCCGGAACTCGGTCGAGGTGATGCTGAAGTACCTTCGCGATCGCCTGAAAGGACAGGCCGGTTTCGATCCCAGCTCCATTCACGCCTACCGCGGCGGCTACTTGCCCAAAGAACGCCGCGCGATCGAAAAGCGCCTTCGAAGCGGCGACATCCGCTGCGTCGTAGCGACCAACGCCCTCGAGCTCGGCATCGACATCGGCGCGCTCGATGCGGTGGTCTGTGCGGGTTATCCCGGAACGCTCGCGGGCACGTGGCAGCGCTTTGGACGCGCCGGTCGACGGGAAGCTCCCTCCCTTGGTGTGCTCGTCACCTCGTCTGCGCCCCTCGATCAGTTCGTCGCCCGCGATCCCGCGCAGCTCATCGGCGCCCCCGTCGAAGAAGCCCGCATCGACCCCGACAACGTCGAGATCCTTCTTCAGCATCTCAAGTGCGCGGCCTTCGAGCTGCCTTTCGAAGAAGGCGACGCCTTCGGCGACCTTCCGATCGATTCCCTCAAGGACGCCCTCGGTTTTCTCGCCGACCATCAGGTGCTCCATCCCTCGGTAAACGCCAGCGGCCAGGAGGTCTACCACTGGGCGAGCGACGCCTACCCGGCCAACGGCGTCAGCCTTCGCGCGGTCGGCTGGGACAACTTCGTCGTCATCGACCTCGACACCGACAAGACGATCGCGGAGATGGACTGGCGCTCGACGCACACCATGCTCCACGAGCAGGCGATCTATCAGCACGCCGCCGAGCAATATCAGGTCGAGCGTCTCGACTACGAAAACCACAAGGCCTACGTCCGCAAGGTTGCGCCCGACTACTACACGACCGCGATGACCCACACGAAGGTCACCGTGCTCGAAGAAGACCAGGGCGCGATCATTCCTCTCGCGCGTCCGCTGAGCATTGGCCTTGGCGAAGTCTCCGTCGTCGAAAAAGTGGTGGGCTACAAGAAGATCAAGTTCCACACCCACGACAACGTCGGCTACGGCGACGTGCACCTGCCGGAGATGCAGATGCACACCTCCGCCTTCTGGCTGACCTTTCCGGAAACGATCATTCACGCCTTCATGGCGAGCGAACACGTTCCGCGCTCGGTGGTGATCGATACCCTCCGCGGATTGCTCAACACCCTCCACACGATCGCGGCGATGGGTTTGATGGTGGACCCGCGCGACCTCGGCCGCACGCTCGGCGATCAGTCCGATCCGCAGGGACCACCCCAAAGCGGCGCGACGGGATTTGACCCCACCCTCTTCCTCTACGACGCGATCCCCGGAGGCGTCGGCCTTGCGCCGCGTCTTTTCGACGAGCACGGCACACTCCTTCGCCGTGCGCGTACCTCCATCGAGGCCTGCGCGTGCGAGACCGGCTGCCCGGCGTGCATCGGTCCCACCGCGGGCCACATCGGCGAGAGCGATCGCAGCCATCGCAAAGCGCTTGTCTCCCGCCTCCTCGACTTCGTCGGCTTGATGCCCCTTCACTGATCTCCTGCTGCCTTCATGTCCCTTCGACGCAAACTTTCGCGACTAAAGTCCGCCGGTCCGGGCTCCAAAGCACCGGTTGCGGAGCCGATCGCGACTCCGCCGATCGAAGGGGAGGATCACGAGTCGAAAGCCGCGCGCGTCAAACGACTGCGCCGCACCCTCGAAGCGCTGCAAACCCCGCGACCAAGGGCGAAACCGGCAAGCGGAGCCGACGCGCTTGCGGGCATCATCAGCGCGCAAACGCCCCAGCGCGTCCGTGAACTCCAAGGGCACCTCCCGGGCGACGAAGTCGAGACCCCCGACGGACCGGTGCACCTGGTCGAGCATCTTCTCGAACCGCATCACTGCCACGGGCGTGTTCCCGCACAGTCCGCCCTCACAGCGGAAGGCCCGCTCGTCGCGCGTCTCTCCCTCGACCCGAGTTTTGAGGATCTCGACCTCTCCCGAATGCTCCTCATCGACACGGAAACGACCGGTCTTTCCATCGGCGCGGGTACGGTCCCCTTTCTGATCGGCTTCGCGTATTTCGAGGATCAGTCCCTCTGGGTGCGGCAGCTCTTTCTCAAACGTCTCGGCGACGAAAAACCCATGCTTAAACTCCTCGCGGAACGCATCCGCTGGGCGAGCTGCGTCGTGAGCTACAACGGCAAGAGCTTCGACTGGCCGCTGCTGCGCACGCGCTACGTGATGAACCGGACGCCGGCGCCGCCGTTACCTCCCCATCTGGATCTCCTCCACTGCTCTCGGCGCGTTTTCAAACGGCGCATGAGCTCGGTGCGTCTCGTCGACATGGAGCGCGAGCTCCTCGGCTTCGTGCGCGAACACGACGTGAGCGGCGCGGAGATTCCAAGCATCTACCGAACGTTCCTCTCGCGGGGGGAACCGGGCCGCCTCGACGGCGTCATCGAACACAACGCCCACGACCTCGTCGCCCTCGCCTCGATCCTCGGCGAGCTTGTTCGGCGTTTTCGCGAGGTTCAGAAGGAGGACGATCCTTCGGACCACCTCGGCTACGCAAAGGTTGCCGCGCGAGCCGGGGATACAGAGCGCGCCTACCGCTTTGCGACGGCGGCTGCCGAAGGAGGCGGCGACGTCGACTGCACCCGCGACGCTTGGCTGCTGAAGGCGCGCCTTTCACGGAAGCGCGGCGACAACCAGG
>JBCDAA010000665.1:0-3085 GCA_039186435.1 Myxococcota bacterium | reverse complement strand
GACCGGGTTGGGCGTGATCGAACGGACCTCGTCGCCGTAGCGATAGGAAAAGGGATCGCCGTCGACCAAATCGAGCGAATAGAAGGTGAATCGCTGCCCAGTGGAGACCGTGTGCGACCACGCGAAGTCCTGGTTAAAGCCGATGTTCACGAGGGGAACGCCCTGGAGGGACGCGCCCATCACGTCGTATTCGCCCTCGACCGTGAGGTGCTGGATGTACCAGCGGAGCGGACCTCGCCAGGGAAAGTGTGGGTTGCCGAGAAGGATGCCGAAGTCGGTTTGGGACGCATCCGCGCCGATCCCGTAGGCGTTCGAGCCCATGGCCTCCGCTTCCGGCATGCCGAGCGCTTCGTGCATGTCGTAGAGAACGCTTTCGGTGCGCGGCGTCGGCGCCAGGCTCGCCATGCGCGGTGGATCGGCCGCGGTGATCAGCGGAACGAGCGGTCCCGTGCTCGCGCGAACGATCAGCTTTCGATAGACCTTGCCAAGATCGAGCGCGGTGATCGGGCGCACCCACGCTTCGCCGCGGCAACCTTCGTCGCCTTCCGGGAGGTTCGCTGCGCCCGTGTCCTCCAGGTATTTGCTAAGCCCGGCCGCATACCCATCGAGAAGCTCCTGCAGCTCTTCGGGAGACGTGTCGATGAACTCGGTCTGAATATACTCGTCGGTGTTGATGAACGTGTAGACGAAGTCTTCGGCGAGGTTGCCCTCGGCCTCTCCAAACCATCTCGCGCTTGTTCCGTTGGCGCGAATCACTTCCCGCATCAGGACGCAGAAGTTGTCCTCTGCGTACGCGTAGCCGGCGCCGAACCCAAGATCGCCCCAGTTGTCGGCGCTGATGTGCGGAATGCCGAACTCAGTGCGAACGATCGTCGCCTCGTAGCTGCGTTCGCCATCGCTGCCGCAGCCGAAGAGAGCGAGAAAAAGAACGAGCGGCGTCCGCCGCGCGAAGTACCCCATAACAACCTGCCAACTTCCTGAAATTACCCGCGATCACCGTATCAAGCGGTGCCCCATTCCGCCATTTACATAGGTTCAGAGAGGTTGGGTTTCGAGACGGGCATCGAGCGAGTTCAGAAGACGCTCTGCGAGCTCCGCGCTTTCGTGGATCGAAACGGTCTTCGGGTTCGGCGGCGGCGGGCGGAGGAGCGCGTCGCGATCCGCACCCCACACCACGGGGAGACCTGCAAGGCGTGCTTCCATCTCGACCACCGGTGCGCCTTCGAAGCGACCGCTCGGCATGGCGCGCGATGGGATCGCGAGCACATCCGCCGCATGAAGGAGCGCCGACTTTTGGGGTTCGCGAACCCACCCGAGAAAGCGCACATCAAGATCCCCACGAAGAGACTCAAGGCGCGCGCGCTCCGGTCCATCGCCCGCAACGAGCACGGTCGCGTGGCTTCCCTGGAGCGAACGAAGCACGCGATCAACACCTTTGATTGGAACGAGACGCCCGAGCACGAGCACGGTATGACGGTTGAGGTCCAAGGCGCGGCGAGCTTCGTTTCGGTCCGTGGGGAGCACCGACGCGCCCATCGGCGACACCACGTAGTTCGTCTCCGGAAGTGCGAGTGCATCGGCGTGGGTCTGCGTCACGAACCAGTGCATGTGCCGCCGCATCAACGGTCGAAGAGCCCGCCGAGGGAGTTTTCGCGCGAGGAAAACGTCCGCGGAGTGCCAGACGATGAGCGCCGGTTTTCCAAGCTGCGCCGCGATCCATCCGCAAGGGAGTCCAAAGTGGCCGATCACGGCGTCCCATTTCTTCGCGCGACGACGGGCTTTCCGCCACAGCGAGAGCGGATACGAAACGAGCCCTGGCCAGGTTCGGGGGTCGCGCACGTTGTCGGGCACCCCGGCGCCATAGAAGGTCTCCGGCCAAGGGGGCGGCTTTGCGTAGCGCACCCACACAGGCCCAGTTCGCGCGACGTCCTTCGATGCCGGCGCCAGGACTTCCACGTCGTGCCCGCGCGCGGTCAGTCCGCGGACCATTCCTTCGACGAACGATCCCGCCACGTCGCCCTCAAAGCGCGGGTAGCCAGTCGTCAGGACACCAAGGCGCATCTACGACGAAACGGCGAGCGCTTGGCGGGTGCGTCGCCACCGCCGCCACGCTGCGCGGACAAGCAGTCCGGGGATCACGAACAAGGCGTCGCGTAGGCTCACGCCGCTTTTCTCGTCCGCGTACACGGGACGCACGGTGACCTCTTCGATCGGGACGTCGGCCCTCGCGAGAGCCCCCAGCAGGTCGTTCGGATAGCCGTAGCGCGGCCACATCGAGGTGAGATCGACGCGTGCCGCGGCATCTCGCGAAAGCGCCGTGAAACCGCACTGCGAATCTCGCACCGGAAGACCGGTCGCGAGACGCGTCAGACACGCAAGAACATGATTGCCCAGCCAGCGGGTGAGCGGCATCCGTTGGCGCGCCTCCGGAAAGCTCAGCCGGTCGCCTTTCGCATACCCCGCGCGCCGGCGAGCGACCGGTGCAACCACCCGCGGCAGATCCTCCGGGTCCATCTGTGCGTCGCCGGCCATCACCACCGCAATGTCCGCGCCCCGCTCGAAGGCGAGACGATACCCGGTCGCAATCGCGGCCCCGACGCCTCGGTTTTCGTCGTGGCGATGCACAACGAGCCGCGGGTCGCGCGTGTCCTCCGCCGCTGAGGCCGTCTGGTCGTCGCTCCCATCGTCCACGACAACGATGCGATCGATCCACGCGGGCATCGAGCGGATGGTCTTCGCGATCAAACGCTCCTCGCGATATGCCGGAACGACGACCGCTACGCGCAGGTCGGGAAACATGCTGGCGCTTTACTCGACGGTGACCGTCTTGGCGAGGTTGCGCGGCTGATCGACGTCCGTGCCCTTAAAGTCCGCCACGTAGTACGCGTAGAGCTGGAGCGGAAGCACCGTCAAAAGCGGGGTCAGCTCCTCGGGAACCGGCGGCACCTCGATCAGATCGTGACTCACCGCGCGTGCGGCTTCATCCCCTTCGGTCGCCACCGCGATGACCAACGCGTCGCGCGCTTTCGCCTCCTCGAGGTTGCTAAGGCTGCGCTCGTAGTGCGCATCCTTCGGCACGAGGCAG
>JBCDAA010000664.1:0-3098 GCA_039186435.1 Myxococcota bacterium | reverse complement strand
GGCGGTCCTTTTGAGGAGGCGCTATCCAAACCCCATGCACCGTCTTGCTCTTCTTTGTGTTGTCTTTTCTTGGCTGGGGTGCGGCGACGACTCGGGTGGGCCGATCGATGCGTCCGCGTCGGACTCGGGCGCGTCGGACTCGGCCGCATCGGACTCCGCTGCCGCGGACTCAGCCGCCGATGGCGCCCCCGACGGCGGCCCGGACGCGAGCGTCGAGATGTCCATTCCACTTCCGATCTTTCGTATCGGTCCGCGCAACGGACGCGCGGGCGCCTTCGGTCCCTTTGCGATCGAGGCGACCGTTGCGCTGCCGGAGGATACCGACGGCTTCACCGACTTCGACGACTGGACCTTCGCCGGTCACGGGGGCGCGCACACGTTTACCGTGGGGGAGACCCGCCGCGAGGGTGGTCGACTCGTCGCGGACGTCGCCATGAACCTCACCTTCGCGACGGACACCCCGGGCGGTACGCGCGAGTTGGTCACCGCTCGTTCCGCATCGGGAGCCATCACGCTCGTTTCCGTCATTGACGCCGACGACCGCGTCACGTTCGATCTCGCATCGGCCGCTCGCCAAGCGCTCTCCCTCGCGACCCTTTCGGAGGACGAGTCGTTCTTTCAAGAGGCCTACTTCTTTGGCGCTCGTGAAGGCGACGACGCAGCGCTGGACGCGGAGGTGGCGGAGATCGTGACCGTCATGGAGACCCAGCTCCGCGATGCTGGTGACGCGGGGCTCAACGAGTTCGGCTTTGCACGCACCGGGACGCCCGTCTTCGAGGCGATCGATCGCGCGGTTGGGAGCGAGGCGGCGCCGACGATCGTTCCTCCTGCTTCCGCGCGGCACCTGGGAATTCTCGAGGGGGTGGCAGGATCGACCGTTGCCCTTTGGGTTAACGAGTTTCCGAGCGTTCATTTCAACGTTCCCGAAGGAGCTAGCCGAGCGGGTTTTTTCTTCTTTGTGCCGGCACCGGATCCCGAGCTCGATGTCTACGCGCGAACGCGGGATGGAGGCGGGGACAGCGCGGCGTCGCAGGTTTTCCGTGTTCCAGCATCGGACGAGACAAGTCCACCGGACACCACGCTGGAGCTCACGGCGGACGGCGCACGCGCCTGTGGCGGGGAAGCGGGAAATCAGTTTGTCTTCTTTGCGAGCGCGACTGAGCTTGCGGTTGGATTTGCGCTCCGGGAACCCGGCGCCGACGGATGCGCGACACTTCCCAGCGCTGAGATTTCACCGGAAGCGTTGCTCCTCAGCGCTGCGCAGATCACTCCGGAGCTCGAAGTCGGCCCGCCGTCAGCGTCGGTCTTTCCCTGAGCGACGTCGAAGCAGCAAGAGTCCGGCGAGCCATGCCGCGTCTGGCGCCGCGGTTGTCCCGCAGCCGCAGCCGTCGCTCGCCGGTTCTGGCTCACCGCCGCACTCCTCGGGGAGGCGCACTTCGCGCGGGAGACCCACGCCTCCGTCCGGTTCAAGCTCCGGCGGATCGAGACCGAGGGCTTCCAGATCCCAACCGAGGTCGAAGGACACGTCCGGTGTCCAGGCGGGGCAGGTGATTCCGACTTCGCTGCAGCGTGGGCAGGGCTGAAGCGTCACGATCTCCGGTAGGGAAACAATGGGCTCGAGGGTCTCACCTTCGCGCGTTCGCACCAGCGCGACGCCGTCGAGACTCTGATCGGTGCAGATCCAGAGTTCGTCGTTGTGCTCGACGAGGCAGCGCACCGCGACGTCCTGGATTTTTCGCCACGAGACTCCCGCGTTGTCGCTGCGCCAGAGACCGCCGAGTTTGCTCCCTGCGAAAACGACCTGGCCGTCGCCACGAACGACCACGCCACCGACTTGCGGAAGCGCGAAACGCGTTTGAAAGCTGCGACCCCCGTCGGTGCTTCGAAGGATGCGCTCTGGAGCGGTTTCCCCGTCAAAGTTGAGGACGAGGGTCCAAAAGACGTCCGGGTCGTCCGGCGCGATCGCGGCGGCGAGAATGGCGTACTCCTCGCCGCGCAAGGACACCTCGGCGCGCGAGAAGGTTCGGCCTCCGTCCGACGAACGAAACGAAAACAATGCGCGCTCCTGTTCCGCGCGGCGGGGAAGCGCTCCTGTGACGTAGACAACCGCAGGGTTGGAGGGCGCGACCCGAAGTCGCTCGAGAAGAACGTTTTCGATCTCTTCGCTGTGCGGCGCCCAGTCGCCCCCTTCGCGACGCCAGAGGCGATCCGGCGCGAACCCGTCGGTTCCGATCAGGAGGAGACCGCCCTGACCGTCGGGTTCGACGTCGATTCCAAACGCGTCTTGGATGGGACCCGGCACTTCGCTCCAGCTGCAGCCGGTGCCATCCGTGCTCTCGAGGATTCCTCCAAAGGAGCCAAGGACGAGAGCGCCGTCAGCGAAGGCTACGCTTGGGTCCTCTGTCCGCGCGTCTACGCCGTAGGCGGCCGCACAGGTCCAGGTCCAGCTGGCTCCGCCGTCCGTGCTGAAGGCCATGCCCCACGTGGACTGCGCGACGATATGGTTGGGGTCCCCCGGATCAAACGCGAGCGCCTGAAATGCAGCGGGACGCCCGTGCGCGTACGCCGTGGCGTCGAACACCACGAAAAACGCCGCAGCCATGAGCCAAGCCATGACCGCGGCGAGTGTCTCGTGGGGTGTTGAAATCAGTCTTCTTCGACTTCTTGCCGCGCGATCACAACATCACTCGGGGAGGACGTGGCGGGGTCGTCCTCAGCCGTCACCATCACGGTAAACGACGTATGCGGCGTCGTCGCGCGCATTCGGCCCGCGCGATCATCCTCGTCGTACTCGAGACGTCCGGCCATGGAGGGCTGACCGCCGTCCGGCTTGATCCACACGACGTAGAGCATGGCGCTATCGCTGATGCGGTTGGGGGGCGGAAGGTGCTCGAGCTCAACCGTCACCATGCGGTTGCCTTCGATCTCCTCGACGATAACCATTCCGTCGGTGCCGGCGGTGCGCTCGGTTCCGGTGATCACGTATTCGCTGGGTCCCCCGCAGGCGCCTAGGGCAAGGAGGCCGACGAAGGTAAGGGTACGAAAGGTGTTGCGAAGCATCTGCTGTCTCCTGCGACGGGCCTGAAGGATCTCTTCGG
>JBCDAA010000663.1:0-3121 GCA_039186435.1 Myxococcota bacterium | reverse complement strand
CGCTCATCCCGGAGGCGATGTGATGGAGTGCACCACGACTGCAGGAATGAGACGATTACCTCGGATTAACGAGGGGATAGAGGTCTACAACGCCCGGGCGGGCGGAGCGTGGTCGTACGGCCAACACCGGCGCCTCGATCCTCGAGGACCGCGCATCGTCCCCGCGGCGCACGTGTCGACCTGGGGGCCGTGGGCTCCGCGCGTTTCGAGGAAGACACGGGCGCTGATCGATCCGCTTCGCGGGAAGCTCGCGAAGCCCTGGCGTGTCGCCTCCATCAAGAGCGACGCGAAGGCGACCGTTACCACGTGGATCAACGGCGCGGAGTGGACGGTGCAACTCGCGCTCCGGAAGGCGAGCGCGGTTGAGCAAGCCATCAAATGGGAGCTCCTTCGATCGTCGCGTGGGTTCGTCGGGAACGAACGAGGCGAGTCGTGAAACCGTACATCGAAGAGGTCACGCGCCTGCGCGAACAGATTCGCCGCCTTCACGAAAAGAACGAAACGCTCGCTCGCGAGAATCAGGAGCTTCGAGAAGAAACACGCCTGCGACTCAATTTGCCCACCACATCACAGCAAGCCGATCGAGCGAGAAAAGTAGCGCTGTCTCTTGGTGAAGCGGCGTCTGAACTCGAGTCCCTCGCAGACGAGCTCCCCGCGGTCTTTGAGTATCGTCTTCTCCGCCAGCGAATCGCCAAACTCGAGGCAACGATCACGGAACTGCGTCGCGAAAGCGGGGGCAAGTCGTGAGCGTCGACGTCAAAGAGATTCGGTCCGCACTCGACGCAGCCGAGTTCGCGACGCCCGTCTACGACGATGGGGTTTACGTCTTCGGTCAGGACCAGGAGATCCGCTTGGCCGAGGTGCCAGGTGACGATGAATGCCGGGCGATCATCCTCCTAGTCAACAACGCCCGTGCGCTGGTCGACGCTGCAGACGACCTCGAGACCGCATGGCGCACGGCGAACGCCGAGCTGAACTGCGACGCGGGCATGTACGCACACGATGCGAAGGGCGCGATGCAAGGCGTGATCGCGGAAGCCAAACGACAGGGCGCAGTCGAAGCGCTGGAAGCCGCAGCGGCGCACTGGCGCGAGTCGGCGAAGCACTCGGACGTCTGGTCCCACGTAGTGCGCGAGCTCGAACGCATGCGCGATGAGGATTGGTAGTGCACCCCGACGAAGAGCCCTTCTGCTGGGCACACGAAATCGACGGCTTCTTCGCGTTCTGGGCCGCGATGTTTCAACTGGCGGGTTTCGCGAAACCAGAACCCATGTGCGAGCTGTGCGGGCAGCTTGGAGGAACCCAGGAGTACGCGCTCCCTCAGCACAACGGGATCTACCCGAAGCCGTTCAAAACGCCGCTTTGCGACAGCTGCGCGATGGCAGTCGCGGAGACGTTGTTCGAACACTCGCTCGCCTTCCACGAGCGAAGGCGATGAGCGCGCAGCTCCAACTACTCGGCTCGCCCGGCCGCTTCGGCGCGATCGCCGCTGACCCGCCCTGGAACGAAAGCGGCGGTGGCAAGATCAAACGCGGTGCCGATCGCCACTACCCACTCCTAAAGACGGAGGCAATCCCTGGGGTGATGCGTCGCAGCGGCGTTTTCGATCCGCTCCCCAACGCCCACCTCTACCTGTGGGTGACCAACAGCTTTTTGCCCGACGGAATGTGGGTGATGCGCACCCTCGGGTTTCGATACGTGACCAACCTCGTGTGGGTGAAAGACCGCGCCGGCCTCGGCCAATACTTCCGAGGTCGCCACGAACTGTGTCTCTTCGGAGTGAACGGCACCGGCCTCGAGGCGTGTACCGACGCGCGCGACATCGACACGGTGATCGAAGCACCGCGCGGCCGACACAGCGCGAAGCCGACTAGCTTTCACGAACGCGTTGAGGCCCGAAGCGTCGGTCCGTACTGCGAGATTTTCGCAAGGGGAGCCGCCCGTCCTGGATGGACGATCTGGGGGAACGAGGTCTCATGAGTCCGTATCGCAGAGAGATGCTCAGCAAGTTGGCCGTTCGTTGGTACGCCCCCGCCGTGATTTGGCCGATGTTGTTGGAGCGGCTCGATGCGGAGGGTTTGCCGCCGTCTGCGCCGCGCCCGGTCCCGACGATGGTGAACTTCGAATACCCCGAGTCAAAGGGGGAAAAAGAACGTTGGTACTGGTGCGAACACACCATTGTGTTCTTCGAGTTTGGCGCGGAGAACCCTTTCGACGGCGAAGATACGCTGGCGATCTCGCTGGTCCACACCAAGGACCTATCCAAGACCGCGGCACTCCTTGCAGTCGTAGAAGACACCGCCGCAACAACTCTCCTCGCTGCCTACAACTCCGGCGAGCTCGCCTATGGCCATGCCAGCCCATCCGTTGAGCTGTCCTGGCAGGTCAAGCACGACGTCGACGAACCGGGGTTCAACATGCGCATGACGCGGTCGCGATGGACACCCGCGGACAACGCGAGGGCCGCGTGAACGACGCGCGAGACGACAGCGAGCTGACACCGGAAGAGCGCGAGTTTCTAGAGCTCCTCGCCGAGATGGTAATCTCGCTGGCCGTGCGCGAGCGGGAGGAAGAGTGTCAGGACGCAGCCTAACCGGGAAGCGGATCGCCCTGTACGCGCGATTCTCATCCGATCGTCAGTCCGACGCATCGATTGACGACCAGCTCCACCGATGCAGGGAGTACGTCGCGAAGCAAGGCGGGACAGTCGACGGCGCCCTCGTCTTCACGGACTACGCGGTGTCCGGTGCGAGCATGGCGCGCGTGGGACTCGAGGCACTTCTCGCAGCGATCGGCGCGGGCAAGGTCGACGCGGTGATCCTCGAGGACGTGAGCCGACTAAGCCGCGACCTCGCCGACAGCGCGGCGATCCTCAAGCGCCTCAACTTCGAAGGCGTCCGGCTCGTTGGCGTCGCGGACGGTGTCGACACGATCGACAAGAGCGCAAAGTTGACCTTCGGAGTTCGCGCGCTTCTCGGGGATGTGTACCTCGACGATCTCCGCGACAAGACACGCCGCGGCCTCGCCGGTCGACACCGCTCGGGGAAAGCCACTGGGGGGCTGCCGTTCGGATATGTGTCGACGCGCACGAGCAAGGGGAGCGAAATCTCCATCGATGAGG
>JBCDAA010000662.1:0-3124 GCA_039186435.1 Myxococcota bacterium | reverse complement strand
TCGCGGCATCGAGATCTTCGGACTATCCTCGGCGCCCCACGATGGGCTCGCGTCATGGCCTCGATCTCCCCCCCAGTTTGGGCGCTTCTTCTGCTCTCCGGCGGCATCGCTGCGACGGCGAACGCGCAGGGCGCCGAAACCTACGACGCGAGGCTGGAGTTTCGCAGCAGCGAGCGGTGCCCCGACGAAGAAGCGTTTCGGGCGTTGGTCGTCGGTCGTCTCGGGCGAACGCCCTTTCAAGACACGGCTGCGCGAACCGTCCGCGTCACCATCGACGAGGTCGACGAGGGCTTTCGCGCCATCCTCGAAACGCCAGCGCGCCGCGAGCTGGTGTCCCCACGCTGCGACGACATCGCCGCCGCGAGTGCGGTGGTGGTCGCGCTCGCCCTCGACGCCCCGCCAGCGGAGACCCGATCGCGATCCACCGAGTGGCGCGGCGAGCTCTCGCCAGGCGCCCTCCGGGCCCTCGAAGCCCTCGATCGCGAACCTCCCCCGCGTCTCGCGCCAGCGCCGCAACCGGTCGACGCGCCCGACGCGGGTTGGCGCATGAGTGGGGGGGGCGACCTCGCCCTCGGCGGTGGTGTCATCCCCTCGGTCGCGCTCGGAGGAGTCCTCTCGCTCGGCATGGAACGACATCGGTTCCTACTCCGTATCGAAGCGCAGGTGATGGCGAGCGCGTCCACGTCGACGCGGGCGGACGTTCGGGGAATCCTCTCCACGGGAGGCATCGCACCCTGCGCCGTGCTCGAACCGGTGCTCTTGTGCGGCGTCGTTTCGGCTGGCGTGGTGGCAACCCGCGCCAATCAGGTGGTCGAGCCGACGTGGAAGTTCCTCGCGTTTGCGAGCGCGGGTCTTCGCGTCGGAGCGCGCTGGACGTCGGGGGGACTGCAGCTGAGCGCATTTCTCCAAGGGGAGGTTCCGCTTCGGCGACCGCTGCTTCGGGTCGGGGATGAAACGGTTTGGGAGTCTTCTCCCGTCGCCGGACTCCTCGCCTTCGGTATCGCGTGGAGACCGTGACGGAACTGCGCCCCCGCGGACAAGAAGGAGAGAGCGAGGTCACCGATTGGTCTCTCAGGTCCCTCACCAGACGCAATTCGACGAGATTTTCGAGGCGGAGTTTGACTACGTTTGTCATACGCTTCGGCGCTTCGGCGTCGCGGAGCGAGACGTCGAGGACGTCGCCCAGGACGTCTTTTTGGGCGTCCACCGCCGGTTTCAGGAATACGACCCGTCGCGACCGGTGCGACCGTGGCTGGTGGCCTTCGCATTTCGGACCGCGTCCAACTATCGACGAGGACGGAAACGACGAGAAAGCCGTGCTGTCGCCGAGGATGCTGCGCACACTGGGGACGGCCGCGCGGACGCCGCGCAAGCCGACCGCCGGCGGATGGTGCAAAGCGTCCTCGATCAGATGTCGCTCGAACGGAAGATGATCTTGTTGATGTACGACGTGGATGGACACACCGCCGCGGAGATCGCGCACGTCTTAGAGGTGCCCCTCAATACCGTCTACTCGCGGATTCGTCTCGCGCGGCGAGAGTTTCGGACCCTCGGCGCGGATCTCTTCAACGCGGAGTCGAGCCATGGGTGAACCCGCCCCCGACGCGGAGCTGCGATCGATGCTCTCCCCCTTGACCGACGTGCCGCGGACGGACGCCGCTGTTCGGGAACGCGTGCGTTCCCACTTGCCGGAATCGATGGTTCCTCCAGCGTCAAGGCTGCCCTCGTTTACCGGGGCCGTCCTCGGCCTCAGCGCGGGCATCGCGATCGGCTGGTTTGGACATGCGACGTTCGCAACGCCTCCCCCTCCCCCCGAAGTCAGCGCACCGGTCGAGCAACCCGCCGAGCCCTCGCAGCCGGAAGAGGAGGGTCGTGAGCCGACCGAAGCGGCTCCGCCTCAGGACGCCCCGCAGAATACATCTGCGCAGAACGCTCCGCGGCAGAACGCTTCTTCACGAAGAAACGCTCCGCGGCAGAACGCTTCGCCCCAGAACGCTTCGCCGCAGGGCCGCCCTGCAAACGCACAGGCTCCGCAGGAACGAAGCTCCCAAACGCTCGAGCGCGAGCGACGGCTCCTCGACGCGGCCCTGGCGGCGTGGCGCGATCGCAACGTCGAAGAAACCCAGCGCTTTCTCGATCAACACGCGCGGGAGCATCGCGAGGGCGTCTTCACCCCGGAGCGCGAGGCCCTCCGCGAACGAGTCGAGCAATGGATCGCGACGCAACCGTGACGGATCGGAGAAGCGCCGGACAAGCGTGGGGTATGAACCGTCCGATTCGACTTCTTGCCTTCGCGCTCGTCTTCGCGTGTTCGACGCCCGTCGACATTGGCGATCTTCCGGACAGCGCCAGCGGCAGCGACGCGGGCTCAGACCCTGACGCCGCAGCCCCGCCCGACACCTCCCCGCGAGATGCGGGTGTACGCCCCACCCGCCCGACATCGCCAGTCTCGGTCGTCGATCCCGTGGACGCGCCCCTCATGCGCGTGACCGCGGCTTCGCTAACCCCGGTGGGCGATGCGTTGCTTCTCGTGTTTCTCGAAGGAACCGATCTTTACGCGCAGCGACTCGAACGAGACGGCTCACCACTGGATGCACGACCCTTTCTGGTTTCGGAAAGCAGTCGTCCGCCGGTGGTCCTCACCTCCGGGGACCACGCGATCGTCGTGTATCGCGAGCCTCGCGCTGGCGTTCGGGCGACGGTCATCGGTGCCGACGGCACGGCCTCCCTCGAGTTCCTCTCCCCCCTCTGCGAATCCGCGATCTGGTCGTGGAATACAGGATCCGCCGGGATCTCGTTCACTCGCCTGGCCGCCGCGGTAGAAGGTGACCGCATGGTCGTCGCGGTCCTCGAAGACAAGCCGCGCGACGATCGCGCCGAGCCGATCTCTTCCTCGCGGGTGACCCCTCTCCTTTGTGTCGGCGAGTTTCGTTTTGTTGACGGCGCCTTCGAGAGCGTTCAGGTCGCGGAACGAGAACTCCCGGAAACAGACTGGGCGCCCCGCGACCCCGTCGAAGACACGTCGTTCTCCGTCGGAATCCACGATGGACGTACCGTTGTCTTCTCCGCTGCAGCGGGCCGCCTCGAGCGATGGTTTCCCTTCGATCCCGCCTCGTCAGTGACC
>JBCDAA010000661.1:0-3137 GCA_039186435.1 Myxococcota bacterium | reverse complement strand
GCTCGATGATCGCAACGCAGAGTTTCCGACCGTCGATGCCCGTGCGATGGGGGGGCGCTGTCAGCATGCCTACGCGATGACGATTCCCCTCGATCGGCGCCGGCTCCGTTTTGATGGCGTGGCGAAATACGACCTTCGACGAGGTGTGGAGACGGCCTATCGCGCGTTTGGCGACCAGCGTTACGGGAGCGAGGTGTCCTTTGCGCCACGCGACGGATCCGATGGCGACGAGGATGGATATCTTGTGAGCTTTGTGGCCGATGAAGGAACCGGCGCCAGCGAAGTGGTGGTTCTGGACGCGGCGTCGCTGGAGGTCTGCTGCCGACTTTCTGTGCCGGAGCGGGTTCCGCATGGGTTTCATGCGTGCTGGGTGGAGGCGTCGTGACGGTTTTTCTCTTGAGTGGTGCGCAGACTGATTTTGCGCGGCGGTGGTCCCGCGACGGGGGCGATCTACCGAGCGCGATTCATGAGGTCATGGAGGCCGCGGTGCGGCGCGCGCAGCTTTCGCTCGCGGATGTCGACGTGACGCATGTGGGTAACTTCGCGGCCGAGCGCTTTCGCGGGCAGGGGCACCTCGGCGGATTTGTGGCATCCGCGGATCCCGCGCTCGTTGGTAAACCGGCGAGCCGTCACGAGGCGGCGTGTGCGTCAGGAAGCGTTGCGGCGCTCGCGGCAATGGCCGATGTTGACGCGGGCTATTACGACCTCGCGTGCGTGGTGGGCATCGAAGAGATGCGAAACGTTCCGGGGGACGAAGCGGCGGCGCATCTCGGTGCCGCGGCGTGGGTCGGGCGCGAGGCGGAGCAGGCGCGCTACGTGTGGCCCTTCTTGTTTAGCGAGCTCTTGGAGGCGGTGGATCGGCGCTCGGGTGTGCGCGGAGAGCATCTGTGGGCGTTTGCGCGCCAGGCGTTTGAGAACGGTCGCCGAAACCCGGACGCGCAGACGCGGCGGTGGAACTTTGAGGAAGCGAGCTTTACCGCAGACGATGCGGCGAATCCGCCGATTGAAGGGCGACTGCGACGGCAAGATTGTGCGCAGGTCACGGATGGCGCTGCGGCGGTGCTCTTTGCGTCGGAGCGTTTTGCGCGTGCGTGGGCGGGGAAGCGCGGAATCGACCTCGAACAGGTGCCGCGAATCCTTGGTTGGGGTCACGGCGTCGGACCGATGAGTTTGGCGGAAAAGCTCTCGGAGGAGGGTCCCTACCTTTTTCCGCATGTGAAGGCGGTGAGCGACGATGCGCGGCGGAGAGCGGGGGCGGACGTGTCTGCGATCGATCTCGTCGAACTACACGATTGCTTTACGATCACCGCGTACGTGCTGCTCGAGCATCTTGGAATTACGCCGCCGGGAAAGGCGTTCGAAGCGATCGAGGATGGCCGGATCGCCCGTGATGGAAGTACCCCGGTTAACGTGAGCGGGGGGCTGATCGGTCTGGGGCATCCGGTGGGTGCGACGGGGGTGCGTATGCTCTTCGACGCGTGGCGGCAGGTGTGCGGTTTTGCGGGGGAGATGCAGCTCGATGATGTGCGGCGGGTTCAGACGTTGAACATTGGGGGCAGCGCGACGACTGCGGTGAGTTTTGTGGTGGGTCGCTAGGTGCGGCAACGCGGACCGAGTGGTGCTGGCTGTTGCTGGTGTTCAGTGCCCCGAAGTCGGCGTTCGTTCGAGGTTAGGCGGGGAGGGCGCTCGAAGTCGGCGCGCGAGGTCGATGCGCGAAGTCGGTGCTCGAAGTCGGTGCTCGAGGTCGGTGTGCGAGTCGGTGCCGAAGTGATCGTTTGTAGGAGTTGAGGTGGACGCGTTTCTCGTGGATGTCGTGCGAACGGGTCGGGGCAAGGGTCGGCCGGGCGGGGCGCTTTCGAAGCATCGGCCGGTGGAGCTATTGGCCTGGCTGATCGAGGCGCTTCGCGAGCGATGGGGACCCCTCGACGCCGACGATCTCGTGGTTGGTTGCGTGGGGCAGGTGGGGGATCAGGGGAGCAATCTCGCGCGGCTGGCGGCCCTTTGGGCCGGAGAGGACCAACTTCCAGGGCAGACGCTCAATCGTTTTTGCGCCTCGGGCCTCGACGCGATCGTAGCGGCGGCGACGCGCGTTGCGGCGGGGGAGGGCGCCGTCCTTGCCGGCGGGGTGGAGATGCCGTCGCGAGTCCCGATGTTTGCGGATCGAGGGGCGTGGTTTGATGACGCGGACGTCGCGCGTCGGACGCGCTTCATGCACATGGGGGCGTCGGCGGATCTTTTGGCGCACGATCATCAGATCGATCGCGACGCGCTGGAGGCGTGGGCGCTCCGATCACAGCAGCGGGCCGCGGAAGCATCCTTCGCGTCCATCGTCGACGTCGACGGTTTTGCGAGCGAGGAGACGATCCGGCCGGAGACTACGCGCGAGACATTGGCGCAACTGCCGACGACGTACGGCGAGCTCTTGAAGCGGGAGGTTGCGCGAGTTGGAGACGTGGAGCCGCGGCATACCCGAGGGACCAGTCCGGCGTTGGCGGACGGCGCCGCGGTTGCGTTGATCGCGAATGAGGCGACGTGCCGCGCCAGAGGCTGGACCCCGCGCGCGCAGCTCGATGGCTTTGGAAGCGTCGGCGTCGACCCCGTACGCATGCTCCATGGCAACCCTGCGGCGATTCGAAAGGCCCTGAAGCGCGCGGGCAAGACCATCGGTGCGATGCACGCCGTCGAAATCAACGAGTCCTTTGCGGTCGTTCCGGTCCTGGCCCAGCGCGAGCTCGACCTCGACGACGAGATCCTCAACGCCTGGGGCGGGGCGATCGCCCTCGGTCACCCCCTCGGGGCTACTGGCGTCATCCTCACCGCGACCCTCCTGGAACGCCTTGAAACCCAAGGCAAAACCCAGGGCGCGGTCAGCATCTGCGGCGGAGCCGGCCTCGCCACCGCCGTCATCTGGACCCGCTAAACGCTCATCAACTCCAGCCTGATTCGGCCCAGCATCAGCCTACCAAATTTATGGACATCGGAGCTTCGCGATTCTCTAGTCAAAGCCGACCATATTTTATTGACATCGCAAGGCCGTGGGCTGGTCGGCTTCCCGGGTTGCGCGGCTTGACGACAGAATATGGTAGGCATTGATATTGACATACCCGATAGGTGCGGTAGGGTGGGGTATGCTTCGT
>JBCDAA010000660.1:0-3155 GCA_039186435.1 Myxococcota bacterium | reverse complement strand
CTTCACCCATGGACCCGGAGTCGTCGATCACGAAAAGAATGTCGAGGTCACGACAGCGGGAGGGCATGCACATTCCCGGCACGTAGCTGCAGGCGTCGTTGCAGGTTTCTGAGCGCTCTTCCCCCGCGACGCAGGCATCGGTGGTGACGCGCGTCGACCCCGGCGCGCACTCGCCTTCGTCGGTGCAGCTTCCACTGGCGGTCCATTCGCACTCGGTGTTGCAGCGAGCCGTCTGTGTTCCGCAGTTGCCACACTCGAGCATCCCCGACGTTCCTGGATCGCACACTCCCTCGTCGGTGCACGCGCCGTATTCCCAAACGCCCGACGCGGTGCAGAAGCGCTCGCTCGTTCCGCAACGTCCGCAGGGAACTTCTTCGATCGCGCCCGGCTCGTCGCAGCCGTCGGCCGAGCACGCCATCTCCTCCTCGAAGACGCAGCTGTCCGCACAGAGCAGTTCTCGGGTCTCGCCCGCGTCGCAGCCATCGCCGGTGCGCTGGCGTTCGCCGGGGCTGCACTCACCCTCGTCGACGCACTCGCCGGCGACCTCCCACATGCATTCGCTCGTGCATCGCGACGCCTGGCTGCCGCAGTTCCCGCACGCGAGGACGTCGCTGTCCCCCGGCGTGCATTCGCCGACCTCGTTTTCGCAGGGCCCGTACTCCCACACCTCGTCCGCCGTGCAGAAACGAACTCGCTCTCCGCATTGTCCGCAGCTGACGCGCTCGGTGGCGCCCGGCTCGTCGCAGGGGTCCGGCGCGGCCGCGTCGACGCCGCTGTCTTCCGCGCCGGCGTCTTCAGTATCAGTGCCGGCGTCTTCGGCGGTGCCGGTGTCTTCGGTACCGGTATCGCGGCGTTCACGGGCGTCCACCGAGGCGTCGCCGCCCACGCCGTCGTCTCCGCCGCAGGCCAGCGCCAATACCAACCATCCAAGGGTAAGGAGTCGATTCATTCCGGAACGTCCTACGCCGGGTCCGGATGCACCTTCCTTCCGGCGCGGGCGAGCACTGCTCGAACCTCCTCGCTGGGGCAATTACTCGTCGGGCCAGCGAACCTTTTGCGCGTCGCCCCCCACCACGAGCGCCCCGTCGCCTTCAAGACGCGGAAACGCGGCCGCCCAAAGCTCCGGTCCGAGCGACGCCGGTTCCACAAGCGGCGCGACTCCGTCGAGGGTGAGGTCCAGGGCGCACTCCTTCGACGACGCCGGGTAGACCACCCAGGTCACCTCGCCCTCGTGGCCACCGAACGCGCCTTCCGGAAAGGCGGTCTCTTCCAACGCATCGTCCAGCGGCGGAAGCTTCGACACGCCGTGCATGATGCGAAGCTGCACGCCGAGGCTTTCAACGCTCTCCATGCCGTAAAGCATGCTCGCGCCCTCGTAGTGCTGCAGCGCGTACTCCTCCGCGGTGGTGAGGTAGCCGATGTAATCGCCCGCGTACCCCACCACGCTCGCCGTCCCGCCGAAGCGCTCGATGAGCACGCGCTCCACGCGCGACGCCGCCACCGCCGTCGGCTCGGCCGGAAGCGTGAAGAGCGTATGGCTTCCGAGGGTCACCCGATGCAGCCGGTGATAGGGCGAAAGCCGCAAAATCGAACGCAGCTGCGCGACTCGAATGACACATTTCGTGCCCTGCGGCTCACCGCGGTCCTTGCACGGATTCCCTTCCTGAATGCACTTGAAGGGCCAGCGATGAAAGGGCGCCCGCGCATCTTCGGCGCCGCCCATCAGCGCCCAGCCCACCGCCCAGTGATCCTCCCGCGGCGGCGCCCACGGAGCCGAGGCCACCGCAAGTTTTGCGTTCAGTTCTTCGCTGTCGACGAGCGCCTTCCGAATCGCATCCGCAACCTGCGCGCCGCGCTTCTTCGCAAGCGATGCGCCCTGATGCGGTTTGGGATCGTCCAAGCCTTCCGGCGGAAGCGGAGAAACATCCCCCCCAGCACCTTGCGCGACGGCGACCTTCTCACCCACGTCACCAAGCGCCGCGATCGTTTCGCCCGGCCAATCCCGAGCGTAGGTTTTCTGATCGACACCAAGCGCCGTCGCATGACACCCGAAGGTCGCAAACGCGCCCACCAGCTCACCGTCCGCGCGCGCACTGATCACCGTCACGCGCGGATCCACCGCGCGCTCTTTTCCCTGCGCCGGGCTCTTCACGCCGATGGCCGCCGGCCAATGTTCCGCTTCCGGGTTTTTGCAAAACGCGTCGTAGCTTCGGTTCGAACCCGCGTGGTGACAGAGCGCACGACCGAGGCTCACCGTCGCCGGCATCGCGGCACTTCGTGCGTTGTGAATCGCCGTAGCAATCCGCTCCGCAAGATGTTTGGCGAGCGTTTTGTCGAAGAGTTTTCCGACTTTGAGACGGTGTGCAAAAGCGTCGTAGAAGGGGGCCCCAAACCAGCGTCCAGGCGCGGTGTGGGTGTGCGTTCCGGCGAGCACAATCCGCCCCTCATCGAGGTCCGCGAGGGCCGCCGTTTTCCGCAAAAGCCACGTGGAAGCCCCCATTAAATCCACGGCGACGAGCGCGATTTCCTCTTCATCTACGCGGAGATAGAGCGCCCGCGCATAGAGCGCTTCGCCCACCTCCCCCTTCGTTGCCATCGGGCCGTAGCCCGCCATGTCCTTGCCACCCGGGACCTGGAGATCACAAATCGCAAACCCTGCGTGCCACTCCGACATTCGTTCCCCCGCGAACGTTCTTTGGGACGTCACTCGCGACCACTCGCGACAACTGGATAACACAAGAAGTACGATTCCCGGATGCCCATTCTCGACGTCGAGCTTGTTGCGGAGACCCTGTCATCTGATCTTGTGCAGCGCGTTGCGGATGCAGCCGCCGACGTGTTCGAAACCGGTCCCGGACGAACGTGGACTCGTATGCGATTGCTCCCGCCCGCGCACTACGCGGAGAACCACTGCGAAGCTGCAGCGCCCGTCTTTGTCTCGGTCCTGAAAGCAGACGTCGGCACCGAAGAGGATCGCGCACGCTGGGCCGAAACGCTCGCTCGTGCACTCGCGGGCGTTTGTTCAACATCGGTCGAGCACGTACACGTCCTCTTTCTTCCGGGACCGGTTTCGAACACGTCGGCGGCTGCATCCGCAACGCGCTGCACAAGATCAGATGACAGGGTCTCCGCAACAAGCTCGACGTCGAGAATGG
>JBCDAA010000659.1:0-3155 GCA_039186435.1 Myxococcota bacterium | reverse complement strand
GACGCCAATGCCCATCGCCGTGACCACGACCGGGAGAATGACTTTCAGCGCAGACTTCATCCTTCGTCCCCCTCGATCAATTCGGTCGGCTCTGGCGCGTCGAGGCGCTCGGCCCACGCTCCCCCAAGCGCGCGGTGCAGCTGAATGCGGGAGCTAATCTGCTGGCGCCGCGCGGCGAGAACCTGAAGCTGCGTTCCTTGCTGCGACTGAAGCGACGTGAGCACCGGAAGAAAGTCACTGAGGCCTGTGCGGTAACGATCACGCGCACTGGTGAGCGCTTCGCCCGCGATCTCCGCCTGCTGCGCAAGGAGCTCCACGTTTCGCGTCTGTTGTCGCTCCTGAACAATGGCGCTTTCCACCTCGAGAAGCGCGTTGAGCACGGTCGTGCTGAGTGCTTCGACCTGCTGCTGCAGCGCTGCGCGCTGTTGATCGACGCGCCCCCGTCCCGCGAACCCGTCGAAGAGGGGGACGTTGAGAGTCGCCCCCGCGTTGACGGTCCATCCGGTCGTGGTCGTCGGCTGCGAGGCCATGCCGCCGAAGGAAAAGTCCGCGCGCTGCCAAAGGTAGCTCGGCGTCACGTCAAGGGTGACCGTCGGAAGGCGCGACGCGATGGCGGATCCGACTTGCCAGTCGAGCGACCGAACACGCTGCTGGGCGGCGCGAACATCCGGGCGCGCCCACACGGCACTCGCCGGAATCCCGGGGCTCGGACTCGCGCCAAGCTCCGGAAACTCATCGCGTTCGGGGAGGGTGCCGAGTTCGGACGCGGGCGTTCCGAGAAGGACAGCGAGCTGCTGACGCAAGACTTCGAGTTCGCCGTCGACCAGTTCCAGGCTGGCCCCCGAAGCGGCTGTGAGCTGGCGCTGCTGGTGAACGTCGAGAACGGACGCGAGCCCTTGCTCAAACCGAAGGCGCACGAGCTCCAGGTAGGTCTCGTTGATGCGGTGCTGCTCGGCGAGGAGCTTCTTGCGCGCGCGGGCTTCCACGACCGAGTACCAGGCTTCGGCGACCTGGGCGGAGGTGCTGATCGCGAGCGCTGCGGCGTCGAGCTCGCTGGCGATCACGCTTTCGGTTGCGGCGCGGGCGGCACTCTTGGCCCTCGCGAAGAGGTCGACCTCGTAGGAGACGGGCAGGGATCCTGTCACGCTCCAGGTCTCGCCGCTTCCGAACGCGGTGATCGAGCGGTTGAACCCCAGGCGGCCCTGGGCGGCGAACGTCGGAAATCGTGCGGCTCTCGCCTGATCTTCGAGGGCGCGTGCCTGTTCGATGGCGGCGTACCCGTTGCGAAGGGAGACGTTCCGCTGGAGGGCGCTTTCGACCAGCGCATGGAGTGCGGGGTCGTCGTAGCGTAGCCACCAGCGGTCGTCGCCGGTGTCGCGGGCCTCTTCCAACGTTTCCGGCTCTGCGAAGCGGTCCGGAAAGGTGATCGCCGGCTCGGGGGTTTCCGTGCGGCCATGCGGAAGGCACGCGGAGAGGCTCAGCGAAAGGACAACGGACGAAGGGAAGACTCGATTCATGGGTGTACCGCAAGAAGTCGCCGAATGGCGTCGAGGTGCACGGGCACCAGCTGAGAGAAATCAATGGGAATGGTGATCCGCTTCATGAGCGAAACGGTGTTCTGATGCATGAGAACGACGCCGACGGTCGAGGCCCAGACCTGCATTGCGTGGTGCACGGTGTCGACGTCGGCGCGAATGGAGTGGTCGGCCTTGCCGCGCTCGAAGGCGCCCAAGAACGTTCCGTGAACTTCTTGGAGACGAGCGCGGTACGCTTGAAAATCATCGCTGCTGTCGTCGACCTCCGGCTGCTGAAGCCAACCGACCATCAGACGAAAACTCGTGGGGTGTGCCTGAAAGAACTCGATGTTCTCTTCGATGATTCCCGCGACTGCATCGAGCCCGGTGGCTGCATCGTTTGCGCGTGTGCGAAGCCGCGGAAGAAGCGACGCCAGATTTCGTTCTGCGAACCCGGCAAGCAGCGCGTCCTTGCTTGAAAAGTAGAGGTAGAGCGTGCCCTTGCTGACGTCTGCTTCCGCGGCGACGTCATCCATCTTCATGGCGAGGCCCAGCCGCTCCAGCACGTTGCCGGCGGCGTCGAGGATCGCCATGCGGCGGGCGTGCCGCTGCCGAGCGCGGCGGCTCGGAGGGTCGGTCTGACTGACAGTCATTGAACTATTGGGTCGGTAGTGCCCGTTTCTGTGGGAGTCAACCAATATTATGACCGAGAGTCAGTTTATGACTCAAGGTCAGAATGGCGCTCGACCGCGAGTTGGACGCGCGCCCCCCGGGGTGCGTTACCGGCCACGGTGACGTTTCCGCCATGGGCCTCTGCGATCCGCCGCGTCAGGACCAAACCTAGGCCCAACGAAGGGTGGCGACCACGGGAGGGCGTCCGCACAAAAGGGTCGAAGGCGTCTTCTTGAAAGCCGGGCCCCGCGTCCTCTGCGACGAAGAATACGAGCTCGTCATCTTGTGACACCCGGAGTGTGATGAGGCCGCCGCCGTGTCGCTCTGCGTTCGAGAGGATGTTGGCGAGAGCGCGGCCGAGCAGGGTAGGGTCGCCCACGAGCTCGTCGATCGGTTCATCGACGACCAGCTTGGCGACGTCGATCCCCTGTCGTTCGAGCGCGCGGCGTGCGAGGTCGACCGGGTCGAGGGAACGATGGTCAAGGCTTGCGAAGTCGAGGCGGGACCGGGCGAGGAGTTCGCCGACGAGACGATCCATTTCTTCGACTTCGCGTTCGAGTTCGTCGAGGGCGTCGGTGTCGCCGCTTCGTGCGAGCTCAAGTAGAAGACGCACGTGCCCGAGGGGGGTGCGGAGCTCGTGCGAGACGCCGGCCATGAGCTCCTTTTGGTCGCGTACCTGGGTTTCGATGCGTTCGGCCATGTCGTCGATGGCATCCGCGAGCACGCCAACTTCGCCGATGCGCCGAACGCGGGTAACCCGCGCGGAGAGATCCCCTGTGCCGATGGCGGTGGCAACGGAGGCGACGCGGCGAATGGGGCGCGCGAGTCTTCGCGCGAGGACGCCGCTGAGCAGCATGAGCACCAGCGCCGCAACCACGAGAGAGAGTGCGACCTTGGTGCCGTGGTCGTGCGGGTTGGGGACGCACGCGGTCACCGTTCCGTGATCGGGGACCGGTACGACGTGGGTTC
>JBCDAA010000658.1:0-3157 GCA_039186435.1 Myxococcota bacterium | reverse complement strand
GTTGAGACAAAAGATGTCGCGACGGAAGAGGTTGAAGCAGGACCGTCCAAGGACGAGTCTTCCGAAGCCGAAGCCGAAGCCGAAGCCGAAGCCGAAGCCGAAGCCGAAGCCGAAGCCGAGTCCGAATCCGAATCCGAAGCCGAAGCCGAGTCCGAAGCCGAATCCTTTCCAGACGCGTCGACGGCACTGGGTCGGGCAAGGGCAAGGGCACGGGCATGGGCACTTGCCCCCGAATCCGAATCCGAAACCTGGGTGCCCCTCTCTCCAAGAGACGCATCAATGGGCGGTCTCGTGCCCGAGCCGTCAGCCACCGGCTCGAGCAAGTGATCCCATGTACTGACATCCACGGAGATGGGATGAACCTCCACGCCGTGTCGCTTCGCGTCCTCCACCAGCGTCGCCGCGCTGTAGAACCCCATCGGCAGGCTGTTGAGGATCGCGCAGGTAAAGACCTCCGGGTGGTGACAGCGCAGCCAGGCGGTGATGTAGGCGATGAGCGCAAAAGACGCAGCGTGGCTCTCTGGAAACCCGTATTCACCGAACCCGCGAATCTGCGAAAACACGCGCTCCGCAAACTCCGGATCGATCCCGTTGCGAATCATGCTGGTGATCATCCGCTCGCGGTGACGCTCGATCTTGCCCGAACTCTTCCAGGCCGCCATGTCGCGCCGTAGCTGGTCCGCTTCGCCGGGCGTGTAGTCCGCGACGGCCACCGCCACCTTCATGACCTGCTCCTGAAAGATCGGAACGCCGAGCGTTTTCTTCAGCACCTTCTCGAGTTTCGGATGCGGATACTCCTCGCGTTCGAGACCTTCTCGGCGCCGCAGGTAGGGGTGCACCATGTCGCCCTGAATGGGTCCCGGTCGCACGATCGCAACCTCGATCACCAGGTCGTAAAACGTTCGCGGTCTAAGGCGCGGCAGCATCGCCATCTGCGCGCGGCTCTCGATCTGAAAGACGCCAACCGTATCGCCGGTCGAGATCATGTCGTAGGTCGCTTCATCCTCCCAGGGCACCGTCGCCATCACGAGATCAACGCCGCGATGCGCGCGAAGAAGATCAAAGCTCCGGCGCACGCAGCTCAGGGCGCCAAGGCCGAGCAGGTCGACCTTAAAAAGGCCGAGGTTGTCGACGTCGTATTTGTCCCACTGAATGACCGTGCGGCCTTCCATGGTCGCGGGTTCGATGGGCACGATCTCATCCACCGGACGATCGCCGAGAAGAAAGCCCCCCGGGTGAATCGACTGATGGCGCGGCGTGTCCTGAAGCTCCGCCGACAGACGCATGAGATGGCGAACGGCCGGCGCCTCGAAATCCACGCCCGCTTCCTTTGCGAGGGCACCGTCAAAGGCGTCCCCCCCAAAGTGGGAAAGAAGCCGCGCCATCGCGTCGACATCCGTGCGCGGAACCGCGAGCGCCTTGCCGACTTCGCGCACCGCTGAACGTCCGCGATAGCGAATGACATTCGAGACCATCGCAGCGTAGCGCCGGCCGTAGCGATCGTAGACGTATTGAATGACCTCCTCGCGGCGCTCGTGCTCGATGTCGAGGTCGATGTCTGGCGGCTCGGCGCGCTCGACGCTGAGAAAGCGTTCGAAGAGCAGCTCCATGAGCACGGGGTCGACCGCCGTGATTCCCAGGCAATAACAAACGGCGCTGTTCGCGGCGCTTCCGCGTCCCTGGCAGAGGATCTCCTGGGACCGGCAGTAGTCGACGATCTCGTACATCGTCAGGAAGTAGCCGCCGTAGCCGAGGGTCTCGATCACCTGAAACTCTTGCTCGAGCTGCGCGCGCACATTGTCCGGCACGCCTTTGGGGTAGCGACCTTCGGCGCCGCGAAGCGTGAGCACCCGAAGCCAGCTTTGCTCCGTCTCTCCTTCGGGAAGCGTTTCAGCCGGGTAGCGATAACGCAGCTGGCTAAGATCGAAACGGCAGCGCTCCGCGATCTCCAGGGTCATGGCGAGAAGCTCGGGCGCGTCGGCAAAGCGTTCCGTCATCGCTTTCGGCGAAAGGAGTGCATGCTCGGCGTTCGCGCGGAGAAGACGACCCGCCTGCGAGAGCGGCACGCCGTGGCGAATCGCGGTTACGACATCCTGAAGATCGCGCCGCGCCGGGTGATCGTAGAGGACCTCGTTGCCGCCTGCGCAGAACACCCCGAGACGCTGAGCTTCAAGACGCAGTCGTTCCTCGTCTTCACGTTCACCGAGGAGAAGATGGCGAACACAAAACGCATAAAGATCAGGGCGCAAGAACTCCGCGACTGCGCGCAAAAGCCACGGGTCGCTCGTGAGCGCGACCCAGCCACCGACGTAGTCTGCGATCTCGTCTGGATAGACCCACGCCTGGCCCTTTTCACCGCGTCGATGCGCAAAGGAGACGAGCTGGCAAACGCGCGCGTAGCCTTCGCGATCCTCGGGAAGGACCACGAGGCGTTTCGGCGGTGTTGATGTAGAGGTTGACGAGGCTCGCGAGGCTGACGACTTGGAGGCGCGTGACGCAGAACCCTGCATCTCAAGCCCAAAGTCGCCGATCGCATGTTGTTCACGAACACGGACCTCCAGCTCCACGCCAGGAATCAGCCGAATGTCTTTCTCGCGCGCGTGCACATGCGCCCGCGCAAGGCCATACACCCCGTTGCGATCGGTCAACGCCAGAAAGGGCAGCGAGAGTTCTTCGGCGCGATCGATCAGCGCTTCCGGCGAGCTCGCGCCCTCCAAGAACGAGTGATAGCTCTTGACCCAAAGCGGCCCGTACATGCCTTCTCGCGCGAGCTAATCGACCCGCCCTTGAATGAACCAGCACTCGCGCCGGCGGTCGAAGAACATCCAGTAGATCGTCCCGTCCTCGACCTCGGCGTAGTAGTAGTCCCGCGCGGTCGCGACGCTCTGCCCTGCAGCGTCGAGCTTCCCCCACCAGCCTCCGCTTACGCGATGAGGCCCGCGCATCGTCTTGAGCGGCGAGCTGAGACAAGGCGCCCCCGCGCTGTCGCTTCCCACCGCCACGGGCTTCGGCAAGATCCGTCGCTGCAGCCGAGGCGGCCTTCGTTCGCTCCGCGTCGGCGGCGGCGCCAAACGCATCCGCGGCCGCGGGGATTCACTCCCCTTGGGGAGCGTCATTGGAGGGGGGACCCGCGGGGATTCACTCCCCTTGGGAGCGG
>JBCDAA010000657.1:0-3183 GCA_039186435.1 Myxococcota bacterium | reverse complement strand
GTGACTCCAGGCGAGGTCGTTGTCCGTGCCCCCGTTCGAGGGACCGTAGGGCCAACGCTGACCGTTGTTCTTCCCGTCGTAGCGAAAGAGGTCGTGAAGCGTGAGCCCATCGTGCGCGACCACGAAGTTCACCGACGCTGCAGGCGGCCGGCCGTCGTCTTCGTAGAGGTCCGGGCTCCCGCTGATGCGCCGCATCAACCCTCGGAGCGGCGCGTCGTGAACCCCGAGCCGGTTGAGGTCGCGTCGCACGGCGTCTCGGTATTGATCGTTCCACTCCGCCCAGCCACGTGGAAAGTTTCCGACCTGATAGGTGCCGCCGACCGTGCCCCAGGCTTCCGCGATGAGGTCGATGCCTTCCCCGCCCTCCGCCGGTCGCGCGAGTTCCGCGATTCGAGTCGGGAACGAGCTGTCGTAGCGGTAGCAGCCGCTCGAACATCCATTCGCCATCACCGACGCGAGGTCGAAGCGATAGCCGTCGACGCCGATCACCTCGTGCCAATAACGAAGGGACGCCATCACGAGGTCTGCAGTGACAGGGTCCGCCGTGTTCACATCGGGTCCGACGCCGTTGCTCACGACGTAGCCGCGGTTGTCGCTCGACTGCACGTAGAAGGTGGTGTTGTCGAGACCGCGCCAGGAGAGAAGCACGTCGCCGCCTCCCTCCGCGGTGTGATTGTAGACGACGTCGACGTAGACCTTGATGCCTTCCGCATGAAACGCCGCCACCATCGCGCGGAGTTCGCGAGTGGGTCCGCCCGGGCTTTGGTCGGCGGCGTAGCGACGGTCGGGCGCAAAGAATGAGAGCGTCGAGTAGCCCCAGTAGTTGTCGCCCGCGGCGTCGTCGCTGAGCTCATTTTGGTCGTTGGGGGTTTCGTGAAGCGGCAGCAGCTCGATGGCGGTCACGCCCAGTGCACGGAGCCAGGCTGCACGCCGAGCGGCCCCTGCGTAGGTCCCGCGCTCTTCTTCGGGCACCGCGGAATCGGCGCGGGTGAGACCACGAAGGTGCACCTCGTAGATCACCTCGTCGCGAAAGGGACGGGCCGGACCGGACGCGGACGGCGTGCAATCGAGGACGACCCCCTTCGGCGCGTTCGGTGCTGAATCGCGAAGGCGGTTGTCCTCGTCGGTGCGGAAAACATTCCAGTCGCGCGCCGCGAGCCCGATGGGATCGTGGCTGACCTCGAGAGCGTAGGGATCGAGCACCACCTTGTTGGGGTTCATGCGGTGCCCGTTGTCATCAACGTCCGCGATGCGGCCGAGTTCGCTTCCGGGCTCCCAGGCGTCGTCGTAGGTCCAGTTCGGACCCCAAGCGCGAAGGCCGTAATAGAGCGGTTCACCGAGCCCCGCATCGGCGAGGGTGGCGCTGTCGATGCGAACGTCGAAGCGACCTTCCTCGTCGTTCATCGGCACGCGCAGACGCTCCCGCTCGCCGATCGCCACGTCGAAGAGCGCGACCTCGATACGCGTCGCGTTGGGCGCATGCACGCGGAACTCGAGCGCTCCGTCAGGCCAGCGTCGCGCGCCGAGCGCCGGTCCGCAGGCCCACGGATCCACAACGCCGGCGTCGGTCGATCCTGTGTCTCCTGCGTCTTCCATCGCCGCGTCTTCCGGCGCGGCGTCCGCTGCCGCATCTTCCGGCGGGGCGTCCGCTGCCGCATCTTCTGGCGTGCCAGCGTCTTCAGACGGGAGCGCGGTCGGACTGCACCCGAGCAACGCGAGACAGACGGCGACATGCCTCCTCATGGAGTTGCTCTACCATCCGCGCGCCGGCGCAACCTTCGCTGCGCCGTCAACGATCCCCGCCAATCCGTCAGCGCGGCAGGAGCTCGGACGGCGCGCGACCAAAACGCAGCGAAAACGCATGGGCGAAGGCGCTCGGGTTGTCGTAGCCAACGAGGCTCGCGACCTCGGCGACCGTGTGATGACCGGACTCGAGCAAAGCCAGCGCCTCGTCCAGCCGCCGCATGCGCCAGTACGCGCTTGGGGTGCACCCGAGTTCGCGTCGAAAGGCGCGCAGGAGGGTGCTCTCGCTCGCACCGGCGATGCGTGCAAGTCCGCGGATGCTCGGCGACGCGAAGAGGTTCGCTTCGATGTGGGCGAGCGCGCGCTCCACGGTCGGCGAGTGCTGCTGCACCACCGACGCTCGGTCCGCGCCGGCGTCCCGATCCCGGAGCAGGAAGTAGGCTTCCTTAACGATCTCCGCTTCAAGAAAACGCGTCGCGTCGTTGTCGCTTCCCTCGCAGACCTGTCGCTCGAAGAGGTAGCGCTGCAGGATCTCTTCGACCCAGACCGTTCGCGGCAAAAGCTGCGGCTCCTCGAGCCAGCGCGCGAATCGCTTCGGGTCCAGGCTCACTTTCGCGTAGAGCCCCGCGACCTTCTCGATCAGCGCCGGGTGCACCGTCGCGAGGATCAATCGGCTGCCAGGGGTGCGCGCCATCAGCGAGACCCGCACGCCCGCCGGCACGAGACCCCAGTGCGTGCGGTCGAGCTGAAGGGTCTGTCGACGCACCGAAACTTCCACCACCGAGACCCGAAGCGGGAAGAGGACCGTGACCGCGCGCGCGTCGACGCGCAGCGGCTTGTCCGGGGCAAGACCCTCGACGCGCAGCTCCATCGGACCGCCGCGGAGGTCCACGCGCTCAGGCGGAGGCGCCGGCGCCTGCCGAACGCGCAGCTTTGACGGATCCGCAGGCTCTCTTGCCGGAAGCACCGGCGCGTCATCAGTGGGGCGCTTGCTACGCCGACTATCGGATTCGCGTTGGGCCACGGGCGCGAGCTCAGAGAAGAGGGACCATCTTGCCGTTTCGCGCCGTGATTCTCCAACTCGTCTTTCTCGCCGCGTGCACCGCGGTGCCTTCCAATGCGAGGGACGCCGCCTTTCGTGACGCGGGCACGTCTCACCCGGACGCAGCTTCGGACGCTGGGCTGGATGCGGGTGCGGACGCTGCTCGGGATGTTTTTGATGGTGGCGTCGACGCGGGCGCGCTCGATGGCGCGCTCGATGCTGGCCCGGATGACGCTGGCGCCGCGCCGTGGGAGGCCGCGCCGTGGGAGGCCGCGTCGATCTACCTCATGATGGTGGATCGCTTCGCGGACGGGTCCCCGAACCCGGGCCCCGAGGACCGCTGCTTCAACCCGGCGCATCCGCGTCGCTTTCACGGCGGAGATCTCGTTGGCCTTCGC
>JBCDAA010000656.1:0-3190 GCA_039186435.1 Myxococcota bacterium | reverse complement strand
GGATCGGGAATCTCGATGCTCACGTCGCCTGGGGCATCCGCGACGCCAGCGTCTTCCGCGACGCACCGAACCTCGTCGTCGCCGCACCCGGATAGGGCCAGTAGCGCGCCCGCAAGAACGTTGGCGAAGAGTAGCTTTCGTCGCCACAGCACGACGACCATCAGGAGAAGCCACCAGCCTGCTGCACCGGAACCGCCCCCACCGGAGTTGCCCGCAGCGAAGCCTGCGCTGCAACCGCCGGAAACCGTCTCGCATCGCTCGCCGGTCCCTCCGTCCGTTCCGGCGTCTGCGGACGGCGACATCGGCTCCATGTCAGCGGCGCCACAACCGGGAATCGCAGCGGCACCCTCAAGGACCGCGATCCGTTCGCGCACGGCGTCAAGTTCACCAAAACCAAAGACGTGAGGGTCCGCTTCTTCACGACCGACCGCCGCAAGACGAAGCGCCGCCTCCGCGTCGACCTGCCGTGCGATCACCAGCGTTTGAATGGCCTGCTCGGGGGCAGCCTGCGAAAGCTCATCCACGACTTCGAGAAGCTCTGCGCCGCCCGCACAGTTATCTTCGCCGTCGGTCACGATCACGATGAGCGCGCGAACGCAGTGGCGGCGTGGGTCGAGCGCGCGCAGTCCGTCCACGTAGCGAAGGGCCACTCGCGCGCTCCCATAGAGCGGCGAATCGCCGATGGCTTCGACCTCGAAGAGCCCCTGCCCTGCTTCGCCATCCACCCAGCGCGTGATCGCAGGTGCTGCTCCCCCCTCGAGAGGCACCAAAACGTCCGACGCGACATCGCACTGCCGAGGATCTTCGACGGTGACCGTGCGCGGGCCCTCACCGCTTGGCGTGACCACGTCGCGCTGACGAAACCGGAGAAGAGCCGACCGATGGCCTGCCGCCTCCACGTCCGCGGCGAGGGTCGCAACGATCGCTTTCGCATCGTCGAGCTGCGTTCCTTCGCCAAGTCCCGGCGCCGCCATGCTGGCGGATGTATCGAGCACAAAAAACACGTTCGCCGGCGCAGCAGCTGCGACCGTTGGAACCCAAAGCACCACCCAAAGACACAGCCGACTCATGGGAACTCCACGGTGAAGCGCAGACTCTCGACGAAGGGAGGAGGCTCGGCGCGATCTTCGGTTTGAAGCGTGACCTCCACCTCGAGGTCGCTCCCGCGAAGATCGAGCGTCGCTTCGCCGGAGGAGAGGTTCACCTCGCTCCACGCGGCAGACGAGAGCCCCGCGAGACTGTCCGCCGCGCGCATTCGAAACACGGCGTCGTCGCCGATCTCGCCTTCCACGCGCACGAGGGTCCAGCGCGCCCCCGGGACGCCGACCCCGTAGCTGCCGCGAAAGACTCCGCGAAGGCGTCGAAACACCCGAAACGCGGACCCCGTCATATCGCTGTAGGTGTAGGGCGTGCGGCCCACCGGAAACGTGCCCAAGAGATCGCCCGTCACCGGGTCGACCTTCGAAACGCTGTCGTCGAAGAGGTTTGCCCCCCACACAAAGCCGTCATGGTCCACCGCAACACCGACAGGGCCTCGCCCCACGGCAACCTCGTAGAGGACTTCTCCAGACTCCGGATCGGCGGCGATCAACGCGTCCCGCGATGAGTCTGCGGTCCAGACGTAGCCGCGATCGTCGATGGCCACGCCGCGGGTCGCCGTTCCGACGTCGTGAACGTGCGAGAGCTCGAAGGTCTCGGCGTCGACGCGAAAGACGTCGCGGATTCGACTCCCAAACCAGACGCCTCCCGCACCGTCGGCGGCGATGCCGTAGGGCGTGTGTCGCTCCAGCTGATCGAAGTCGAGCGCGACGTCGACGATCCCCTCCACGGGATCGACGCGCAGGACATGCGCATCTCCGGTGATGGCTGCAACCCACAGGTATCCAGCCTCGTCGATGGCAAGGCCATAGGGACGTGCGAACGGATCGAGACGAATACGCTCCAAGATCTCACCCGAGCGCCCGTCGAGCCGAATCACCTCACCGGTCGCGTGCGCCCCGACCCAGACATCCCCGCGCGCATCGATCGCAACGCCGCGAAGAAGATTTCCCACCTCGGGGATATCCAGAAGAACGCACTCCCGGGTCGCCATCGGCGGTGCGACCGCGGGCGTGCAGCTCCCGTCGATCTTGACGACGTTCTCCCAGGGCTCCTCGGGGTCCCCGTTGTCGTTGAGATCGCCCCGCATCGCCACCCAGGCATCGCCGTTCCCGTCGACTGCGGTCCTCGAAGGATCGTCTCCGACCACAAAGCGTCCGACCTCCACGCCGTCGGCGACGCGAATCTTGCTGACGAGATTGTCGCTGGAGGCCGCGACCCAGATGAACTCACTCCGGTCCGGCAGCGCGGGAAGCGCGATTCCGACATCGTTGCCACGAAGCAGGTTGCGCACAACGCCGCGCGAGAACCCATCGCCGGTTAGCTCGGCTTCAACCACCTCGGGCTCGACCGCCGTGCAGCGCAGAACGAAGCCGTCGTCCGCCTCGCCGTTGCAATCGTTGTCCACTCCGTCGCAGCGTTCCGGTCCGGAGGGCACACAGGGCGCTGCGTCGGCGCCGGTCGCATCCGAAACGGCCGCCGAGTCCTCGCCGGTGTCTGCGGCGCCGGTGTCTGCGGCGCCGGTGTCTGCGGCGCCGGTGTCTGCGGCGAGCCCGCCATCCTCCCCCGCGCCGCTGCCGCCGCAGCTGAGCACAAGCCCCATGAGCAAGACGCCGCGCACGACGCCATTCTGAGCGCCCAGCCCGCGCCGACAAGATCCAGCGTGGAAATTTCAGGATCTAAAACCTATCCCGGATACGCTGCGAGCCGTGCTCATCGGACGCGAACCAGAACTGGCGGCAGTGCAGGAGGCGCTTCGTAACTCGCGTCTCGTGAGCTTGGTGGGCCTTGGGGGAATCGGAAAGACGGTCGTCGCCGAGACGTTGGCTCGCCGCGTGGAAGACGCGTACCCAGGGGGCGTCATCCTCGTTCGCTTTGCGGGACGAGATGAGTTGATCACGCCGATCCTGGACGCCCTCGGCGAGGGCGCGGGCGAGCTTGACGTCGTCGAAGCGGCCGCGCTCGCCCTCGCACGACGCGCGAGAGTACTGCTGGTTCTCGACGAGGTTGAGCACTTGGCCCACGAGGCGCCCCTCCTGCTTCGTCTCCTCGAGGAGTCGGAAGCCAGCATTCTCGCAACGTCGCAGGTTCC
>JBCDAA010000655.1:0-3234 GCA_039186435.1 Myxococcota bacterium | reverse complement strand
GTCGAGGAGCGGACGCTTTGGACCGGCGTCGCGATAGCCGCGGTGCTGCATGCGGCTCGTGACCTGGGTGGCGAGACCTTTGAGGCCGGCTTCGCGGAGATTCTCGGGGAGGTCCTTCGTGCGGATTTCAAACCAGGGCGGTTTGGGGGGGCGCCGGGGAACGAGGATGAAGGCGCGGGTGGGGGAGTCTTCGGGAACGAGGGCGACGCCGAAGACCTGGTCCCAGGTGGCGAAGGCGCGGTGGCCGACGTTCACTGACCAAGACGCCCCCTCGGGCGAGAGCGCGAGCCCAACCTTCGGGGGTGGGTTGGCTCGAAGCATCTCCTTCTCGTCGACCCAGTCGTCCACATCGAAGAGATAGCGCGCCCGGGCGGCCACCGAAAGCAACCGCTACCCCAGGCCCTCCGATGACGGAACCATGCTACACACTGCGCACATGATCACCCTGCGCTTCGCCTCCGGCACGCTCGAGGTGCACGGGATCGACGAAGGCGATCCCAACGCGCCGCCGGAGTGCCGCTGGGATCCGCGGGCGGCGTGTTATCGAGCGCCGGCGGTTTCCTATGCGCGGGTGGTGATGCGCCTCGTGAAAGCGAAAACGCCCTACCAGGACGACGCGCGGAACTACGAGGAGCTCGAAGGAGGCCTGCGGGTCCATCGGCAGCCGCGGCCCTATCAGAGCGAAGCGCTCGCCGCGTGGCGCAAGAACCGCGGGCAGGGCGTGGTCGTCCTTCCGACCGGCGCGGGCAAAAGCCACGTCGCAATGATGGCGATCGACAAACAGCGACGGAGCACCCTCATCGTCGCGCCGACCCTCGATCTCGTGCGGCAGTGGTACGACAACCTGCGCTCGAGCTTTGGCGTGGACGTGGGCGTGGTGGGCGGCGGCGAGCATCGCGTGTTGCCCCTGACGGTCACGACCTACGACTCGGCCTACATTCACATGGAGCATCTCGGCGCGCGCTTCGGGATGGTGGTCTACGACGAGTGCCATCACCTTCCGGGCGAGTCCTACGCGTTTTCGGCGCGGCAGTGTCTCGCGCCCTTTCGGCTGGGACTGACCGCAACGCCCGAGCGACAGGATGGCCGCGAAAGCGTGCTGAACGATCTCATCGGGCCGCTCGTGTACCGCAAAGAGATCGTCGGCATGAGCGGCGACTACCTCGCCGACTACGAGACGGTGCGCATTCACGTCGAGCTCTCGCCGGAAGAGCGCGAGCGCTACGAGCAGGCGCGCGCGATCTACCGGGCCTTCATCGCGGATCAGGGCATTCGCCTCGGTTCCCCCGCCGGCTGGACCGACTTCATTCAGCGTTCGGCGCGAAGTGAAGAAGGTCGCCGCGCCATGGCCGCCTACCGCGAGCAAAAACACCTGGCGTTCGCGGCGCCCGCAAAACTCGACTACGTCGACTTCCTCCTCGATCAGCACCGCGACGATCGCTCGATCATTTTCACCTCGGACAACGCCACCTGCTACGAGATCAGCCGGCGTTTTCTCGTTCCGGCGATCACCCACCAAACGAAGGTCAGCGAGCGGAGTGAGATCCTCGAGCGCTTTGCCGAAGGTCGCTATCGCGCGGTGGTGACGAGCAAGGTGCTCAACGAGGGGGTCGACGTTCCGGACGCGAACGTGGCGGTGGTGGTCAGCGGAAGCGGTAGCGTGCGGGAACATGTGCAGCGCCTCGGCCGCGTGCTTCGAAAACGCGGCGACAAACGCGCGACCCTCTACGAGCTCATCACCGCACAAACGGGCGAGGCCTACACCAGCGAGCGACGGAGGGACCACGTTGCTTACCGCTGATCTCGTTCGGGTGTTTCGCCGAAAGGGCGACCTGAAGCTTCGCGCCATCGACAAAAAGACGCAGGCGCGGGCTCTCGACATCGGGGAGGCCTACATCGACGTGCTCACGCATGCGATCGGCGACACGCGCGCGGAGGTGAACGAAGCGCTCCGGGGCGTGACCGTCGGGGCGCGCGATCGAAAGCTCGCGGACGGCCTGCGAAAGTTGCTCCTCGATCGCTGTGAAATCGATGCGGACTCAGACCACGATGCCGCCGCGCTCCGAAGCGAGGTGTTTACGGAAGCCGCGCAGTGGCGGCGGGAGCAGCGCTTCGACCGCGGGACTCTTCTCGCGGAAGTCGCCGAGCGGCACGGGCTTCAGGCCGAAGAGCTCGGGCTCCTGCTCTACGCGGATTTGAAGTCGGAGCATCGCCTTCGCAGCTTTGAGGCGCCGACGAAAGAAACGCTGCTCGCGGAGTACACGCTCGGGCAGGTTCAAGCGGTGCTCCTCAAGGCGGAGTCGGTGGTCTTCGAGGTCGTCTGCTCCGATCCGGCGGTGTACCGGACCCTCTTTCGCAAGCTCAAGTTTCATCGGCTGCTCTACACGATCGAAGCGATGGAGACCGCGACGAAGAAGAGCACCGGATACCGCATCACCGTCGATGGGCCCTTCAGCATGTTCTCCTCCGTGACGAAGTACGGGCTGCAGCTTGCGCTGATGGTGCCCGCGGTTCGGGCATGCGATCGCTGGTCCCTCGAGGCGGTGGTGCGCTGGGGCAAAGATCGCTCGCGCCTTCGCTTTCAGGCCGAAGGAAAACGAAGCGGTGAACTGCCGCCCGCGGCGCTTCCGAAAGAAGTCGAAACGCTTTTCGAAAAGCAGCTCGCGCGCATCGAAGCAAAGAAGACGAAGTGGAAGGTACGGCGCGCGGACCGCATCCTCTCGCTCCCCGGAGTGGGCGTTTGCGTGCCGGATCTGGTCTTCGAAAAGGACGGCAACGAGGTCTACCTCGAGGTGCTCGGCTTCTGGAGCCGCGACGCGGTGTGGAAGCGCGTGGAGCTCGTCGAGGCGGGTGTCGAGACACCGATCGTCTTCGCCGTGCCGGGGCGCCTTCGCGTGAGCGAGGCGGTGCTCCCGGACGACCTGCCGGGCGCGCTCTACGTGTACAAAGGCGTGATCAGCATCAAGGCGATCGAGGAACGGCTCGAGCGCCTCACCGAGTAGCGCCACCTCGGAATAGAACCGCGGCCTACCGCGTCTGTCTTACGTGACGCTCTTGACCCATCGCGCGCCCCGTTCCGATGCGGAGTTTCGACGGGCGTTCCTCGCGGCGGCGCTCCCGCAAGACCAGTGGGACCACCTCGCGCATCTTCGCGTCGCCTGGCTCGCCCTCGACGCGTTCTCCTTTCAGGACGCGCTCGCTGCCGTGCGACGCGGCATCAAGACGCTGAACGAG
>JBCDAA010000654.1:0-3251 GCA_039186435.1 Myxococcota bacterium | reverse complement strand
GGCGACTGCAAAGACCGAAGGCGCAGCGACTCCGGCATCTCGGTGCCGTGAGGGTGCCGTGAGTTCGGGAAACGGCGTGATTTCACGTGACGAACCGTGAACACGACGATGCGGGTAAGTCCCAGTCATGCTTGAGGTTTTGTTGTGATTTCGGTGTGTTGTGTCGGAGTGCGAAAACCGGCTTTGGCTCCTCATAACCCGAAGGTCGTCGGTTCAAATCCGGCCCCCGCAACCAAAAGCGCAACAGGCTCGTCGACTACGTCGGCGAGCCTTTGTTTTTTGCGCTCTTGGCCGCGGGGGCCGGATTCGGCTCGCACCTACCCGACCGAGCGAACACGAAGCGCACTCGGGACCAGTGGGAGCGCCGGATCTAGCTCTGTGTGCACTCTGCGCGCCCAGTCGCGGACACGCTGCCGACGCAGCAGTCCGTCGCCGCCCGAAAGGCCCAGCTCGTAGCCGAGTGCGATGGGACCGTACGTCGAGAGATCGGCGACGCTGACGGTGTCGCGACCGCACAGGAAAGGTCCCGGCGAGAGCTCCCTTTCGAGTCGCCTAGCGATGCGTCGCGCTGTGTCCGACAGGTTCGTTCCGGGCGCGCGCGCCGCCTCACGCCGCATAAATGGGGCCATCCGTAGCACGAGAGGCCAAAACACTCGGCGCCAGCCGATCGCGCCGTCCGGGACGGTGCGATCCATCGAGCGGCCCAGGCGCCACGCGTTCACGACTTGCACGGGCAACGCAGGCGAGAACCCGGGCCTGGCGAACTTGAAGAGCGCGGGGATCATGCAGTGTTGCACCCAGTCGTCGAGCTCGGTCACGCAGGACTCGCCGGCAGGCGGAAACAGGGGCCGCTCGGGGAAACGCTCGTCGAGCCATCGGGCGATGTCCTGGGACTCGTTGCGGCTCTCGCGGTCGATGCGCAGCACCGGTACGATCCGTCCGACGGGCAACGTTCGCCGCGGATGGAACGGGTCGACATAGACGATGTCGTGGGGGATGCGTTTGTACGCGAGGTAGGCCTGGACCTTGAGGCCGTACGGACTGGTCGCGAACGTGTAGAGGGTGACCTTCGGCACGCTTCTCCCTACCACAGCCTCGCCTCAGGGTGCAGCGCTCCCGCGGGAGCTGCGCACACGGGCTCGGCGCCAATCCCCGAGCGCCGGAATCTGCAAGCTAGATCGGCATGCTTGGACTCAGCCCATCGCGAGCCGCGAAGCCCCGTCCTACGCGTCCCTCCGTGCCTCGAGTTCGACCCAGCGTGCCATCAACCGCTCGAGCTCTTCGCGTGCGTTCTTGGCGGCATCGACCAGCTCCGGGACTTCGGTCGAGCGTTCGGCGTAGAGCGCCGGGTCGTTGAGTGCCGTTTCGATCTCGGCGACTCGCGTTTCGGCTGCTTCGATCTCTGCCTCGATACCGTTGAGCTCCTGCTTCTCTTTGTACGAAAGCTTGCGCGGTGCGGAGGGCGCGTCGTTCGTGGCGGGCGCGCTGTTCGTTGGGGCGGGCGCGGCTTTCGGCGGTTTGGTGCGTGCCTCTGCGGCCTCCCGGTAGTCGGAATAGTTGCCTGCATAGCGCGTCACTTGGCCATCGGGGCCAAAGGCGAGGATCGCTGTCGCGACGCGGTCGAGGAAGTAACGATCGTGGCACACGATGAGCGCGGTCGAGCCTCCGTCGACGAGCATCTGTTCGAGCGAAGAGAGGGTGGCGACGTCGAGGTCGTTGGTGGGTTCGTCGAGCACGAGCACGTTGGCCGGCCGAAGAAGCATCTTTGCGAGCGCGGTGCGCGCCCGCTCGCCTCCCGAAAGCGCTGAGACTTTGTCCCGGGCTCGGTGGGGTTCGAACAAAAACCGCTTCAGGTAGCTCCGCACGTCGATCGACTTCCCTTGGAAGTCCACGTGCGAGCGCTGCCCAGCGACGTTGTGTTGGAGCGATTCGTCGTCGTCGAGGCCGCTTCGCGCTTGGTCGAAGTAGGCGAACGTCGTGTTCTTGCCGACTTCAACGCGCCCCTCGACCGGTTCGAGCGAGCCTAGGATTCCTCGAAGCAGCGTGGTTTTCCCGATGCCGTTCGGGCCAACGATCCCGACGCGTTCTCCCTTTTGGAGGACGAAATCGAGCGAACGAACGAGAGCCTTTCCGCCGAGGTCGAGACTGAGACCGTGCGTTTCGAGGACCGTGCCGCCGAGCCGGGTGTTTTGAAGCTCGAACCGCGCGGTGCGTTCGAGCGTGGGCGCCTTTGCATCTCGGAGGGCGACGGCGCGCTCGACGCGTGCCTTCGATTTGGTGGTGCGCGCCTTCGGGGACCGCCGAAGCCACTCGAGTTCGGTGCGAAGCAAGTTGCGGCGATTGGCCTCGGCGCGCGATTCATGCGCGAGGCGTTCCGCCTTGGCCGACAGATACGCGTGCCAGCCTCCTGCATAGCTATGGACCGCGCCGCGGTCGATCTCGAGGGTGCGCGTCGCGACGCGGTCGAGCACGTATCGATCGTGCGTGATCAGGAGCAGAGCGCCCGTGTATTGCTCCGCAAGGTACGCCTCGAGCCATTCGATGGTGCCGGCGTCCAAGTGATTGGTCGGCTCGTCGAGGATGGCGAGCGCGGGTTCCTCGAGAAGCAGCTTCGCGATGGCGACCCGCCGTCGTTCGCCGCCGCTGAGCTCGCCGATGGGTCTCGTGAGATGCCGCATCCCAAGCTGTTCGAGCAGGACGTCGACGCGGTGGCTCCGATCCCAACCACCCAAGCGTTCGACGGCCTGGGCGCTCGCGGCCTGTTGGTCGAGCAACGTTTCCCAGCCCGGTTCTTCCGACGCGATTCGCTGGCTCAGCGCTTCGTGCTCGCGAAACGCCTCGGCCCAGGCCCCGAGCCCGTCGGCCACGACCTCGCGCGCCGTACGATCGGCAGGTAGCACTGGATCTTGCGGTAGGTAGCGGACGGTGGCGTCACGGCGGCACGCCACGCGGCCGCTGTCCGGGGTTTCGACGCCAGCCAGGACCCGCGCCAGCGTAGATTTTCCGGCGCCATTCGAACCGACGAGGCCGACGCGTTCGCCTTCGTGGATCGACACATCGACCCCCGCCAAGAGCGCCAGCTCCCCAAAGCTCTTCGTGAGGTTTTCGGCGACCAGGATGGGCACAGCGTGCGACCTAACACCACGGGGAGGGTGGGGCCAAGACCAGGTTGCTAACCCGGAGGTTCCGCATTACCCACTCGAGTCCGGGTGGGGCGTTCCATGCTTTCGGGCCTAGCGACTCGTGATGAG
>JBCDAA010000653.1:0-3282 GCA_039186435.1 Myxococcota bacterium | reverse complement strand
GCTTCCGCCGCTGGATCGCCGGGGGGCGTGAAGTCACCGAAGAGGACATCCCACGCGCGGCCAGGGTCGGGTTCAGGAGCGAGCGGAAGGCGCGGTCCATCGTAGGAAAGGACGTGCTGCACCCCGGTTCCAAAGGAGCGCGCGCCAAAGTTGAAGCTGTCGATCGGGGTGGGTGCCGCGAGGGTTCGGGCCAGGTGGCGATCGATGGTGATGCCGCCTCCCGTTTCCGCTTTGGTGGGGTTATCCGCTTTGGGGACCCAAGGCTCACCGCTGAGCAGCAGCGCGACTCCCCCCTGGTGCGCGTCGCCTTCGCTCGAGCGCATGTCGAGCCCGTCGAGCATGAGCGTTCGATCGGCCCACGGCTGAAGGGGTTCGAAGGACGTTTGAAAGGTGCCGCCAGGCATCGCGAAGTCGTCCGGGACAAAGCCGTTCGGGCTGAAGAAGACGACCAGCCGGTTCGGGATGTCGCCGGCTTCGCCTTGGGCGAGCAGACGGGTGCTCTGAAGAAGAGGCGCAGCGGCACCGAGGGCACCGAGCTGAAGGATTTTACGCCGAGATACCTTGGCCACAGTCACTCGTCTCCCTCTTCGATGCGATGGCGAAACCCGTGGGAGAGGACCACGGAGAGGATGAGATCGCGGAGCGGGACGTCGCGCACGACGGTCGTGCCGAAGTAGTCCGCCGCGCAGCGCTCGCCGTCTTCGAGGGGACGTCCGAGGCCAAAGCGAAAGACCTCCCGCGTCATGCACGCGCTGGCTGATGCACTTTCGGAAAGGCGCATCGAGAGCGCGGCGACGTTTTCGAACTCGCCGTTCGCGTCCGAGCCCACCACTTCGCCCGGCACGCCCAGGAGTGCATCGTCGGTGCCAAGGCCACCGTTGTCGTAGCCTGCAAAGGCAAAGCCGATGGGATCGATGCGGGTGTGGCAGCCCGCGCAGCGTGGGTCTTCATGCCGCGTCGTGCTGATCTCTGCGGCGTTGGCGGGCGGTGCACCCAACGTGATGCAGAGGATGCGCTCCAGGATGAGGACGCCACGATGGATCGCGCGTCCATCGTCGGTGCTTCCCGCGGTCATCATCAGGATAGCTGGATGCGTGAGGATGCCGGTTCGCTGCTGAGGGTCCTCGACGAAGGTCCAGTCGTCCGGTTCGGGTAGCCCGAGATGCGCGGCGAGCGTCGCGTCGACCCACAGCCCCGTGCTCAGGTGAAGATCCTGATAACGCCCTTCAAGGAGAACCGGCAGGACCGACCGAACGAGGGACTCGCGCATCGACTGCCAAAGTCGCTCCGGGTTTTCGATGTCGCCGACGGCGGCCGGGAGTTCGGGAAGGTCGAGCCAACGTTCGGTGAACTCCTGGAGCCCTTCGACTGCGCGAGGGTCCGCAAGCATGCGTTCGGCTTCGGCACGAAGCCCAGCCTCCTCCGCGAGGGAACCCGATGCGGCTGCTTCGAGAAGCTCTGCGTCAGGCATCGAGCCCCAGAGGAAGTACGACAGCCGTGATGCCGTCGCATAGGGACCAAGCACACCGGCTTCGCCGTCGTCGAGCAGGTACAGGAACTCCGGGGACACGAGAATCGCAGTCAGCATCAGCTGGAAGGCCTCCGCGTCGTCGAGGTCGGTTGCGAACTCGCTGGCGAGATCGGCGAAGCGTTCGATCTCCTCGCCGGTGACAGGCCTTCGAAACGCTCGCGGAAGAAACTCCGCAAGGAAGCGTTCTCGGCATCCGGCGCCGAGGTTGCATCCCGCGAGCGATGGGAGGTTCACCTCGTTGCTGATGCTCTCCGCGAGGTCGAGAATGCCGCTCGCGTCGTTGACCGTCAGCGGCGTCGTCCCTCGAACGTCGATGGTTCCAGGCTCGCTGGGGTAGAGCGCGACGTCGAGGTTGCGAACCCCAAGCAGGTCTCGGATCGTTGCAGCGTACTGGGCCGCGGTGAGGCGCGGAAGCTGTCGCGCCACGGAGGCCGGCGGCGTCGCGCATTCGACGCCTGAGATGTCCGGGCCTCCCTGGGGCGTGAACGGCCCATCGTCAGGAACCAGCGTCGGTGGTTCCCTCACATCTCCGATTTGTCCTTCACATGCCGAGAGGACGTTCAACGCAAAGAGGGCGAGAGCGACGCGACGGCGTGGCATGCATTTCGAGTTCCTCGACGCCGCCAAAGCAGGTCAGCAGCGGACGACTTTTCTTGCGTTTGATGTACGCCGCTGGCGTACATGGCTACATCGGTCGGACGTGCTCTGAGTCGAGACGGTAGAGGCTGGTGACGTACCCGTCTTCCCGCATCTCACCCGCCTCAAAGCGGCCGTAGATCCGCACGCCACGTCCCTCGTAGCGCCGGTTTGAGGGATCGGCCCGGATCACGATTGCCTCGTGAAGATCGGGCGGACGTCCGAAGCAGCAGCTCCAAAGGGACTGCACGAGAAGGAACTGATCGCCTTCGAGGTAGAGCATGTAGCCCCAGGCCATGACGTCTTTGCCGTCCATGGCCTTCACCTGCGCGGGGAGGTCCATGCCCTCCTCGTACTCGTAGTTACTGAGAATCGGCCAGGCCGCGGGCTCCCACTCGCCGTCGGGCGCGTCCTGGTCGCTGTCGCCGAGACTTCCGCCGAGCTGCGTGATCAGACTCCGCGCCATGATGCGGGCCTGACCTCGGATGGCCTGATCCTGCATTTGGTTGAAGCCCATCCCGGAGGTTTCGCCGGCTTGCGCGACGATGTCGCCGATGAGCTGGTCGGTCGCTTCCGCGCGGCTCTCGGGCGTGCCCAGGCTCGCGTCCGCGAGGATCGTCGAAAGCTCACGCATCGCGTCGACCTCGTTGACCTCTTCGTCCTGCACCGCGGTTTCGATGATGCCCTTGATGACGCGCGAGAGCTGACCCTCGGGGGTGTTCTCGTCGGCGCGGTCCGCGCGGAACTGGGTCGGGCGGAAGTTCTGCGTCGCCTGTTCCTGGCACCAGAGTGGGGTGGTGACGAAGACGCCGAGGCCCACCATCACCAGGCCGCGCATGACGGCGTCGAGGGGCGAGCGAGGACGCTTTGGCTCCGTCTCGGGCATCGCTTCCGCGATCGCTTCGTTCGCGGGTTTGTTTTTCTTTTTTTTCTTGGCGCCAGACTTATTCGGCGATGACTTGCCCGATTTCGAAGAGGCCTTCTTGGTCGTCTTCTTCTTTTTCTTCGGCTTGTCGCTCTCGTCGCTCGTGGAGGCCGTCTTCTCGTCCGCGGCTTTCTTCTCGTCCGCGGCTTTCTTCTCGTCCGCGGCTTTCTTCTCGTCCGCGGCTTTCTTC
>JBCDAA010000652.1:0-3325 GCA_039186435.1 Myxococcota bacterium | reverse complement strand
CCTCAGCGTCGGTGTCCTCAGCGTCGGTGTCCTCGGTATCCGCGACGTCCTCCGTGTCCGAGTTTTCCTCCGACACCTCGTTCTCGTCCTCGCCCGACGGATCTGGTTCTACGAGAGACACCTAGAGGAACAGGGGTAACACGCCAGCGACTCCGGCGCGACCCGAGACCATCGCCGGATCGAGTCGCACGATGCGATCGGGGTCGTCCGAACGACATCCAGGCGGACCGCAGGGATCTTCTGGAAAGAGAAAGCGATCGCCCTCAAAGTAGATCTGCGTGGTCAATCGTTCCGTTCCGAGCTCGTCGTACGCACGAAGATGAAGATGGGCCGGACGAAAACTCGCTCCGAGCGGATAGTTTCCCGGTCGGATCGTCTCGAACGAAAAGCGGCCTTCCGCGTCCGTCACAACCTTCCCCCGCAACCGAAAGTCGGCACCGCTGTGGTACTCGCCCTCCGCGTCCGCCTGCCAGATGTCGAGGGTGTACCCCCCGAGCGCGGCAGAACAGCTCGTCGCCGAGAGGACCCGGCCCTCGATCAAGAGTCGCTCGCCGGGCTCGTCGAGGGTTGCCAGCATCGTGCGGACGGGCGCGCCCTCCTCGAAGAAAGGCCCGGTCGCATCGCTGGTTGTCGGGGTGCAAACGGCGGCGTCCGGAAGCGCATCCGGTCCGCCCGCGTCCATGCCAGAGTCCACGAAGCCAGCATCAAAGCGGGTGGCGGCGTCGAAGCCTCCGCCCGAGCTTCCGGAGCAACCGAGTGCCAGCGTGGGAGTTGCCGCAAGGGCCTTCAGCATCGAACGTCGTGTTGCCATAGAAAGAGCGTGACCCTTCGAACGGAACGGGTCCATTCATGGCATCCATAGGTTCGACCTATCGGCGGTACACAATGGACCACCAGGTGCATCACCCGCAAAGACACGCCATAGTGCGCCTCCCATGACGATCCACGTCGGAGCCACCGTCGAGCGCCCTCCTGGGCCGAAGTACACAGCCGCCCTGTCGTTCGCCGAACTGACGTTCCCGTCGAGTTGGCCAAAGCACAATACCCTCGCGAAGTGGAAAGCAACCGCGCCGGAGCTCCGGTGCGCGCTCGTTGCCCCTCGAGGCGTAACCCACAGCGAAAAGGGTGTCTTTCGTTTCGACGACGAGCTCGAAGAACGCATCGCGTGGTTTGTCGGTGCGTTGGAAGCGCTGGACGCGGACGCGGTGATTCCCACCGGAAGCGACCTCACGACCAGCCAGCGCGATCGCGATCGTTTCGCGGCCTTCCTCGAGCGACTTCCCCGCCGGGACACCCGCCACATCGTGTGGGCACCGAAGGGGTTGTGGACCACCGAGCTCTCGGCTCCCTTTGGCCGAAAGCTAGGTATCGTCTGCGCGTTCGACCCGCTCCAAGACGAAGCCGCGCCCACCGGTTCGGTCGGGTACGCCCGCCTCAAGGCACTCGGCGGACGGCAGCGTTTTTCAGAGGGGCTGCTCTTCGACATCGTCGACGCGATGGCGCAGCTCGAGTACGCCGAGTCGTTCGTGGCCCTCGAGTCTGAACGCAGTTTTCAGGAAGCGTCGCGGCTTCGACAACTCTGGACCGAGTAGCCCCGTGAGTCGCGTCCAGCGCGTCGACGGTCCTGCGCCGGGCGTCGTCGTCTTGGGGCTCTATCATCCCGACCGCGGCCGGACGATCCTGCGCTTTGATGCGGCGACGTCCGACGTCGTGCGATGCGGGGAGCGTCCTCGAGGAAACCCGGCGGACTCGTTCGTTCGGCGGCTTCGTAAGCTCCTCACGGGAGCGCACCTCATCGCGGTCGAACGACGAGGTCGCGTTGTCCGACTCCGGTTTCGGGCCGGCGATCGAGAATTCGTCCTCGGTGGCGAGGCCCGGCGTGCAGTACTTCGGACGCTGGAGGGGCACCCTCTCGCCGCAAGACAACGCGTCGCAAAATCGGCGCTCGAAACGGACTGGGTCGAAGTGCCGTGGGAGGAGCTCCGTGAAACCGACGCAGCCCCGGTCGATCAACATCGGCCACTTCCAGTTCTCCGTCAGCTGAAGTCCGCGAGAAAGCGCCTCGAGCGAAAGCTTCGCGCGATCGAGGGCGACATTGCGCGCGCCGCAAAGGCTCCGGAGCTCCGTGAAGAGGCCCAGCTGATCACCGCGCACCTCTCCGCCTATCGTCCAGGAGGCGATTCGCTCGAGGTTCGTTCCTGGACCGACGGAACGACTCGCCGCATCGCTATCGACCCGAGCAAAGGCGCTTCGGCGTGTGCCGACGATCTCTTTCGCCGCGCCAAACGCTTCGAGCGCGGCGCAGAACTCGCCCGACCTCGCGCGGACGAGGTGCGTGCTCAGCTCGACGCTCTCGCTGCTCTCGTGTCCGAGCTCGCCGATCGCGAGGACCTCGACGACGCGCTTCAGGAACGCGTCGCGGCGTTTCTCCGCCCTCAGCAAACCGCTCCTGGCAAACGACCCCGACCGCGGCGATCGTTTCGCGAGTTTCGCGGCCATAGCGACCAGCGGATCCTGGTGGGCCGCGGCGCAAGCGACAACGACAGGCTGACCCTCGCTGCGAAACCGCATCATCATTGGCTTCACGCCCGAGGCGCACGAGGCGCACACGTCCTCGTACCGCTCGCCAAAGGTAAGACGATCGGCAGCGAGCTCCTCGCAGACGCGGCGATGCTGGCGGCTCACTTCTCGCAGCGAAAGGCGGACGCGATCGTCGAGGTGCAGCACACCCCGCGTCGCTACGTTCGAAAGCCCAAAGGCTGGGCCGCGGGTGCGGTGCGCGTCGATCGCGAAAAGGTCATCGCGGTTCGAATGGATCCCCAGCGGATTCGCTGGCTGCTCGAACGCGAACGCTAAGCCCCAACAAGAAAACGCCCCGCGAGGTGCGAGACGTTATCGATTGCGATCCTGGCCGAGGCTCGATCGAAAACGCCCCGGGCAACCCAGGGCGTTTTCGAGTGCCCGTCCCCCGCATACGGAGGAGGCACGATTCGTTCGGACTGTTTTGTCGTCGGGCTCTGGTCGCTGTCGCGCCGTACTACGGGCCCACAAAGAACAAAGGCCGTCAGGCATCAGTCCGCAGCGAATACACGCGGCGGACGGGCCGGATCCTACTTCTTCTTGGCGGCGCGCTTCTTGGTCGCGCGCTTCTTGGTCGCGCGCTTCTTGGTCGCACGCTTCTTGGTCGCGCGCTTCTTGGTCGCACGCTTCTTGGTCGCGCGCTTCTTGGTCGCACGCTTCTTGGTCGTGCGCTTCTTCGCGGCCTTCTTCTTGGTCGTGCGCTTCTTTGCGGCCTTCTTCTTGGTCGTGCGCTTCTTCGCAGCCT
>JBCDAA010000651.1:0-3328 GCA_039186435.1 Myxococcota bacterium | reverse complement strand
TCAAGGCGAACGCGCAAGCCTTGCCGAAGTCGATAGCCGGCCTCGACTCGCTCCAGCACATCACTGAGACCGAGCTTGCGAAGGCTCGTCAGGGCAACGCGCACGCGATTGCTCGCCGAAGAACGGTCGGCGTGTTCTCCGGGCCAACCCGCGGCGAAGAGATCGTGGGTCGACATCGCTTCGCCGGCGCCGGCAAGGGCGACGAGCAACCGACGCGCGCTGGTGCGATTTCCGAGGTGAACCGTCGGCGAAGGGGTCATCCGAAACCACGCCCCTCCGCGACCGACCCAGAGCGCCTCTTCGTTCGCTGGATCGCCACGTTTGATGAGTGCGCTTTCCGCTCGCTCGAGCGCTCGCCGAACGACGAAACGCACGCCGATCGAGGTGCTTTGAGGGAGTCGTTGAAAGATCGCCCAGCCCGCCGTGAGGCGCCGCTTCGCGCAGCTGGGCTCGCTTTCAGTCGCCACCGCAGCGTGCAGCGCGGCACGAAGATGACGATGAACAACCACGGGTTCCGAGGCTTGCGGCATGCCGTGGACTTCCTGACGCGCGAGCTGGAGCGCGGCTCGCGCGCGCTCGACATCCCCCTTCTCGGCATGGACTGCACCAAGGCGAGCGGCGGCCAGCGCGACGTAGGGACGATGACCCTGCGCCGCAAAGATGTCTTGGGCGATCTCAAACGCGTGGAGTGCAGCGTCGAAGTCGCCGTCGACCTGATGGGTCACGCCGATGTTGTATTGAATCGTGCCCACCGCGAAGCGTTCGCCGAAGTCTTCCGAGATTTGTAGGGCACGCCCACAGAGGGCGTGGCGCTTTGACACGTAGTCGGGCGCGTCTTCGTCGAGCAAGTTCGCGAGCTTGACGAGGGCGTTGGCTTCCGCGCGGCGAAAATCACCTTCCACGAAGACCTCGAGGGCGGCTTCGTAGCTGGCTTGTGCCCCTTCGGCGTCACCGAGGGCGAGCTGCACCGCGCCGAAGTTGAGTCTGGAGAGTGCGACCTCCATGATCCGCCCTGCGCGCTCATCGATCGCGATCGCCTCTGCGAATCGACGCTCGGCTTCCCTGTACTCCCCACGCTGGTAGAGGACTGAACCGAAGTTTCCAAGAGCCCGCGACCGGAGTGCGTCGTCGTGGCCGGAAGTTAGCTCCTCGGCCTGTCGGTAGGCGTCGCAGGCGGCGTCGATCGCCCCGGATCGAAACTGTACGCGCCCCAATGTGACGTAGGCGAGAGCGCGCAGGGTCGGGTCCTCGAGCGCCGGATCGAGAAGTTCCCTTGCCAGCGCGAGGGCTTCGTCGCTGCGGCCGAAGAGCGCGTGGACTTCGGCGCGTTCCGCCGCCGCCCGCACCCAGTACGACGATTCCTTTGTCGCCTCGATCGCGTTGTCGAGGAGGACTTCCTTTAGGGTGAGGGGGCCACGCCGGTCGAGATACTTCGTCAACGCAAGGGTGAGATCGACGGCGCACACGGGGTCGAGCGTTCGCATCGCTTCGATGGCGGCGCGAAGATTCGCCTGCTCTTCGGCAAACTGCGCAAGCGCGGGGCGTGCCGGACCGTGCGAAAGCTGGCGCGCGAGTTCTTCGGCAAGAGTGAGATAGTGGGTCGCGTGACGTCGCGTCGCCTCGGGGTCGACGTGCTCCCTGCCCGCAAAAACACGGATCGACTGGTAGAGATCGAAACGAACCTCGTCCTTTCCCGACGCGGGCAGATAGGTTCGAAGCAGCGAGCGTTCGCGAAGACGCTGCAACACATCGATGATGGCGCGCTCGCTCAACGGTCCGAGAACCGCTTCCGCGGCGCGGAGGTCAAAGCCGCCGCGAAAAAGCGAGGCCGCCGACAGCACCGCCCGCTCGTCGTCGTGAAGAAGTCGAACGGACCACGCGATTGCGCCTTCGAGCGAGCGACGGCGTTCGTCGTCGGCGGTTCCCGCGGCGAGTGTCGAGAGATCGTCGAGACGTTCGAGGATCTGCGTGGGTGTCATCACGGCTGTTCGCGCGGCGGCGAGTTCGATCGCGAGCGGGATTCCTTCTAGGTAGGAAACGAGCGTTGTCGCGATGTCGCCCTCCTCGACGTGTCCGGCGATACGGGCCGCGCGATCGCGGAAGAGGTCTACAGCGGCCGCGTCCGCGAGGCCTGTGAGGCGCACGATTTCGTAGCCCTCAACCTCCGACTGGGACGTCATCAACGCCGGGCAGTTGGCGAACACGCTGCGGAGGAGTTCGATCCCGTCGGGCGGAAGTTGCTCGACGTTGTCGAGGACGAAGAGAGAGCGGCTTCGTTTTGCGATGCGCCGCGCGAGTTGTTCGACGAGGGTGCCGTGAGATGCGGGAGCCTCGAGGGGAAGGTCAACGCTTGTAGCGAGGATGGCGAGGGTGGCGTCGGCGTCGTACGCATCGGCCAGCTCGACGAAGATCGTTTCCGCGGGCCAGTGCTTCGAGAGTTCCCAAGCGAGGCGGGTCTTTCCAACGCCCGGAGGTCCAACGAGGACAACGCTCTTCCCCGATCGAAGATGATCGAGCGTTTCGGCGAGCTCAGGTGCGCGACCAAAGAACGTCGACCGTGGACGTCGCCGGTCAGGCGTGTCTCGAGACTCCTCCATCCCTTCGGGCTACGATACCCGAAACGCCCCGCCAACTGAGCACTGCGCGGTTAGCTGAGGAGATCGGGCAAGGGTTCGCCGACATTGCTGTCGTCGTAGTCCGTGGCCCAGCCGGAGCCCTTTTCGAGGGTGCCGAGCTCGCCGTAGCCGCGCCCCGCAACGCGCTCGTACTCGCCCGGCGCGAGCCCCATCGCTTGCATGAGGGTGACGAGGAGCCGGTTGTACTGAACGCCTTCGATGACGGCCCCGTCGTGCTGCCGAAAGCGCACCGGGCGCTCGTAGTCGATGTAGTCGATGTAACGGCCGCTCTTGAGGACGCCGCCGCCGCGTCCGAAGAGCACCGTGGGCATGCTGTAGCAAAGGTGGTTGAAGCTCAGCTCGTTGCCCCAGAGCACCATGGAGTGATGGAGGAGCGAGTTGCCGTCGATCTCCTCGACCGCGTCCATGCGCTCGAGCATTCGAATCGCAACGTGTTCGGCGACCCAGCGCATGCCGGCGCCGAGCCAGCGACGCGCGTTGTCGTCCCAGTTGTGCGCTTGAAGATGCCAGTTCGATCGACCCGCCGAGTTCGGGTTTTCCGAGTCGCCCATACCGAACTCGTCGCCTCCGTCTTGAATGACCATCTTCGTCACGTCGAAGGTTGCGATGCGGGTGACGTCGCACGCGAGAGCGAGCACGAGCACGTCGACCATGTCGTCCCAGAAGTCGACGATCTGCGGGACCGAGACGTC
>JBCDAA010000650.1:0-3332 GCA_039186435.1 Myxococcota bacterium | reverse complement strand
GTGTGTACCTACCTGGATGTACTAGCTGATTGAGCTGTCAGGTTATGTCTATTCACTCTTGATCTCTGGTCTAGAATGACTTTGCTAAATGAGTAAAACAACCAACGCCACCACGGCCAGCACCACGCCGACTCGTCCGCGCCGCGTCCCCCCGCCGCAGGCCGACGGTCCGGGTCAAGGGCGAAGTGAGCGCAGCGCGCGACGGAGCCGAAGGCGTCGCGAAGCGTCCTTACACGCGGACCGGCGGCCTGCGGCACCCTCGAAAAGGAAACGGACGAGCCGAACACCCAAAACAATCAGGGGAAGCGAAACAAGGGGGGCACCCCGGCTTCGGCTTCGGCTTCGGCTTCGGCTTCGGCTTCGGCTTCGGCGTTGGCGTCGGCTTCGGCTTCAGAGGCGCAGCGTGCCCATGCCACCCAGTGGTGCCCTCGACGCATCGCTCGGACGCCGGTGCGCGCACTTGGATGTCAACAAATCAGGTGGGCTGCTTTTGGTCGCGTCTCAGTCCCACCAGAACGACCACAGGCGCTTCGTCACGAGCGCCTCGACCCAGGCATCCATCCCGACCATTGCGATGGAGTCGGGGCAGTAGCGCCGATGCTCTTTGACGAGTTCCTTGGCTCTCTCTTCCGAGGGTCGTTGGCCCACCAGGAGCTCAAGCCGATTCCCCGTAATCCCCACCGGAACGGTCCCGAACTCCTCGGCCCAGGACCGAAGAAGCACCACGTGTTTCTGCGGCGGCGGACAGCTGTTGAACGCGCCGAACTGGACGAGCGCAGGAAGCATCCACGGCGCCTCGCACGGCACGAACGCAAGATGTAGCTCTCGTCGCGGGTTCAACGCTCCACGACCGTCGGGGGCCCAGCAGGTCCCAAGGCCGCGCAGATCATCGAGGGTTAACTCGGCAAACGGACCGCCGGACGCAGGTTTCGTTCGCCGACCATAGGCGCGCTCCGCCTTCTTCAGCACCGCGTCAAGGGACTCCACCGCCGGTCTTGAAAACCCGCCGCCGAGATCCTTCGCGGGACGAGCAGGCCGCGGCGGATCGACCTCAGCCATGAGGACCGCAGCAAACCCGAGCTCCTGCGCCGCACGACGAACGTCGAGCCAGCGGCGTGCCAGTTCCGTGGGTCCACCTCCCATGCCGCGAACTTCGGTGTCCGCATGAGGGCAGTCAAAGACGGGCTCCAGACGGGAGCCCAGTACCGCTTCGAGCTTCTGCCAAGGACCGGTCGGCTGCGCCAGCGGCGCCGGAGCGCTCCGTCCCGCGGGAGCACTTCGTCCTGCAAAGTGCGCGAGGAGTTCGAGCTCAGTCTCGTCGTCGATGTCGACGGCGATAAGGTCGACGAAGTCGCGTCGGGTCGCCAGCGACGGCTCTTCGAAATCGACGGGCGCCTCGTAGCTGGAGGGATCCTTGAGGAGCGCCTCAAGCTCTTCTTGCTCGGCCTCATCCAGGGGCACGTGGTCAAGAAGGCGAACGAGCGCGTCGAGGTGATGCTGCGCGATGGATCCGTCCCACCACTCGAGGGAGCAGAGGTACCAAGCGAGGTAGGAGAAGTCTGCGTCAGAAAGAGAAGGCATGGGCGCACCGGAGTGTACGACCTTCGTCACTCCCTCTTCCTTCGGATCCGCCGGCGGATTCTGGCACCTTCCCGCGGCACACTCCACGCGGCGCACCCACGCGGCGCACCTTCACGCGGCACACTACAAGCGGCACACTCCAAGCGGCGCGCGACCCCCAACCGAACGGCGTCCGCCGGGCCCTTCGTCAAGCCCGTACGCGGGAGGTTTGGTCCGTCGACGACTCGGGAGATTCCCCGTCGGCCGCCGCGGCGCGGTACGCGTCGTTCGCGCGCCGAGCCAAAGCGGCTTCCCCGGAGGCTTCCCCACCCGAGGCTTCCCCACCCGAGGCTTCCCCACCCGAGACCGTCTCCCCCGAAGGGTTCTCAGACTCCTGCTGTGACAGCTCCATCCGAAGATGCGCGATCTTGGCCTGCGCCCGCGCGGCAACCCGCCGGTCCTGCGGCGAGGGTTCCGCGGGCGCCAACGCGGCCCGAACCACGATCTGCATCTTGGCGATCGACGCCTCGGGGTCACCCTGGACCTCCGACATGTCGATCTGCACCTCGCCGCCCACGGCGTAGCGTCGCCCGTCGGGACCGGTCTCAAAGGTGTAGGTCGGCGTGCCCGCGTGCGGACCACCGACCGCCGCGTGGGCAAGCTCGTGGCGGCGAACCTCCGCGTCGCGCGCCTTGAGACGCTGAACCTCTTGCTCCTCCTCGACGCTGAGCACCGTGTCGGCGCCGGGCGCGTCCTCGCGCGGCGTCTCCTGCGTCTGCTCCGCTTTCGTGTGTTCCTCCGCCGCCTGCGAGCCGGATTCAGGCGTCGCGTGCGGAGGTGCTGTCGGCGCAACGCGAGCGCTGCGTTCGAAAGCGAGCGAAAGTGACGCACCGATCCTCACATCGGTTCTTTCGGACGGTTTCGAGGACCTCTAAAGCGGGGATCCGCCGAGGATCAGGAGCGCGGTACCGCCGACCATGAGGATCGCGCCGGCAAGGGCCCGCCTCGTCACCCCCTCTTTGAACACCACCCGCCCGAGGACGACCGCGCTGAGCAGCCCGACAGTCCGCTTGAGGGTTTCGACGACGCCCACAAAGAGCAGCTGCACCGCCCACAGCTGGAGCGCCAAGGCACCGCAGCCGATCAGCACCGCGCCCCCAAACCAGGACGCCGCTCCTCGGGGAGGCGCCGGCCGGGCCCAAAGCAAGAGCGCCAAACCGACGCCGCCGCTTTGCACCAGCGCGTGAACGCTGAGCGACGCGTGCTCGAGGGCGAGTTTGTCGAGGGCGGTCGTCACCGACCAAATCGCCGCCACCGCGACCCCTAAGAGCGCGCCACGCTCAACGCGAACGCCGTGCATCGCGAGCGCTCCCGCAACCACAAGGCTCGCGCCCAGCCACTGGAGCGCCTCGAAGCGCTCGTTGAGAAAGAGGAGCCCTGTTCCCGCGGCAAAGACCGGCGTGAGGGAGAGCGCACTGACCACCGAAGAGAGAGGAGCCGTCGCGAACGCCCGAAAGAGCAACACGTTGGCGGCCAGCTGGAGCGCAAAGACCGAACCACCGAACACCCAATACGAAGGCTTTGCTTCTCCCCGCGTCGCCAACGCCCAGACGAGAAAGACTAGCCCCTGCGCCAGGTTCACCCATACGGCGGCAGCCGTCGGGGAGGCCCGTTCGACGAGCCCCTTTCGCGCGGCGTCGAAACCGCCCCACGCCAAAGACGCGGCGAGCGCCACCGCGTAGGCGAGCATCGTGTCGCTACGCTTGGCTAAG
>JBCDAA010000649.1:0-3363 GCA_039186435.1 Myxococcota bacterium | reverse complement strand
GTCACCGACGGAAAGCCGACGGCCGGATTGACGGTGTAGTCGACCGCGGTGGAGCCGTCCCGCGCACCGACGAGGTTGATCATGATGAGATCGGGACGCTTTTCGCGGAGCCGCTGGTAGTCGAGCCATCCGCGCGCGGGGAAATTCGTCACGAAGAGGCCGCCCTCCTCGCCCGGTGCACACACGAGATCGATGAGGAGCTTGCGCCCTCGTTCCGACCGCATGTCGACCGTGATCGAGCGCTTGCCTTTGTTGAGCCCGGCCCAGAAAAGGCTGTCGTTTTCGTCGGTCACGGGCCATCGATGGTAGTCGAGGCCGCCGCCGAGCGGATCGAAGCGAATGACGTCGGCACCCATCTGCGCCAGCGTCATGCCAGCGAGCGGTGCCGCGACGAAGGCCGAGCCTTCGATCACGCGCATGCCCTCGAGGATCGCGGCGCTCATATCAGTTCTCCCGTCTTGCTCTTCGATATGCCCACTACGCCATCGCTCCGAGTAGCTGCCAGTCCAACACCTGCACGTCACGGTCGTCGTTGGGCGCCTCTGGCCCGCGTTCCGCAAACACCGAAACGGCTAGCTCGACCAGTCCGCCGCCCGTCTCGAGCGGATGCTTGGCGACGACGGTTGCCTCGGTGCGCAGCACGTCACCCTCGAAGACCGGCGCGGTGTGATTGCAGTGTCGCCAGCCGACGACGGTCAGCAGATTGGGGAACACTTGGGAAAGGTGCGCGCCTGCCATCGAGATGGTGTGACCGCCGTAGACCAGCCGCTTCCCGTACGTGCTCGCTCCGGGGTCGGCGTGAGTGAAGGCCATGTTGAGCGTCATGCGGACCAGTTCAGGGGCACAGGTCACCGTGTCGCGCGCTTTCAGCACGTACGTGGTCGACTCTGGAACGTCGGCGAAGTGTACGCCCGGAACCTTCTCGCGAAACGCCGCGAGGTTCCACTCTGCGGGAACGGCGCTGCTCACCGCGTTCATGTCGAGCTCATCGGGGATAGCGTCGAAGGAGTCGGCGTGCCCCGTCACGGCCTCCGGATCGCGGCACGGAATCATCGGGCAGCGCCAGAAGTGTAGGACGGTTTCGCCGCGTTGATTGACGACCGTCATGTCGAGTACGACGAGGCCGCTCGCCGGACGGCCCGGCTTCGGGCGGTTCTGCTTGAGCGCGACGACTTCCGTTCGTGTGCTGAGCGTGTCGCCGATGAACGAAGGCCGCTGGAGGACGACGCCCCGGTAGAAGAGGTTTCCCTTCACGCGCTGCGTCGGGTACGTCGTCTGGCCGATGGCCACGTTGCTCACGAGGCCGGGGCTCGCGATGACGTCTTTCCCGGTGACAGCGCGGCAGAGCTCCGCATCGAGCGGCAGGCGCAGTCGCTCGCCGAAGAGCGCTTGGTGGAGAGCCGCAAAGCCCGAGGTCAGCGTCACCGAGGGCGCCTCGAACACCTGGCCGAGGGTGAAGTCCTCGAAGTAAGGCCCGTCGACCTCGACTCGCTGTGCCTCGTGTTCGGTCATCAAGTGTCCTCCGAGACCAGGCCCGCTCGCCGCGCACGCTCGAGCACGCGCTCTTGCGCTCGTACGAGTGGGGCGTCGACCATCTTTTCGTCGAGCGTAAAGACCCCGAGCCCTTCGGCGCGTGCGGCCTGCCATCCAGACATCACCCTGCGCGCGTAGTCGACCTCTTCGGGTGCGGGGGTGTACATCTCGTTGACGATCGTGACCTGCATCGGGTGAATGCAGAGCTTTCCCTCGTAGCCGAGCTCCACGCCGACCTGTACGTCGCGCCGAAGAGCCTCCTCGTCGCGCACGGCGAGGCAAACGTTGTCGACCGGCTGAGCGCCGCAGCCGCGGGCGGCCACCGCGACCGAGCAGCGTGCGTGGTAGAGCACGCCCTTCGAGGGATCCTCCGCCGAAACTCCCATCTCCAAGGCGAAATCGGCGTGACCGAAGCAGAGGGCGTCGACGCGAGGGCTTGCCATGCCGACGTCAAGCGCTCGGGCGACGCCGAGGGGCGTTTCCAAGAGCGCCAGGATCCGCGTGTCGGCCCCGACATCATCGAGGATCGCGGCGACTGCGCGTAGGTCGTCCGGGCGTTGGGACTTCGGCACCATGATAGCCGCAGCGCCCGCAGAAGCCGTCGCCCTCACATCGTCTTCATGAAAAGGCGTACCGGGCGCGTTGACTCGTACCGCAGCTTCGGAGCTTTCAAAGCCACCCTCACCGAGTGCGACACAGACCGCTTCGCGGGCGCGCCCCTTCGCATCGGGCGGGACCGAGTCCTCGAGGTCGAAGACGATCGTGTCGGCGCCCGAGGCCTTCGCTTTTCCGAACCGCTGCGTCGCAATCCCGGGAACGAAGAGTAGAGAGCGTCGCAGCATGTTTTCTCGGTTAGGTGGGTCTCGCTATTCGCTTGACGATGTCGCTGAAGGACAAAACGCCGATAGGAACGTCGGGTTTGCCCGGCTCGGTCACGAAGAGGCGATGCATGCCTCGCCGCGTCATCAGAGTCACCGCGTCGGCAAGCAGCATGTCGGGCTCGCAGGTCAATGGGTTCGGGGTCATGACGTCGCCCGCCGTGAGCTCCGCAGCCTGCTGCCGCGAACGGCCCTGCCGCGCGAGCACGAGGTCGGTTTGCGAGACGACACCGACGGGGGCGTCGCCATCCGTCACGACCAAGGCGTGGATGCGGTTCTCGAGAAGGATGCGAGCGACTTCGCCAAGCTTGGAGTCGGCGGCACACGTGATCACGCCTTCATGCATCGCCTCACGCACGAGCGTTCGGTGCGAATGCGTCTCCTCGACGATGGTGTCGGGGCGGGGCGGTCGATAGGTCTCCTCGGGAGCGCTGTCGGCAGCTGCGAGCGGGACGCTCTCTTCGACGGACTGCGCGCCGACGAGCACTGCCATGTTTCCGTACGGATGCCGGTTTTCGTACATGAGCTGATGGCTTCGCGCGAGATCGTCCCACGAGAATACCTGGCTCGTGCACGGGTCGATCCGCTTCGAGGCGACGAGCTCGTTGAGCGCGCGCGCCTGGTCGTCGTTGGCGGCGTGCGAACCTTGAAGGCGCTTCTGCCGGGTCCAGACGTAGCGAAGGTCGATGGCGGCGTGGTAGCCCGTCGTCCCCGCACCGATGACCACCATCCCTCCGCGTTGACAAACGAAGACGCTGGTCGAGATTGTGCTTTCGCCTGGATGCTCGCACACGATGCGGGGGCTGCGCCGCTCTCCAACCGCCTCCCAAATCGCCTCACCGAAGCCGCGCGCTTCGGCGAGCCACTTCGCGTACCCAGCACGGTCCTTCCAATGAGGGGGAATGCCCCAGTGATTGAAACGTTTTCGGTTGATGCAGCCTTTCGCGCCGAG
>JBCDAA010000648.1:0-3378 GCA_039186435.1 Myxococcota bacterium | reverse complement strand
GCTTCGATCGTTGACGCAGTTCTTGATGAGGATGCGATTCCATCCCTCGCGGGCTCCGACGAGCGCGACCTGCCGGTCGAAGGTCGCGGCGCGGTAGACATCGTCTTCGAGAACCCTTTCGCCGTTGAAGTACACCTTCGCCGCGCCACCCGCGCCAAGCCAAAGGCTCATGGGGCGCGCGCGGTCCACGCGTACGAAGGTCTCGGCCACGCTGCAGACGTTCACCCAGGGACGCATCACCGCGTCGAGATTCACGTAGCCGTAGCGGTCGACGACCTTCGGGTAGGTTCGCCAGCGCACCTCCCGCTCGCGCCCGCGAAAGGACGCGTTGAGATCGACGGGACGATTGCGCGCGGCCTCGGGGGGAAGTTCGCGCGAGTATCCGCCGCGGCCTTCGTTGTCGAAGGGGCCCATGATGCGCCAGTCGCGCAGGTAGCCGAGCTCGTCGTAGGTCTCTTCCGCACGGCCGGGTTCGCCGGCGTCGATGAAGAAGCGCGCGCCGTAGGCGGTGGCCAGCGCACGAAGGGGCGGTGCGACGCGGCGATTGCGCGCGATGCGTTCCAGCGCAGCCTTGGTCGTTCCGGGCGAGGTGTCCCCGCCGAAGCGAACCAGGCGCAGCAGCGGGAGGACGCCCCTTGCGGACCGGCCGCTACGAACGACCTCGCGTTCGAGCCGGCGAGTCTCCGTGTCGTAGGGATTGCGCTGTGCGTCGACGCGCGTGCTGAGAAGGGCGAGCGCGAGGAGGGCGAAGCTGGAAATCGTTCTCACCCGCCATCCATAGCGCAAAGAGCGGAGCGCAGGGGGCGCTCGTGTCCTTTTTTGTCATTTGTTTCGGACGGCGCCGGCGGGGCTACTCGACGACGAACGCCGGGTTCATCGCTTCGTAGAAAAGGCGCCGCAATTCGTGGTGCCCGCGGGCATTCGGATGAATGCAGTCGGCGAACCAAAAGGAGGGGTCCGCGGAATCGTAGAACGGGTTTTCGGTGTTCATGTGGTTGTGGCCGTGTCCGTGAAAGTGGCCGAGGGCATCAATCACCGAAAAGCCGAGTTCTTCGCCGAGCTCAATGTAGCGATCGCGCCACACGTCGAGGGCCGCGACGAGCTCGGGAAGCTCGAGGTTGAAGAAGCAGCCGTCGATTTGCGCTTCGCCATCGCTCGGGTCGTACACCGCAGCGAGATAGAGGGACGTCCCGTCCGGAAAGTCCGTGGGATCGAGGAGGCGTTCGGCCATGGCTCGGATGGCTGCAATCGCGCGGTCGAGGAGCGGGCCCGTGGGATTTCCGCCGACCAGCGCGGACTGCAAATCGTTGCCGCCGATGGTGACGACCACGACCGTGTGTCCCACCGCCGGAAGATCGATGTCGCCCAGCGCGCGGTCGACCTGTCCGGCGAGGTTTCCGGTGCGTGCACCACCGACCGCTGCGTCAATGACCTCGACCGTTCCGCCGGTGAGCGCGGCGAGGTCGCTTTCGGTGTCGTCTGGCCACATCGAGTCGTCGTTGTCGACGAGGAGGGAGTGATACACGAGAGATCCGCGACCCGCGCCGGCCCCGGCGCTGATCGAATCGCCGAGAACGATCATGCGAGTCGCCGTTTCGGGCATGAGTCCGGGCGGGACGAAGGACATGTGGCCGGGCGTGCGCGGTCCGGCGTCCACGCGAGGACCCGTATCCGGGACGCCCGCGTCCGGATTTCCGGGGCCGCTATCCGGGAGCGCGCCGTCGGTTCCGCCCGCGTCGGCCACCGCGCTATCACGACCGCCCGCGTCGCCGGTCGTTCCGTCATCATCTCCGCAAGCCGTCGCGAAAACCGCGAGCGCCAAGCACGCTTTGCCCCAGTGCCCCATCCAAGTTTTCTAGCGTGAGTTGTCGCGCTGCCGCAACTTTCGCCGCGCGAATCAAAGTGCGCGCAGTCTAGGGCGCGAAGTCGAGGCCAAACTGCGTTCCGTAGGACATTTCGAGCTCGGTGCGCGGCTCCGCCTCAAGGCCCTGCGCACTTCCGAAGTAGACCTCGACGATGGGTGTACCGATCGTGGAGATCGCGACGTCGGCGAAGCCATCGCCGTTGAGGTCACCGGGGGAAGTCAGTCGTTCGCCGCGCCGACTGTTCGAGGGGCGGACCTGCTGACGTGATTCGATCTCGCGAAATCGAAAGCCGGGGCCCGGAGGCGCCTCGCCGCCGTAGAGGACCGTGAGCGGAACGCCTGTTACAAGATCGGTCTTGCCGTCGCCGTTGACGTCCGCGGCGGCAAGGGAACGTCCGAGGTTGTCGCCGCGTTCGCCCGTTGCGACCCAGATCGGATGCAGGTTGCGTCCGGACGTCACGAGGCCTTTGAACACGCCGACCATGCCGCGTCGTGCGCGGAGAAACGAGCCCATCGCAAGTTCGAGGTGGCCGTCGCCGTCGTAGTCCGCAACCGCGAAGGACGAGCCGGGACAGCCGCTTGGGGGTCCGAGGCGAACGCTCGTGTCGTAGGTAATCCCGTCGGGGCCTCCGTTGAGATAGATGGGGATGGGATCGTAGGCCTGAAAGGCGACCGCGATGTCCGCGTGGCGGTCTTCGTTGAGATCGATGCCGCCGATGACATCCCATCCGAAGAAGGATTCGGTGTCTGGGTCTTCGGCGAAGGAGCTCGGCGTCGGGTTCAGGCCGCCTGGGCCGCCCTCGTAGAGCCAGACTGTGGCGCGTCCGGTGGCGATGCCGATCGCGACGTCGGGGTAGCCGTCACCGTTCACGTCACCGACCCCGCGCGCTGCAATGCGGGGCGTCGACTGGCGGTTGGAGGACGCGGACCGAGTGGGCGGCACAACAAAGGTCCAATCCGAACGCACGAGCCCACCCGGAGATCCGTGGAGAAGATAGGTGCGCCCTTCGCCGCCGTGTTCGTCGACCCAAGGCGCGATGATCGCGGTTGCGAGGACGTCGTCGTAGCCGTCGCGATTGACGTCGCCGGCGGCGCCGAGCTGGGTTCCAAAGAGGCCGCCCTCGGGGGAGGGGACGATCTGGGAGGCCTCTTCGGGGATCCCGCTCGGACCGCCGAAGTAGACGGCGACCGCACCGGGTCCACGACGTGCGCCCGGAAGGGGTTCCCCGAACGTACCGGCCCCGACCACGAGGTCCGCGTAGCCGTCTCCGTTGACGTCCATTCCCGCCGGACGGGTGAAGCCCGTTGCCGTGACCTGGAAGGCGATTGCGGGAGAACGGCGGCCATCGTCGCAGCGACCGTGAACCAACCAGGCCCCCGGTTCGAGTTCGACGACGCCTGTACCCTGGACGATGGGCACCGATTTGGGGACGCCTGCGCAGCTTCGGTCACGGCAGAGCCAGGCTTCGCCGACGCATCCTTCGGCATCGATGCGTACGCGACGCGGGACGAGT
>JBCDAA010000647.1:0-3393 GCA_039186435.1 Myxococcota bacterium | reverse complement strand
CGCAACGTCGGCTGCGACATCCGTCGTTCCAACGCCGACCGCGTACTCGCCCGGCGCGAAGTTGATCGTCGCGCTCGCACACTCTCGGGCGAAGAGTGACGCGATGGTGTAGAACATTCCGCCCTGGCGCGGTCCGAAGTCGAACACCGAGTCCACGCAACCGCCGTCGCGCTCGCTACTCAACTCGATCTGGGTCGGCTCTGAGAGCGTGAACGAGTAGAAGGTTTTCGCGAACGCCGCGCGGTCGGAGGAGTCCGAAACAAAGGGGAGCTCGATGGCTTCTCCCTCGAAGGAGCTTCCACCGCGAATCGGGTCGAGTTCTCGCTGCCCGGCGTCGAAGTCGACCTCTGCATCAAAGTCGACCTGCGCATCGAGATCTCGGCCCGCATCGCGTCGACCATTGCGCCCACTGTCGGGGCGAACGCCGCCGTCCGAAGTCCCGAGCGAACCCGGATCGAAAACGATCGAGCAACCGCCGGCAAAAATTAAGAGCGCTGTCGCGCGGAGCATGTTGCGATCTACGAGAGCGCCAGACCGACTTCCCTTGCCCTGAATCAGTCAACGTATGGTTCACACGCGGTCGCGAACCACGCAGCGAAGATGCAACTTCGAACGCGGGCTTAGTCGCGCCCGCGGGTCAACCGCAGCCAGCCTTCCGCTGGTCGGGGAACGCGAATCGTCTGTCGCTCGTACGCCTCGGCTTCCACGAGCGTCAGCACCGTCCACGGTCCGTCGGCCGAGGGTCCTTCCTGGACCACCCAGCCCGTGTCGCCAGGCAGCACCGCGTTGGTCTCAAGTACGACCATGTCCCCGTCGACGGTCGCAAGCTGACGTTCAAAGGGACGCGCGAGCGGATCGCCGACAAAGAGCCCTTCCCCGGGCCAGTTGACCGACGACCAGTACGCCTGAAGAAGCGTCGCGCCGCGAAAATAGACCTCGAGAAAACGAATCAAGTTTGGCGACGAGTTCTGAAAGGGACACGGGCCCACGGTTCCGTAGCTGCCCGTCGCGCCGGCCTCCAGCATTCGAAGCGCGCTGAGCGTGACGCCGTCCTCGGGCGTCCCCACCGATCGGTAGTTGTCGATCACCGAACCCGGCGCATAGGTATTGCTGTCGAGCTCCGGGATTCGCGTAAGGCCCGTGAAGTAGAACATCAGGTCGGTCTTTCCGCTGATCACATCCGAACCGCCCCCGGGAGAGTTGTCGACGTAGGTCAGCGCAAGGCCCGTCCAGCGATCCGGCTGTTCCACAAAGGTCGGCCATCGGCGCGCGTGTTCAAAGTCGCTGGTGCGTACGAGATAGCCCTTCCCTTCGGGCAGCGTTCCGTCCGCCGCGAGACCCCGGTCGATGAGGGCGAGGGCTTCCTCTTCGGAAACTCCCGCGAGCATCATGGCCGGGCGAACGCGAAAATCGTCGAAGGGGCGCGTGAGATCAGACGCAAAGAGTGGACTGGCGGCCGTGTCCTCACACGACCCGTCGGCCGGGCTGCAGAAGCGTTCGTTGAAGCCAAACGCCAAGGCGCTCGTGACCGACATGCAGTCCACGCGATAGGGACGCGTCCAGGTGACCGCGAGGCCTTGGACCTCGCCCGGAAGTGCTGCGACCGCGGTCCGGATCGGCTCGAAAACCTCGAGCGAGATCTCGTCCTGAACCGGGAACGAAACCCGGACGACGGTGGCTTCCGGAATGCCGCGGGCTTCCACATAGCGCGCCGCAACGGCGACGCTCTGCGGATCGTCTTCGTTGACGACAACACCGAGCTCGGCAGCCGAGATCCCGGTTCGAGGAAAAAGAACGTTGACCGGTCCGCGATCCGCGTCGCCTACGTCCGCTCCGACATCGTCCAGCGCCGCGTCTTCGCCAACGTCCGGGGCGACATCGCGACCGGTATCCGCAACGGCGGCATCCCGCCCCGCATCGACACCACCGTCGTCATCGCCACATCCGAACGCCACCAAACACGCGAAGCCCACCACGGCCCGCCGCCACCACATGGGACAAAGTCTAGCTGCGGAACTTCGACTTCGAAAAGGTGCGAACCCAGCACAAAGGTGAGCACAGTTCGAACGCGACGACCGCGCTTCGACGTACGGTCAGTCCAAGCGCTTCTGCATCTCTTGCCAGCGTTGCTCCATCTCCTGCGGCGTTGGCGGCGTCTCAGGAACGGGCGGGAGCTCCTCGATCTCGACGCGCGTCTGCGTTCCTGCAGCGATCACCGAGACGGTAAAGCGTGGCGCGTTCTCAACGCCCACCAGCGTTGCGCCGCGATACACGGCGCCGTCCCCGATGCGGGTCACGTTGCCGGTGAAAAGCTTCGGTCCGAAGAAGCCCACGATCTTCTCGATCGGGATCCGCGAGCTGTAGATGTGTCGGCGGTCGACCTGGCGCTCGAGCGTCAGACCTAGAGGAAGCGGAAGACCTGCGAGGACCTCGTCGCTCGCCTGAAGGTTTCCCTCTTCGTCGTAGAGGTCATCCTCTGGGTGAAAGGAACCCTGCGGGGTCGAGGGCGTCTCGTCCGGCTCGGGGGGAGGAGTCTCCTCCTCCCCACCACAGCTGAACATCACGAGCGCAAGCGCGAGCCACCTCATGCGCGGAGTCTACCTCGTCGGGATCAGTCGACCACCGGGAGATATGCACGCGAGGTGGTGTACGCCGGCGGCGGCACGAGCTCCCGGGTGAACTCCTCGATCGAGGCGCCGGCCACACCGGCCGTGTCGCGACCACCGAGGAGGGCGGTGAGCTCAAACACCGGAGCGCTCGAGTTCGTGACGCGGTACGCCTGACGCGAGCCCAGGTAGGGATCCGTCTCCGTCGGCTCGGTAAAGTCGACGCAGGTCGGTCGGCGGGTCGCCGCCACACCCATGATGAGGCGGTTCTCGAGGGTCGGAAGGTCGCCCGGTCCGATGTTCAAGGTGGGCGTTCCTCCATCGTCGAGGGCACCGGTCGGCAGGAACTCCCCTGGCGTATTGCCCGCGGTGATGTTGCCGACGAACTCCGCGCCCCAGAGGCGGCTGAAGCCCACCTGACAGGCATCCACCGCATCGTTCGAAGCCACGAAACTTCCGAAGAAGACATTCGACTCGAAGAGCTCCAGCGGGCCGGTCACCTGCTCACCCGGCTGTAGCGTGATCTGCCAGTTCAGCTGACCGCCGACAGCGATGACCGCGCCGGTGGCGTCGAAGGTGAGCTCCTCGGTAATCGAGATCACGCGGTTCTCGGCGGTGACGTCCTCCAGGCGGTCGACGTCGCCGGTCGCCTGCAGAAGCACGACCTCGTTGTTCGCGTTCACCGAAACGATCGGTCGGTTGTACGCCGGCTGGCCCGCGTTGGCGGCCGCACCGTGGAAGATGTCGTGGAACGCGCGCGCTTCCCAGTTTGCGGGATCGGGCGAGG
>JBCDAA010000646.1:0-3412 GCA_039186435.1 Myxococcota bacterium | reverse complement strand
GGCCGCGAGAAGCTCCGAGAGCATCGACTTTGCCGTGCCGGGCTCGCCGACGAGCATCAGCCCGCGGTTGGTGGCGAGCGCAACCATGGCGCGATCGACCAGGGACGCGTGCGCCACGAACTTTCGTCGAATGTTTCGTTGCTTGTCCCCAAGGATGAAGCTGCGCACCGCCTTTGGGGACATACGCCAGCCCGGCGGACGCGGACCTTCGTCCGACTCCTCGAGCATCTTGAGTTCCTTGGCGTACACCACCTCTGCGGGTGGTTTGAGCAGCTTCGGTCCGTCGGCCATGTCCCCTCCAAAAGGATCGCGAGGGTCTCACACCTTCGAAGGCGGCGTCGATGGGCGATCGCTACGAGCAGAGGATCGCGTCCCCCAGGCCTGTGCCTGTGAGATCGCATTGGCCTTCCGCATCGCAGGTCGCGGCGGCGGGTGTTTCCGCGCCGGCTTCCGCCGCGAGGCATTCGCATTCCGCGTTGCTCTCGCAGGTCGCCGTGCAGCCGCCGAGGACGCACCCGGCGATGAATTCCGAGTTCCAGCAGATCCCGCTTCCGCACTCACCGTCGTCGAAGCAGCGGTCACCGAAGTCGTCGACCGGTGTGCATGCGGCGGCATCGCCCACGGCCGCATCACTTCCCGCGTCGGCGGGAGCGGCGTCCTCCGGAACCTCGCTATCCGAGGCCGCGTCAGAGCCACTGTCGTCGACGCCCGTATCGCTGCCAGAGTCTTCCGCGCCGGCGTCTTCCGCGCCGGTATCGGTTCTGGCGTCCTCCGCGCTCGCGTCGATCGCTCCGCTGTCCGAACCTCCGGTGTCGGCGCTTCCGCTGTCGACCGCGGCACCGTCGTCATCACCGCACCCCAAAACGAGTACGAGTCCCACTACCATCAAGCTACGCATCGTCCCTCCAACCCTCGAGCAGTGCTCGAGTCCCTGGACGAAGAGTAGCTCGACCTCCGTGGGAGTGCCGATTCGGCTTACTTCGTCTTGAGACGGAACCCCGACGTCCGGCGGCCCTGAGTCGCACGAATCCAGCGGTGCAAGGCGCGAAGCGTCGTTCGCGACGATGCGTTGGGGAGCTCGCGATGCTCAAACACGCGGTATTCGCTGGCTTCAAGCGTCAAACGCAGGCGCGCGCTTCGGATCGCATCGGCTTCCGACGGTCCCGTCGCGAGAAAGATGTTCGCGTTGCAGGTCACCCGGCCTCGCGAGACGACCGGCTTTGCGTTGCCGAGCACCGCCGCGCCGTCGATGGGGAGCGATCGCGTCAGGAGCGCGTGAAGGACCACGGCGGCACCTTGGCCATAGCCCACCAGTGTCAGCTGCTGCGCGTAGTCGTGAAGGTACTGTACGCTGGTTTCGAGACGGTCGACCGCAGCCTCGAGCTGGGCCTCGCTCGGCGCGTGGGGATGGTGGTTGAAGTACGAAAAGCCCACCCGGTTCTTCACGCGATAGGGCGCGGGAAGCGCGAAATAGCCAGCCGCCTTGGGCATCGGCAGCTCTTTCCGAAGTTGGGATTTCGTCTCGCCGTAGTCGTGGAGGGCGAGGACCAGATGCCGGGCGGATCCGAGATCCGGGCCACCGAGATACACGTGATCTCCACGGACACGTTTCGGTGTGGCGGGGCCGTCGGGTCCCCCGCGAACGACCGAAAGAAGTCGAGCGAAAACACCACCGTCGCGAGCCTCGTTCATCGCATCCCTCGTGGGCTAGGTATCCCAAGTCGTTCCAACCGGCTCAGGTCTTCTCAAGAATATCGGCAAGCCCGTGACAAACCCGTTTCCTCAGAGGCGCGAATCCATCGCGAGCACATTCATTCGCGCGTAGCTGCAGATTTCCTTGCGATGCTGGGCTTTTTGGCCGCTCCGCCGTATTTCGGCGCGAGTTCCTAGGCGATCCGCTGTGGCGCGCTCAGAAGCACGATTCGGGCTTCGCCCACCCGAAGGACGTCTCCGTACGTGAAAGGACGAGGTGCAGCGAGAAGATCGTCGTTGAGAAAGGTCCCGCTCGTGCTCCGCGCGTCTTCCACCCAGAGTTCGCCTTCCGGAGTGACGACCAGGCGGGCGTGCCGCCGGCTCACGGCGTCGTGTTCGATGACGATCTCGCAGCCCTCCGCCCGGCCGATCACAAACGCGCGTCCACGAAGCGTATGTTCTTGAACGTCGTTGTCCGGCCAACGAATGGCGATCGAGAGGCGAAACGTGATCACGAGGGCTCCAACGAGGGTGAAACCTATCGACCTGGTGTGACGTTGACCTCCGGGGCGCTCGGATGACACGTTCGCCCGATCGAGGAGGATGGATGCGCCGGCTGATTTGGGTGATGTGCATGGTTGCCTGCGGGGGAACGCAGACCCCGACGTCGCCTCCGGTCGCGAGCGATGCGATTCCGATGACCCCGGCACGGTGGTCGCTTTCCGCCCGGGATGCGGAGTTCGTCACCCACCTGGGCCGGCCGAGCTTGCGCCTCAAGGGCGGGTTTGCGTTTCTTCGTGACGTCGAGTTTTCCGACGGGGTGATCGAGCTCGATATGATCGCGGAGCCAGGTGTGGCATTCGCCGGACCGGTGTGGCGCGTTCAGGACGAGAGTCGCTACGAGAAGTTCTACCTGCGAACGTTTCTGAGCGGGAGCCGCGAGGCGACGCAGTACGTCCCGGTGTTTCACCACATCGCGGGCTGGCAGATTTACCACGGGCCCGACTTCAACCAGCCGGTGACCTTTCGTCCGCGTCGCTGGACTCCGGTAAAAATCGTGGTCAGCGGTGAGCGCGCCGACATCTACGTACAAGACATGGAGCAGCCTCTTCTTCATGTGGACCCGCTTCGCCTGGACGAAACCAGCGGTCGCGTTGCGCTCTACAACGAGCCCATCCCAGCGGATATGAACCCAGCGAGCGTCTACTACTCGAACGTGCGGGTGACGTCTCTCGAGGCGCCCGAGCTTCGCGGGCAGCTGCGGGAGCCGGCCGTCGAGCGTCCCGGCCGAGTGGCGGAGTGGGCGGTTTCGCAGCCCTTCGACGGCGAGACGCTGGACGGGCAGCTCCGCGCGCCGGAGGGGTCGACGCTCACTTGGCAGGCGCTGTCGAGCGAGCCCTCGGGGTTGACCGATCTCGCGCGTCTTCATGCCGCCGACGCAGGCGCCGATACGGTGTTCGCCCGCGTCAACGTTCGCTCGGATCGTGCCCAGCGCGTTCAGGTTCGGTTTGGCTTTAGCGAACGAGTGCGGGTCTTCTTTCGGGGAGACCTCGTGTTCGTCGCGGACGACACCTGGCACTCGCGCGACATCACCTTTCAAGGCGTGATCGGCTGGTACGACGGGCTCGTCCTTCCCCTTGAGGAAGGCGACAACGAGCTCTGGTTTGCGGTGTCGGAGAACCTTGCGATTCGCGGCGGCTGGGGACTTCAGGCGGCGTTC
>JBCDAA010000645.1:0-3432 GCA_039186435.1 Myxococcota bacterium | reverse complement strand
TGTGTAGGTCCTCTGGGTGGTATGTGGGTCCTCTGGGTGATGTGTAGGTCCTCTGGGTGATGTGTAGGTCCTCTGGGTGCGGAATCTCGATCGTGACGCCGCCCGCAAGCGCGAAATCGCACTCCTGACTAAGGAGCGATTGCACGGCGTAGTGCACGGCAACCAGGGACGTCGAACACGCGGTCTGCACGTTGACGGCCGGTCCGCGAAGATCGAGGACGTGCGAGGCGCGCGTGACGAGGAAGTCTTTGTCGTTGCCGGTGTGGCGCAGGAGGAAGAGACCCACCGAGTCGACGAGGTCCGGGTTCGAGCAGAGGTTGAAGTAGAAGTAGCTCCCCATGCCGCAGCCGCCGAAGATGCCGACGGGCGCGTCGATCTTCTCGGGGGTATGACCGGCGTCTTCGAGCGCCTCCCAGCAGCACTCGAGGAAATGCCGATGCTGCGGATCGAGGATGGCGCACTCCTTCGGCGAGAAGCCAAAGAAGTCCCCGTCGAAGAGCTCCATGTCGCCGAGCTCGGCGCTCGCCTTCACGTACTTCGGGTGGCGCAACTGCTCGCGCGGCACGCCGGCGGCGAGAAGCTCCTCGTCGCTGTAGAAGCGGACGGATTCCACGCCGCCCACGAGGTTGTTCCAGAACTCGTCAATGGTAGGCGCCCCCGGTAGGTGCGCCGCCATGCCTACGATCGCGATGTCGGACTCGAGATACTCGTCGCTGCTCACGAAGCCTCCCAGGCGACCCTATAGCGCGAGGGCGCCGGCCAATCTACGGCGACGATTCCGCCGCATGAAAAATGCTCGCCCGATGTACGTGCTTTTCGCGGACAAGCTGCCCACGCCGCCCAAAGGAGCGACCGCTCACTGCGGGGTTCGCCGCCTCAGAACCGCGAGGTTGGCGTCCTCGTCCTCCACGACCACCTCGAAATTGGCGGCGATCACCGGCTTGGTGAGCCAGTCGCGCATTCCAATCCAGTCGGCGAGGTACTGAATCTCGGTGTCTTCGACCACATACTCGCCCTCCCGGCCCGCGACGAGCGCCTCGTACGCCGCGATGTTCACCTTGCCGTCGAGGTTGATGGTGCGGTCGTGAAAGAACCCGAGGGTCCCTGTCTGAATCGCGCCGATCCAGGTCTCCTCGGGCACGTTCTCCTCGACCCATGCGACCACCTGAAAGTGCATATGCTGCGTGCCGCCGCGGTACTGGCGATAGCCGACGAATGCGATGATCCCGAGCATCGCAACCGCGCCCCCAAGCGCGAGAATACTCCGCAGACGATCCGCGAGACGCCCGAGGACGAGAAACACCACGCTCGAAAACGCGAGCGCCAAAAACGGCGAAAGCGGCAGGAAGTAGCGCGGCAGAAACCACGCGGCGCCAAAGTAGAGACCGTAGAAGGCGGCCATCCCGAGGAGGTAGACGCCCACCAGAAACGCGAGACGTCGTTCCGGCACGTGCAGCTCGCGGCGACGAACGATCAGCACCGCAAGGGCCGCAAAGATCAACGCCGCCGCCCCGAGGACGACCACCGTGGAATCGGAAACGGAATGCGGAATCGGCACGAAGGCCATCAGGTACTCCGCGAGCACGATCGGCACGCCGGCGAGGTTGCCGCCGAAGTGACCCGTGAGCGCTTCAGCCCGGCCGGACACCGGCATGATGTGGTCGAAGTTGACGTAGTTGTAGACGAGCCAGGGCGAGGCCACGGCCACGCTGGTTGCGCCGAAGACGAGGACTCGAAGGAAGCGCGGCGTTCGCTCTTCCGGCGTCCTCAGCGCGGGGAGCAAATAGCCAAGGCAGGCGGCCGCGATCAAAAACGCGGAGTCGTTGCGAACCCAAAACGCGACGCCGAGGAGCGCCCCAAAGCCGAGGGTGCGCTTCCAGGACCAAAGACCGTCCTTCGACACGTAGGTGTGGGCGACAAGGACCGCGATGAGACCGTTGAAGCCGGTTTCGAGGCAGTTCATCGTGTGCGGCATCACCACCGGGCTCGCGAGCCACACCGCAGCCGCGAGCGCCGCTCGGTTCGATCCGTCGCTTCGCTCCGCGAAGATCGTCTTGCCGAGGCGGTAGATCGCAAACGCGGTCAGCATGGCCGCGATCCATTGAAGGACGAGAGCGATCAGCACACCCGACTCGCGGTCTCCGTCTACCGTCGCGTAACCGAGCGCCCAGATCAGCGTCGTCAGCGGCTGCGTGCCGTTGGTGGGCATCTCCCCGCCTGCAACGCTGAGCCCGCGACCGAGGGCGACATTGCGGCCCATCGTCAGCATGAAATAGCCGTCTTCGGTCGGCCATTGCGCCATCCGCCGAGTCGCGTCGAGGAGCGGCACAAGCCGCGCGCCGATCCCGAACACGCAGAGAAGCGAAAGAAGCGCTTTAAAAAGGCCCGCCACGAAGCGCGTGTAGCACTCGGGGTCCGTCGCCAGCAAGGGCCTCAGGGCAGCGGGCTCGGCTCGCGTCCGTGGCGAACCTTGAGCTCCCAGTGCAGGGCCCAAAGCACAGGGACCACAAAGAGCGTAAGAAATTCGACCGCCATACCACCCACGATCGGTAGGGCCATCGGGCGCATGACGTCGCTGCCGCGGCCGGTCGCCGTGAGGACGGGGAGGAGCGCGAGAATCGTGGTCGCAGTCGTCATGAGGCAGGGTCGAATTCGCCGAAGCCCCGCCTCGACCACGAGTCGTCGTACGTCCTCCGGCGTCCCGGGCGCGGTCGCGAAGCGCTGCTTCAAATAGGTCGCCATCACCACGCCGTCGTCGACCGCGATCCCGATGAGGGCGATAAAGCCCACCCACACCGCCACGGTCAGCGGCACCGGGCCGGTATGAAAAACCGTCGCGAGGTTGCCCACGTCGAGAAAGCCCGGACGACCCCAAAGCCAGAGCAACACGAAGCCGCCCGCCATCGCGACCGCGACGCCCGCGAAGATGGTGAGGCTCACAACAACGCTTCGAAACTGAAGGTAGAGGAGCAAGAGCACCAGCAAGAGAGCCACCGGCACGAGGATCATCAGCCGTGCATTCGCGCGCTCGTGGTTTTCGTAGGTCCCGGCGAAACGCCAGCTCACGCCTTCGGGAACGACGAGGCTCCCGTTGGCAACAAGCGTTTCGAGATGGGTCTTCGCCGCGTGGACCGCGTCGACATCCGTGACGCCGCGCGCGGGATCGAAGAGGACGTAGCTCGTCAGAAAGGTGTCCTCCGCGCGCATCATCTGGGGGCCGCGCACATACCGGAGCGATGCGACCTGACCGAGAGGAATGACGGCCCCTTCGGGCGCCGCGATCGGAAGCGCGAGGAGGTCCTCCGGCGCGCTGCGCTCTTCACGCATCAGGCGAACGCGAATGGCGCGACGCGCGCGGCCTTCGATCGCCTGACCGACGACGCGCCCTCCGACGGCCGTGGCGAGCGTCTCCTGAAGCGTGGCGACCTGAAG
>JBCDAA010000644.1:0-3440 GCA_039186435.1 Myxococcota bacterium | reverse complement strand
TAGACAATATCTCTGTAGAGCATCTGCTCCCGAATGTTCCATCTCAGGTCTTTATGTAATTTCTCCTCCGGTACCTTTGTTTTCTTCCACTCAGCCTGATAGCGCTGGTATCTAGTGACCGACCCAAGACCCCGATCAACCTGAGACCCAACACCTGAGACCCGAAGCTCGACATCCTAAGCATCTCGACCTACACCCACGACCGTGGCGGACAGCGACGACAAGCACCAAGGCCCCGCGCGAACTGCGCCCTACGCCCTCAGCACCCTCTCCGCCCCCATTCGCCTCGTCGATGTCGCCGGCGAAATCGAAAAGGCCGACCACCTCATCGGCGCCGTCACCCACTCCAAGCTCACCGTGATCGCGGAACAGATCCGCGCGCTCCAAGAGCAGGCCCGCGCTGTTCTCGAAGGCGCCCAGCGCGACCTCGAACTCCATCGCGCCGAATGCTCGTTCTCGCGCCGTCCGGGCCACATCTATCACCTCTATCGACGCGCCAATGGCACCCTGCTCTGGTCGATGGTCGCGCCGAACGAGTGGGGTGCCCATGCCCCCTACGAGTTCGTCGGATCGTTTCGGCTGGAAGCCGACCAAAGCTGGACCCCCGCAGAGGACCTCGACAACGAACCGATCGTTCCGCAGGGCGACGAGCTGATTCGCAAGCTGCTCCCCTGAGCGAGAAGGCGTTTTCAGTTTTCTCTCGCCACAAGAGACCGTAGCCTCGGCCCTCCAACTCGCGCGAAGGGGTCGCGCGAGCCATGCGGAGGCGTTCCTTGAAGTCGTCAGCCTGTTTCGCGGCAAAGGCCACCAAAAGCACGCTCGTCGTGCACGTCCACACCCTCGCAAGCGCAAAAAGCTGGCTGAAAAAGCAGCCGGCCGAAGTTCGCGCGTGGGTGCGCGACATCGGTGTCTCCCTCAAGGTCGGCACCGTTCTTCTGGTGCCGAAACGCGCGGGTGGCGTCGGCAGCGTTCTCTTTGTTCGCAGCGATGCGCCAACCCCTTGGCAGGCCGCAAAGCTTCCCGCCGCACTCCCCAAAGGTCGCTACAGCCTTCGCGGGGCGAGCGGCTCAGTGGCGGAAACGCTCGCGTTCGGCTGGGCGCTCTCCGAGTACCGCTACGACAAATACAAAGACAGCCCGCGCATTCCCCGCGAGCTCGTGTGGCCCAAGGGCGTCGACAAAAAGCGCGTCCTGCGCCTCGCGGACGCCACCTACCTCGTCCGCGATCTCATCACGACGCCGGCGAACGACATGCTTCCGGCCGATCTGGAAGCGACCGCCCGCGGTCTCGCCAAAAAACACAAAGCGCGCGTTACCGTGACGACCGGCGATGCGCTTCTCGCGAAATACCCGACAGTGCACGCGGTGGGTCGCGCGAGCGACAATGCCCCCCGCGTGATCGATCTTCGCTGGGGCAACGCGAAGCACCCCAAAGTTACCCTGGTCGGCAAGGGTGTCTGCTTCGACTCGGGAGGCCTCGACCTCAAATCCGCCGCGGGCATGCTCCTGATGAAGAAGGACATGGGCGGCGCCGCGCACGTCCTCGGCCTCGCGCACGCGATCATGGATGCCAAGCTGCCCGTTCGCCTTCGCGTGTTCGTCCCGGCGGTTGAGAACTCGGTGTCCGGCAACGCGTTTCGTCCCCTCGACGTGATCAAATCCGCGAAGGGGCTCACCGTCGAGATCGGCAACACCGACGCCGAGGGTCGCCTCATCATGTGCGACTGCCTTCACCATGCGTCGAAGGACAACCCCGAAGTGTTGATCGACTTTGCGACCCTCACCGGCGCCGCCCGCGTCGCGCTCGGAACCGAGCTTCCGGCGCTCTTCTGCAATGACGATCGCCTCGCCGGCGAAATCCTCACCCAGGGCACCAAAGCGCACGACCCCCTCTGGCGCATGCCGCTCTGGGATGCGTACGAGCGCTACCTCGACAGTCGCGTGGCCGACACCAGCAACACCGGAAGCACCCGCTTTGGGGGCGCGATCACCGCCGCGCTCTTTCTCCGCAAGTTCGTCGACCCGGCAATCTCCTGGGTCCACATCGACGTGATGGCGTGGAACAGCGAAAACCGCACCGGGCGCCCCAAAGGCGGCGAGGCGATGGGCCTCCGCGCCCTCTACTCGATGCTCGAACGCCGTTACGGCTGAAGGCGCTCGTCCAAGAAGCGAAGCACCGTCTCATACCAAACACGGATGTTGCGCGGCTTGAGGATCCAGTGGTTCTCATCCGGAAAGACCACGAGCTCGCTGTCGATGCCGTGCGCCTGGAGCGCCTCAAAAAGCGCAAGCGCCTCGCCGATGGGAACGCGGTAGTCCTTTTCGCCATGGAGGATCAGCGTCGGCGACTTCCACGCGCCGACATGCGCATGCGGCGAATAGCGATCGATGTCCCCTTCCCAGGGCGTCGCCTGCTGGTGAAGCGCCCAGTACGCGGGATGGTCCGTCGTTCCGTAGAACGCACGAAAATCAAAGAGACCGGCATGGGTGACGAGCGCGGCAAAGCGGTCGGTCTGCCCGCCGATCCAGTTCGTCATGTACCCGCCGAAGGAGCCCCCCATCGCGACCATGCGCCTGGAATCGAGGTCGCTTCGCGCATCGAGCACATCGGCGACCTGCATCAGATCCGCGTAGCACTGCGCGCCCCACTTGTTGCCCCAGATGCCCGCCGCGTACTCGTAGCCGTAGCCCGTGGAGCCGCGCGCGTTGGGCAACGCCACCGCGTAACCAGCGCGCAGCATCACCAGCGGATTCCACCGCCAATGCCAAACGTTGCCGAACTGGTTGATCGGCCCGCCGTGAATCCACAGCAGGGTGGGGTGCGGTCCGTCGCCGGGCGGGAGCACGAGACGCGTGTCGACCGTTGCGCCGTCGGTTGCCTCGACCCGCAAGCGCTCCACCCTCCAGTCGCGCGTCTCGGCGTCGGTCCAGCCGCTGAGGTCCGGAAGCCACGCGCGCGTCTTGCTGTCTGTGTGAATCGCGACGAGCCGCGGCGGTTGACCGAGCGCCTGCCCGATGCCGACCACCCGGCGCCCCACCGAGCGCACTGCATCCGCGGAACCGGCGCCCTCGATCGATTTCCTTCGATCTTCTTCGACATCCAGTACCGCGAGTCGAATCTCGCCTTCTTCGTGAAAGCTCACGACCAGACGCCGCTCGTCCAGGAAACACATCGGCACGGGCCAGCGATCCCACGTGCGACCGAGAACGCGCGCCTTTCCTTCCTCGTAGACGACGACCCTGCGCTCCCCCAGGGCTTGGCTCTCCGGTCGCTCGGTTTGCTGCGCGGCCAGCCTCCGTCCCGAAGGACTCAGCGCGAGTCCGTTGTGCCAGCCGCGCCATCCTTCCTTGAGGTCCTGCGTCTTCAGCGTCTCGAGGTCGACGAGCCGCGGCCAGGACGATTGAAGCCGGTCGCTCGGGTGCGTCTTTGAAATCAGCGCG